>NZ_JBEYFE010000026.1:0-143503 GCF_040634235.1 Streptomyces sp. NPDC007157
GTTCTCGCTCTCGCGTTTCCCTTTCCGGCGGTTCCGACTCTATCAGATCCTTTCGGCGTCTGATTCCCAGTCAGCGGGTGTTGTCTTCGCGGCTGGTAGGCCGTTCCGACGAGTGAGACTTTAGCGGATTCCCGGCCTCCGAGCTAATCGGGGGCCGCGTCCTTTCGAACGTGGATTCCTTCATTTCGCACATACGCATGCCGAAGCAAAAAGGCGACGGATCGCCGACTGCTGGTAGGTACTTGCGGAATGGCTGTCCGGGGACCGACCGGAGTCGGCGCTCACGTCGGACAACTCGGAGAACATTACGTAACCGGTTGGGGTGTGTCAACTCGCGGTGGGACGGCACCCCGGAGCGTAGGGTGGAGGACATGACGACGCGTACGTGCACCCAGCAGTGGTGGGCCGCCTGACGGCGGCCGCGTTCACGTACGCATTCAACGGCCGCCGCCTCGGCGGCCGTTCGTGTATCTCCCTCCAGAACCTCTGAGGGTCGGCCGCTCGGGACGGCGGCTCCGACCAGGAGGTGGAGAAGGAATGACACGGGTCTTCAGCGGGATCAAGCCGACCGGGCACCTGACACTGGGGAACTACCTGGGGGCCATGCGGCAGTGGGCTGCCGTGGATCAGCACCAGGCCGACTCCTTGTTCTGCATCGTCGATCTGCACGGGATGACCGTGGACCACGATCCGGCCCGGTTGCGCCGGCTCACCCGGCAGGCGGCGACCCTGTTGCTGGCGGCCGGCCTGGATCCGCAGCTGTGCACCGTGTTCGTGCAGAGTCATGTCGACGAGCACACCCGGCTGTCGTACCTCATGGAGTGCGTGGCCACCGACGGGGAGATGCGGCGCATGATCCAGTACAAGGAGAAGGTCGCGAGCGAGGCGGTGCGCGGGCGGAGTGTGCGGCTGTCCCTGCTGACGTATCCGGCGCTGATGGCGGCGGACATCCTGGCGTACGGGGCGGACGAGGTGCCGGTGGGGGACGACCAGGCACAGCACGTGGAGCTGACGCGGGATCTCGCGGTGCGGTTCAACCAGCGGTACGGGCACACGTTCGTGGTGCCGAAGGCGACCGTGCCGAAAGTGGCGGCACGGGTGATGAACCTCCAGGATCCGACGTCGAAGATGGGCAAGAGCGACGACTCCGGAGCGGGCATCGTCTATCTGCTCGACGAACCGGAGGTGATCCGGAAGAAGATCATGCGGGCCGTGACGGACAGTGGGCAGGAGGTCGTCTACGACCGGGAGGAGCAGCCCGGGGTCGCGAATCTACTGGAGATTCTCGCTGCGTGCACGGGCGGGAACCCTGAGTCACTGGCAACCGTTCACGATTCGTACGGCGCTCTGAAGCAGGCCACCGCGGAGGCGGTGTTGGACGTGCTCAGTCCCGTGCGGGCCAGGCACAAGGAGTTGTGTGTCGATCCGGGATACGTGGAGGAGGTGCTGCGGCATGGAGCGGAGAAGGCTCGGGCGATCGCCCGGCCGATCGTCGATACCGCCTATCGGGCGATCGGGCTGTTGCCGCCGGGCCCCTTCTCGGGAGCTGCCGCGGTGCAGCCCG
The DNA here is from genome assembly GCF_040634235.1 of Streptomyces sp. NPDC007157. Taxonomy (NCBI): domain Bacteria; kingdom Bacillati; phylum Actinomycetota; class Actinomycetes; order Kitasatosporales; family Streptomycetaceae; genus Streptomyces; species Streptomyces sp. NPDC007157. Next base: position 1,565 of record NZ_JBEYFE010000026.1, read on the forward strand.
CGTTGAACGCGGCGCGCTAGCCGCACGGCAGTCCCTCGTGGCGGCTCTCGGTCCTTCTCGCCGCAGTCCTTGTTGTCCCGGTCCTTGTTACCTCGGTCCTTCTCGCCTCAGTCCTTCTTGCCGGTGGCGAGCTCGCGGCTGCGGTCGCGGGCGGCTTCGAGGGCGGCGATGAGGGCGGCCCGTACGCCGTGGTTCTCCAGTTCGCGAATGGCGTTGATGGTGGTGCCGGCGGGCGAGGTGACGTTCTCGCGGAGCTTGACGGGGTGTTCACCGCTGTCGCGGAGCATCACGGCGGCGCCGATCGCGGACTGGACGATGAGGTCATGGGCCTTGTCGCGGGGCAGGCCGAGCAGGATGCCGGCATCGGTCATGGCCTCGACCAGGTAGAAGAAGTACGCCGGGCCCGAGCCCGACAGGGCGGTGCAGGCGTCCTGCTGGGACTCGGGGACCTGGAGGGTCTTGCCGACGGCACCGAAGATCTCCTCGGCGGTGGCGAGGTGGGCGGCGGTGGCGTGGCTGCCGGCGGAGATGACGGACATCGCCTCGTCGACGAGGGCGGGGGTGTTCGTCATGACACGGACGACCGGGGTGCCGGTGACGAGGCGCTCCTCGAAGAAGGAGGTGGGGATGCCCGCCGCGCCGCTGATGACGAGGCGGTCGGCGGGGATGTGCGGCGCGAGTTCGTCGAGGAGGGCGCCCATGTCCTGCGGCTTGACCGTGAGGATCAGGGTGTCGGCGGTCTTCGCGGCCTCGGCGTTGGTGACCGGGGTGACTCCGTGGCGGGCGCGGAGTTCTTCGGCCCGTTCGGGGCGGCGGGCGGTGACCAGGAGGTCGGCGGGTGCCCAGCCGGCCCGGATCATTCCGCTGAGCAGGGCTTCGCCGATCTTGCCGGTACCGAGGACTGCGACTTTCTGACTCATACGGTTCAGTCTGGCACCGGGAGTGGCGGGCGGGGGGCGGTTGTCCGCTGGGCGGACGTCGGCGACGGCTATGCCGTCCGTCGCCTGAGGGTGGCCGCGCCCAGGGTCAGCACCAGCAGGGCGCAGCCGGCGACGATCAGGACGTCCCTGAGGAAGGTGGCGGTCATGTCGGTGTGGTGGAGGACCTGGTTCATGCCGTCGACCGCGTAGGACATGGGGAGGACGTCGGAGAGGGCCTCGAGGGCAGGGTGCATCTCGGAGCGGGGTGTGAAGAGGCCGCAGAGGAGGAGCTGAGGAAAGATCACCGCGGGCATGAACTGGACCGCCTGGAATTCCGAGGCCGCGAAGGCCGAGACGAAAAGACCGAGGGCTGTGCCGAGCAGGGCGTCGAGCAGGGCGACCAGGAGCAGGAGCCAGGGGGAGCCGGTGACGTCGAGGCCCAGGAACCAGACGGCCAGGCCGGTGGCGAGGGCCGACTGGATGATCGCGAGGATGCCGAAGGCGAGCGCGTAGCCGGCGATGAGGTCGGCCTTGCCCAGCGGCATGGCGAGGAGGCGTTCGAGGGTGCCGGAGGTGCGTTCGCGGAGGGTGGCGATGGAGGTCACCAGGAACATCGTGATGAGCGGGAAGATGCCGAGGAGTGAGGCGCCGATGTTGTCGAAGGTGTGCGGGCTGCCGTCGAAGACGTAGCGGAGCAGGACCAGCATCAGGCAGGGGATGAGGAGCAGCAGCGCGATCGTGCGGGGGTCGTGGCGGAGCTGGCGCAGGACACGGGCCGCGGTGGCCGTGGTGCGGGAGAGGTTCAGGGCGCTGACGGGTGCGGTCGCGGTGGTCGCCGTCCGGGCGGTGGCCGTCTGAGTGGTCATCGTGCGGTTTCCTTCGTGCGGGACTTGGACTTGGTGGCCGCTTCGTCGACGAGGTGCAGGAAGGCCGCCTCGACCGTGTCGGAGCCGGTGCGGGCGCGGAGGGCCTCGGGGGTCTCGTCGGCGAGGATCTCGCCCTCGCGCATGAGGAGGAGGCGGTGGCAGCGCTCGGCCTCGTCCATGACGTGGGAGGAGATGAGGAGGGTCGCGCCGCGGGTCGCGGTGATGGAGTGGAAGAGCTGCCAGAGGTCGCGGCGCAGGACGGGGTCGAGGCCGACGGTCGGTTCGTCGAGGACGAGGAGTTCGGGGGTGCCGAGCAGGGCGACGGCGAGGGAGACGCGGCTGCGCTGGCCGCCGGAGAGGTTGCCGGCGAGGGAGTCGGCGTGGCTGGTGAGGTCGACTTCGCCGAGGACGCGTTCGACGTCGGCGCGGCGGTCGGGGGCGGGGCGGGTGGGGTCGAGGATCGAGCCGAAGTAGTCGAGGTTCTGGCGGATGGTCAGGTCGTCGTAGACGGAGGGGGCTTGGGTGACGTAGCCGATGCGGGTCCGGAGGGTGGGGTGGCCGGCGGGGCTGCCGAGGACGTTCAGGGTGCCGGTGACCTTGGCCTGGCTGCCGACGATGGAACGCATCAGGGTCGATTTGCCGCATCCGGAAGGCCCGAGCAGGCCGGTGATCTGGCCGCGCGGGACGGTGAAGTCGAGGCCGCGCAGGACGGTTCGGGGGCCTCGGACGGCGGTGAGTCCGGCGGCCTGGACGGCGGGGGGCAGGGCGGAGTTGCCGGGGGCCTCGGTCGGCTCCGGCGAGTAATTCACCATGTGATGAATAATCCTCGGCGCGCCAGGGGGCGTCAAGGGGAGCGTTGGGGGGAGCAGCACCGGTGGAACTGTCGTGGCCGGGCGCCGGGCGCCAGGCGTCCGCTCTGCGGCCACCGGACCGTGGATCGCCCTCGCTGGTGTGCCGCTGACCGGGCGGGATCCCGGCAGATGGGCGGGGTACGCCTGTCGCCTCCGCTGGTCGTGCCCGAGGGGTACGTCCGAGGTGGTTCCGCCCGCTGAATCCGGCCTGGTCCGCGATGGGGACACGGCTGAGCCGCCACCGGCCTCCGCGGCTGCATCGGGCGGCGGCCGGTGGTGCGTATCGCTCAGGCGTTGAGGGCGACGAGAAGGAGGACGTCGTACGTCTCCTCGACGATCCCTTCCGGGAAGGTCTTCAGGAGGTGGGCGCGCTCCTCGGCGAGGAAGGCGGTGCGGCGGTCCGCGGGGGTGACCAGGAATGCCGAGTGGCTGCCGATGTTGGCGAGATGAGTGTCGAGGGGGATGCGGCGGCTCCAGCGGACCGCGCGACGGGCGAAGCGGAGGCGGCCGCTGGGGTCGGCGAGATCCGTGCGGTCGGCCGCCTTGCGCTTCACGGTGGCGATGTCCTCGCCGAAGAAGCGGCTCATCCGCTCGTTCTGCCCGACGATCCAGTCGATGTCCAGGGCGTCGGTGTTCCACCACAGCGCCAGCGCGCCGCCGGGGCGCAGTACGCGGAGCGCCTCCGGCACGGAGTGGGCCGGGTCGGTCCAGTGCCAGGCCTGGGCGTAGGTGAGGAAGTCGGCGGTGCCGTCGGCGAGCGGGAGGGCGTTGCCGTTGCCGCGGACGACCGGGATGCCGGGGAGTGTGGCGTGGAACTGCGCCGCCATGCCCTCGCCCGGCTCCACCGCGACCACGTCGGCGCCGCGCGCATGCAGGAGGGCGGTCGCGATGCCGGTCCCCGCGCCGACGTCGACCACCCGGGCGCCGGCGAGGGAACGGCCGGCCTCCTCCTCGACGGCGTCGAGGAGAGCCGGCGGGTAGGAGGGGCGGTTCGCGGCGTACTGGGCCGCGGCGGCGTTGAAGGAGTGGGCGCGGGTTGCGTGGGAGGAGGGGGCGGGGGGCGAGGGGTGCGACGGGCCTGTGGTCATACGGCCATGGTCCCGGGAGCGGGGTGGGGGACGACAGAGGTTTTCTGACGGGGCGGGGCGGAGTGAAGTGGAGTGGAGCAAGGTGAGGCGAGGTGAGGATGGGGGGCGGCCGGCCGAGCGGATCTGTCGCTTCGCGCCTTCTGCGCTGAGCCGCCCGACGGCCTCAGCGTTTCCGCTTCTTCTTCGACGGGTTGCCCGAGCGGCGCGTCGTGCCGCGTTCGTGTTCCTGGACGGCGTTGTCGTACTCGGTGCGGTGGAGTTTCTCGCCCGGGGCCTCCGTCAGGGACCGGAAGAAGTAGGCGAGGAGGGAGCCGACGAAGCCGATGGCGAGGAGGCCGCGCAGGGAGGCCTGGCGTTCGGGGTCGGGGCGCTTACCGAAGGACTCCCAGGTGTTCCGGAAGGCCAGGGCGCTGCAGATGGCGAACATCGCGACGACCAGGACCGTGACGAAGGACCCGGTGTCGGCGAGTTGCACGCCCTCGTAGGCGAGGCGCAGGACCAGGCAGGAGGCGACTGCGGCGGCGAGTGAGCCCACGCCCACGCCGATGCGGCGGACGGTGTAGCCGTCGTCATGGTTGACCCAGGACGTGCCGAAGAAACGGAGGGGCTCGGGGCGGGGTCCGCCGGTGGAGCCCGCGGGGGTGTCCGGGGTGCCTGGTTCGTCGCTCACGGGACGATTATGGCGCCGGACGGCCCGCGGGCTCCGGGTCGGGGTGACCGGTCAGGCACAGCGGTCGGCCACGTAGCCGTCGCTGCCGGTGTTGACGTAGGTGTCCGAGACGAACTCGCCGTTGTCGACGTTGTCCCAGATGTTCGACGTGCCGTAGTACCCGGATACCGTCGTACCCGGCGTCTGGCAGAAGATCGGGACCTTCGTTCCCTCGGGGAGGGTGCGGGTGATGTTGTAGTTGGTGCCCGGGCCGCTGCGGACGTTCAGACGGACGCCCGGGGCGACGGAGTATGTGTTCACGGTGGCGGCCGCGCTGGCGACGGAGGCCGACCCCATGATCATGAGAAAGGCTCCGGCGGAGCCTGCGAGAAGGACGGAAGCGCGTCTTCTGGATGTCATCCCAGTCCTCCTGGACCGGTCAGGAGCAGCGGTCGGCCACGTAACCGTCGCTGCCGGTGTTGACGTAGGCGTCTGATACGAACTCGCCGTTGCTGATGTTGTCCCAGATCTTGGACGTGCCGTAGTACCCGGACACCGTCGTACCGGGCGTCTGGCAGTAGATCGGGACCTTGGCGCCCTCGGGGAGGACGCGCGTGATGTCGTAACTCGTGCCGGGACCGCTGCGGACGTTCAGGCGGAGGCCCGGGGCGACCGAGTAGTAGCGCACGGACGCCGTCAGCGTCGTGACGGCCTCATCCTCGCCGCCGCTCTCGGCTTCCTGCGCGTGATCAACAGACATGCAGAACTCCCCCCACCGGACCCATGAGTGCCATGGAGTCCCGTTGATTCCCCTGAATCGAGCCACGAAACACATGTGCGCAACTCGCACGCGGAGGCTAGCAAGCCGCCTCTGTATCGCACGCGTCATCGACTAGGCTCCGTGCGTCGCGCGCCGCGAAGAACAGCACGGGGGTGATCCCATGACGCCACAGCGCAACACCGGAGCGGGCGCGGAAGCGGAACTTCCCGAGTACGCCGGGCACTACCGCCTGGAATCCTGCCTGGGTTCGGGCGGCATGGGCGTGGTGCACCTCGCCCGCAGCACCTCGGGGCTGAAGCTCGCCGTGAAGGTCGTACACGCCGAGTTTTCCAAGGACCGTGAGTTCAGGGGCCGTTTCCGGCAGGAGGTGGCCGCCGCGCGCAAGGTCAGCGGCGCATTCACCGCGTCCGTCGTGGACGCCGATCCAGAGGCCGCACGGCCCTGGATGGCCACCCTCTTCATCCCCGGCCCGACCCTGGCCGAGCACGTGAAGCGGAACGGCCCCATGCCCCCTGCCCAGTTGCGCCGGCTGATGGCGGGGCTCGCGGAGGCGTTGCGCGACATTCACCGGGTCGGGGTGGTGCACCGGGATCTCAAGCCGAGCAACGTGCTGCTCGCCGAGGACGGTCCGAAGGTCATCGACTTCGGCATTTCCCGGCCGAAGGACAGCGAACTGCGGACCGAGACCGGCAAGTTGATCGGCACGCCGCCGTTCATGGCGCCGGAGCAGTTCCGGCGGCCGCGTGAGGTCGGGCCGGCCGCCGACATCTTCGCGCTCGGGTCGGTGCTGGTGCACGCGGCGACCGGGCGCGGGCCGTTCGACTCCGACAGCCCTTACGTCGTCGCCTACCAGGTCGTGCATGACGAGCCCGACCTCACCGACGTACCGGAGGAACTCGCTCCGCTGGTGCTGCGCTGTCTCGCCAAGGAGCCCGAGGACCGGCCGACACCTGACGAAATGATGCGGGAACTGCGGTCGTTGTCAGCGTCGTACGACACGCAGGCGTTCATACCGGCACAGCGGACCGGTGTCACCGGCGACAGCAGTGACATGCCGATGCCGGAGCCGCCGAAGGAGAAGGAGTCGGGGCGGCGGCGCAGGCCACGCCTCAGCAGGCGGGTCGCCTTGGCCACGGGTGCCGTCGTGCTCGCGCTGGGCGGGGTCGCGGCCTTCGTCCGGTGGGGAGCCGGGAGCGGCCCGGAGCAGCGGGAGAGCAACTCGGGAACCACTGCCACCGCTTTCGCCGCCTGGCAGGCGAACCCGGTCACCAAGGGCGCGGCCACTCCCCAATGTGCCACCGGTGACGGGAAGTTGTTCTGCACCGAGACGTCTGTGGCCTTCGCCCTGGACCCGGTGACGGGCGCCGTGCTCTGGCGGCACTCCGTCGCCGACGCCCAGTGGAGCAGACCCCCGGTCCTCTCCGGCGGGCTCGTGCAACTCGTCACGGACAAGGCCCGGCATGTGACGGCGCTCGATCCGGACTCGGGCAGGAGCCGATGGCAGCGGGAGCTGCCCGAGAACAGGGGCATGAAGTACGCGGGCGACATGCTTCTGCTCGCGCGCGCGGACGGCACGGTCACCGGGGTCGACAGCGCGACCGGCACCACCGAGTGGAGCCGGCCGACAGAGGGTCATGGCACACCGCGGATCGACTTCTTTCCCTCGGATCCGTCGGCGGCGTATCTGACCAGTTCGTCCGCGGACGGGGCCGGCACCCAGGTGACCGCCGTGGACCCGGCCACCGGAGACGTGCGGTGGGACACGCCTTTGCATGGTCTGCTGCGGCCGGTCGGCGCGCAGGACGGGGCGGTCTTCCTGCTGGCCGCTGATCCGGTGTACGGCGACACCAGTGCGGTGGTCCGCTACACGCCGGGATCCGGAACCACCCGCCGGGTCAAGCTGCCCGCTCCCCGTTCGGACGCACAGGCCGGGGTGCACGACGGCGTGGTCTATGTGCTGGCCGCCACCGGGTCCCTGGACGCCGTCGACCTGGACGCAGGCAGGCGGACATGGCACCTGGAGACTTCGGTGAGCCGGGGCTCGGCGCCCGTCGCCGACGATCGGCACGTGTACTTCTCCGCCGCCGACGGGCGGCTGATGGCCGTGGACACGCACGACGGGAAGGTCGCCGGACAGACCTCGCCCCGCTTCGGAACCGCCTCGGGCGGCGTAGCCACCTCGGTGCCCGCCCCCCTGATCCTCGCCGCCCACGTCTACGCCTCCGCCCCCGACGGCACCGTCTTCGCCGTGGACGCGGAGGATCCCGCCGCTTGGTGATGACATACGACGGAAGGGGTCGCCCCCCTTGTGGGAGGCGGCCCCTGTCGCATCTGTCACATGCCCGGCGTCAGCCCAGCTTCGTCACGTCGCGCACCGCGCCGCGGTCCGCGCTGGTGGCCATCGCCGCGTAGGCCCGCAGGGCCGCCGAGACCTTGCGGTCGCGGTTCTTCGGGGCGTACACGCCGTTCAGGGCCTGCTCGCGACGGGCCAGCTCGGCGTCGTCGACGAGGAGCTCGATCGTGCGGTTCGGGATGTCGATGCGGATGCGGTCGCCGTTCTCGACGAGGGCGATGGTGCCGCCCGAGGCCGCCTCCGGCGAGGCGTGGCCGATCGACAGGCCCGACGTACCGCCGGAGAAGCGGCCGTCCGTGATCAGCGCGCAGGTCTTGCCGAGGCCGCGGCCCTTGAGGAAGGACGTCGGGTACAGCATCTCCTGCATGCCGGGGCCGCCCTTGGGACCCTCGTAGCGGATGACGACCACGTCGCCGTGGGTGACCTGCTTGTTGAGGATCTTCTCGACGGCCTCTTCCTGCGACTCGCAGACGACCGCCGGGCCCTCGAAGGTCCAGATCGACTCGTCGACGCCGGCCGTCTTCACCACACAGCCGTCGACGGCGAGGTTGCCCTTGAGGACCGCGAGGCCGCCGTCCTTGGAGTACGCGTGCTCGACGCTGCGGATGCAGCCCTCCGCCGCGTCCTCGTCCAGGGCCTCCCAGCGCTCGGACTGGGAGAAGGCCTCGGAGGAGCGGACGCAGCCCGGGGCCGCGTGCCACAGTTCCACCGCCTCGGGGGACGGGGAGCCGCCGCGCACGTCCCAGGTCTTCAGCCAGTCCGACAGGGACGGGCTGTGCACGGAGTGGACGTCCTCGTTGAGGAGACCGCCGCGGTGCAGTTCGCCGAGGAGGGCGGGGATACCGCCGGCCCGGTGCACGTCCTCCATGTAGTACGTGCGGGTCTTCGCGACGTTCGGGGCCACCTTGGCCAGGCAGGGCACCCGGCGCGAGACCTCGTTGATCTCCTCCAGGCCGAAGGAGACGCCCGCCTCCTGGGCGGCGGCCAGCAGGTGCAGGATCGTGTTGGTGGAGCCGCCCATCGCGATGTCCAGGGCCATGGCGTTCTCGAACGCGGCGAAGGTCGCGATGTTGAGGGGCAGGACCGTGTCGTCGTCCTGCTCGTAGTAGCGGCGGGTGATGTCCATGACCGTGCGGGCCGCGTCGACGTACAGCTGCTTACGGGCCGTGTGGGTGGCCAGCACCGAGCCGTTGCCGGGGAGGGAGAGACCGATGGCCTCGGTCAGGCAGTTCATCGAGTTGGCGGTGAACATGCCGGAGCAGGAGCCGCAGGTCGGACAGGCGTTCTCCTCGATCTTGAGGACGTCCTCGTCGGAGATGCTCTCGTTGGCCGCGTCGACCATCGCGTCGATCAGGTCGAGGGTGCGGACCGTGCCGTCGACGAGGGTGGCGCGGCCGGCCTCCATCGGACCGCCGGAGACGAAGACCGTGGGGATGTTGAGCCGCAGCGCGGCCATCAGCATGCCCGGCGTGATCTTGTCGCAGTTGGAGATGCAGACCAGGGCGTCGGCGCAGTGCGCCTCGACCATGTACTCGACCGAGTCCGCGATCAGGTCGCGGGACGGGAGGGAGTACAGCATGCCGCCGTGGCCCATCGCGATGCCGTCGTCCACGGCGATCGTGTTGAACTCGCGCGGGATGCCGCCCGCCTCCTTGATCGCCTCGCTGACGATCCGGCCGACCGGCTGGAGGTGGGTGTGACCCGGCACGAACTCGGTGAAGCTGTTGGCGACCGCGATGATCGGCTTGCGGCCGATGTCCGCGCCCGGTACACCGGAGGCGCGCATAAGGGCGCGGGCGCCCGCCATGTTGCGGCCGTGGGTGACTGTGCGGGACCTCAGCTCGGGCATCGTGGCTCGCTCCTTCAGACAGATAGGGCTGCTATCGAGCGTACGCCCGTTGCCCAGGCCTCGGGACGAGGTGTCCGGAATGCGGGACGGGTGTCTCGTGACGCCGGCCTCACGGCCCGGTCAGATGCCCCTGCACCACCGGCGCCACCCGCGCCACGATCTGCTCCAGGTCGGCCGACGCCAACGGCTCCAGCTTGATCACGTACCGCAGCATCGCGCACCCCACCAGCTGCGCGGCCGCCAGCTCGGCGCGCAGCCGCGCGTCCGGGAGGTCCAGCTGTTCGGCGAGACGGCGCAGCAGCTGGGCGGCGATCAGCCGGCGGAAGACGGCGGCGGCTGTCTCGTTGTTCACAGCCGAGCGGAGGATCGCCAGCAGGGGCGTACGGGTGGTGGGGTTCTCCCAGATACCGAAGACGAAGCGGGTCAGGCGCTCGCCGACGCCGTCCACCGGGCCGTCGGCGATCGCGGAGGGAGCGTTCAGCGCGGGGGCGAAGACGACCGAGATGGCGGCCTCGAAGACCTGCTCCTTGGTGCCGAAGTAGTGGTGCACGAGGGCCGAGTCGACGCCGGCGGTCTTGGCGATCCCGCGGACGGACGTCTTGTCGTATCCGAGTTCGGAGAACTCCTCGCGGGCGGCGGCGAGGATACGGTCCCGGGTGTCCGCCGACTCGGTACGCGGGGGGCGGCCGCGGCGACGGGTACCGGTACCGGTCTCACCGCTTCCGGTCTCGGCGCCGGTCACCGGCGGGGCACCTTCACCGCCGAGGCCAGGTGCAGGCGGGTGAACGCCAGCGCCTCCGCGAGGTCGGCCTCGCGCTCGGCGCCGGACATCGCGCGCCGGGTGTTGACCTCGATGACGACATGCCCGTCGAAGCCGGTGAACGCGAGACGCTCCAGGAGCTCGGCGCAGGGCTGGGTGCCGCGGCCGGGCACCAGGTGCTCGTCCTTGGCCGAGCCGCGGCCGTCGGCGAGGTGGACATGGCCGAGCCGGCCGCCCATCCGGTCGAGCATGGCGAGCGCGTCCGTGCGCGAGGTCGAGGCATGGCTGAGGTCGATCGTGAAGTGCCGGTAGTCGTCCTTGGTGACGTCCCAGTCGGGGGCGTACGCCAGCATCTCGCGGTCGCGATAGCGCCAGGGGTACATGTTCTCCACCGCGAACCGGACGTCCGTCTCGTTCGCCATGCGCCAGATCCCCTCGACGAAGTCGCGGGCGTACTGACGCTGCCAGCGGAACGGCGGGTGCACCACGACCGTGCTCGCGCCCAGCTTCTCGGCGGCGGCCCGGGCCCGCTGGAGCTTGACCCAGGGGTCGGTGGACCAGACCCGCTGGGTGATCAGCAGACAGGGCGCGTGGACGGCGAGGATCGGGATGCGGTGGTAGTCGCTCAGCCTGCGCAGGGCCTCGATGTCCTGGCTGACCGGGTCGGTCCACACCATGACCTCGACGCCGTCGTAGCCGAGGCGCGCGGCGATCTCGAAGGCCGTCGCCGTCGACTCCGGATAGACGGAGGCCGTTGAGAGCGCGACCTTCGCATCCGGGATGCGGACGACGTCCCTTGGTTTTGCCACGAGGGACAGGTTACGGGGTGGGGTTGGGTGGAGGCGGGGCACGTCTTCGCCGGTGTGACGATCGTCGCGTCGGCGGTGCGGGCGGGCGCCTGCCCGCCGTTGCGTGTCACCCGCGCCTCCCGCGGGGGTGCCTACGCCGAACCCATGTGATCAAGTCGCCGCAGGATCACGCCCTCCCGGAGCGCCCACGGGCACACCTCCACCGTCTCCACCTCGAACAGGTCCATCGCGGCCTCCGCCACCAGCGCGCCCGCCACCAGCTGGCCCGAGCGGCCCTCGGAGACTCCGGGGAGTGCGCCGCGCTGGGCCGTGTTCATGGCCGCCAGCCGCGGGACCCAGGTCTCCAGGGAGCTGCGCTTGAGCTCGCGCTGGACGTAGAGGCCGTCGGCGGAGCGGGCCGCGCCGGCGATACGGGCCAGCTGCTTGAAGGTCTTGGAGGTGGCGACCACGTGGTCGGGGGCGCCGAAGCGGCTGAACTCGCCGACGGTACGCGCGATCTGGGCCCGTACATGGCGGCGCAGTGCCCGTATGTCGTCCGGGGCGGGCGGGTCGCCGGGGAGCCAGCCGGCGGTGAGGCGGCCGGCGCCGAGCGGCAGCGAGACGGCCGTGTCCGGCTCCTCGTCGATGCCGTACGCGATCTCCAGGGAGCCGCCCCCGATGTCCAGGACCAGCAGCTTTCCGGCGGACCAGCCGAACCAGCGGCGTACCGCGAGGAAGGTCAGCCGGGCCTCCTCGGCACCGGTGAGGACCTGGAGCTCGACGCCGGTCTCGGCCTTCACGCGCGCGAGGACGTCATCGGCGTTGCTGGCCTCGCGCACGGCGGAGGTGGCGAACGGCAGCAGATCCTCGACGCCCTTGTCCTCGGCGGCCTGCAGGGCCTCATGGACGACACCGATCAGTTTCTCGACCCCGTCGGGACCGATCGCGCCGTTGCCGTCGAGGAGTTGGGCAAGGCGCAATTCCGCCTTGTGCGAGTGCGCGGGCAGCGGGCGTGCGCCGGGGTGAGCATCCACCACCAGCAGATGCACCGTGTTGGATCCCACGTCGAGGACACCGAGTCTCATGTACGGAACGCTACTGCCAGGTGGCCGGTATCCCCTCGTCGGAGCCGTCCCCGAAGCCGGCTCGGGCGACATACCCTGTACAGGTGCCAAAGACGAAAAAGACGAAGGACCACAAGGGCGCCAAATCCGCCGACGGTTCTTCTCGGGCGACGCCACCGAAGAAGTCGAAGACGTCACCGCGGCCTCCGGCAGGGGACGAGAAGGGCCTCGACTTCGCGCGCGCATGGGTGGAATTCCCGGATCCGGCGGACGACGAGCAGGTGTTCCGCTGCGATCTGACATGGCTGACCTCCCGCTGGAACTGCATCTTCGGCAGCGGCTGCCAGGGCATCCAGGCGGGCCGCGCGGACGACGGCTGCTGCACGCTGGGCGCGCACTTCTCCGACGAGGACGACGAGAAGCGGGTCGCCGATCATGTGTCGAGGCTCACGCCGGACATCTGGCAGCACCACGACGAAGGCACGCGGAACGGCTGGATCTCGGAGGACGACGAGGGCTCCCGCCAGACCCGTCCGTTCAACGGCTCGTGCATCTTCCAGAACCGTCCCGGTTTCGCGGGCGGCGCGGGCTGCTCGCTGCACATCCTGGCGCTGCGGGAGGGCCGCGAGCCGCTGGAGACCAAGCCGGACGTCTGCTGGCAGCTCCCGATCCGCCGCACGTACGACTGGATCGACCGCCCCGACGACACGCGCGTCCTCCAGGTCTCGATCGGCGAGTACGACCGCAGGGGCTGGGGCCCGGGCGGCCACGACCTGCACTGGTGGTGCACGTCGGCGACCTCGGCACACGGCGCGGGCGACCCGGTCTACGTCTCCTACCGCCCGGAACTGACCGAACTGATGGGCAAGGCCGGCTACGACCGCCTGGCAGAACTGTGCGAGGAGCGCCTGGCTTCCCAGCTCCCACTGCTGGCCCCGCATCCGGCGGATCCGGTGAGCTGAGGCCATTTTTTCGGGGGCACGGGGGGGCGGTCCTGCCGAGCGACACCCACTGCGGCGCCCCGAAAGGGGCGCGGGGAACTGTGCGAGCAACCACGATGGCGCCGCACACTTCACGGACTCGCCGACGCTCCCGCACTTTCGCTCTCCGTCGGCGAAGCCGACTCCGTCGGACTGGCGCTGTCCGATGCGGTCGGCGTAGGCGAAGCCGACGTCGGCGGCTCGCTGACCGGCGGTGTCGGTTGGGGGGACGACGACTCGGTCGCCGTCGGCGTCGGCCGCCCCGGAGGGGTCGGCCCCCTGCGCACCGGCGGAGCCATCCCGTACCCGTCGATCGACACCACCGCCCCCGCCGGCGCCACCGCCACCCGCGCGCTCCAGTGCCCGGCCGGCTCCCGCAGATGATCGACGTACACCTTGATCGTGAACGACTCGCCCGGCCGGAGCGTTCCGGAGGACCGCGAGAAGTACAGCCACCCCGCCGAGGTGGACACCGACCACCGCATCGGCGCGTCCCCGGCCGCCGCGAGCGTGATCAGCGTCGTGTCACCGTCGTTCGCGGCCGTCACCGCTAGGTGCCCCGCACCGGCCTTCGTCCGGTCGCCGCCCACGACGCCGACCACCTCCACCGAGACGTCGGCCTTGCCGTCCTTCCCGATGCGCGGCCCGGGTCTGGTGCTGGCGTTTCCGGCGTTCTCGTAGCCCCCGGCCTCGTCGCCGCCCAGCGCGTCGGGTCCGGTGGCCTCGCGCGCGGTCGCGGACGGGCCGTCGTGGCTCTCCCCCGCCGGCGAGCCCCGGTACGCGGCCCACAGCGCCAGCACCGGCGCCGCCACCACCGTGGCGACGACGGTCGTCGTGACGGCACGCGCGCGTAGCCGGTCGCGGCGGGCCGCGCGGTCCTTGGGGTCCATCGGGAACCCGCGCCGGTCGAAGCGCGGCACGGCCGCGCCACGCGCGCGCGTGGGGTGCGCCATCGCCATGTGCAGGGCCGCGCGGGGCGCCTCCAGGACGGGCAGCTCGGCGGGCGTGGTGATCGCGCCGGGCCACCGCCCGGGGGCCGCGCGTTCTGCGGTACGGCGGCAGCGCGGGCAGTCGTCGACGTGCCGGACCAGCTCGCGGCGCAGGGCGCTGCTGAGCACCAGCTGGCTGTCGCCGGTGAGGTGGGACACGCTGGGGCAGCCGCCGGTCTCGACGACGGCGAGCGCCGCGCGGGTGCGTTCCACCTCGCAGGCGGCGGAGGCGAGCAGCTCACGGGCGCCGGCCAGGTCCATGCCGAGGACGGCGGCGACCTCTTGGGCGGTCAGGTGGTGGCGTACGGCGAGTTCGAGTGCCTCGCGCTGCTCCGGGGTGGTGCCGGCGGCCTCGGGCCAGGCGAGCAGGGCGAGTTCGCGGCGCCGATGCTCCTCGGTCTCGACGGCGGCCGGCGGCTCGGGGGCGCTGTGCCGGCCCGCCGCATGGGTGGCCTGACGTTTCTGCTTGGCCTCGGCAAGCCCGCGCAGACAGGCCCAGCGGGCCAGCGCGTACAGCCAGGCCCTGCGGTCCCCGGCGGCCTCCGGGACGCGCTGGCCACGCCGCTCGGCGAGGGCGAGGACGTCCCCGAGGGCGGTGGTGGCCGCGTCGTGGTCGCACAGCACCGAGAGGCAGTACGTGAACAGCCCGTCCAGGTACGGCTCGTAGCGCGCCGACGGCCGTTGCGCCAGCGCACGCGCCGCCGCACGATCGCGCGCTGCGCGCGCCCCCCGGTGCGCCCGGTGCGCGCCGGTCATGCGGGTCGAGGTTTCCGGGCTGCTGCTCATCACCCGTGCGACCGTAGGCGGCGGCGTAACGTCCCTTCTTGCACCTTGAGCACTTTTAATCCGTACGGGTGAAACGATCCCTCATAAGGGGACACCGCCCCGAGATTCGGCGGCTCGCCCCCGATGGGGCATGGCCAGGACCCGTCCACCCACATCCGTCTCGGACGTCACCATGGCCCCGTTGTCAGTGGCGGGAGCTACGGTTTCCGCATGGCTGCCCGTACCAAGACCGCGAAAGACCGTCCGTCGTACCGCTGCACCGAGTGCGGCTGGCAGACGGCCAAGTGGCTCGGCCGCTGCCCCGAGTGCCAGGCCTGGGGGACGGTCGAGGAGTACGGCACGCCCGCGGTCCGCACCACGGCGCCGGGCCGGGTCACCACCTCCGCGGTGCCCATCGGCGAGGTCGACGGCCGCCAGGCCACCGCGCGGACGACCGGCGTGCCCGAGCTGGACCGGGTGCTCGGCGGCGGCCTGGTCCCCGGCGCGGTCGTCCTGCTGGCCGGCGAGCCCGGCGTCGGCAAGTCCACCCTCCTGCTCGACGTGGCGGCCAAGGCGGCCAGCGACCAGCACCGCACGCTCTACGTCACCGGCGAGGAGTCCGCGAGCCAGGTCCGGCTGCGCGCCGACCGCATCGGCGCCATCGACGACCACCTCTATCTCGCCGCCGAGACCGATCTGGCCGCCGTCCTCGGCCACTTGGACGCGGTCAAGCCGTCGCTGCTGATCCTGGACTCCGTGCAGACGGTCGCGTCGCCCGAGATCGACGGCGCACCCGGCGGCATGGCCCAGGTGCGGGAGGTGGCCGGAGCGCTCATCCGCGCCTCCAAGGACCGGGGCATGTCGACTCTCCTGGTGGGCCATGTCACCAAGGACGGCGCGATCGCGGGCCCCCGTCTCCTCGAACACCTCGTGGACGTCGTGCTGCACTTCGAGGGCGACCGGCACGCGCGCCTGCGGCTCGTCCGGGGCGTCAAGAACCGCTACGGCACCACCGACGAGGTCGGCTGCTTCGAACTGCACGACGAGGGCATCACGGGCCTCACCGACCCGAGCGGACTTTTCCTGACACGTCGCGACGAACCGGTCCCGGGTACCTGTCTGACGGTGACCCTGGAGGGTCGCCGCCCGCTGGTCGCCGAGGTCCAGGCGCTGACCGTGGAATCCCAGATCCCCTCCCCGCGCCGCACCACCTCCGGCCTGGAGACCTCCCGGGTCTCGATGATGCTGGCGGTGCTGGAGCAGCGCGGGCGGATCAGCGCGCTCGGCAAGCGGGACATCTACTCCGCGACCGTGGGCGGCGTGAAGCTCTCCGAGCCCGCGGCCGATCTGGCGATCGCCCTCGCCCTGGCCTCCGCCGCGAGCGACACCCCGCTCCCCAAGAACCTGGTCGCCATCGGCGAGGTCGGCCTCGCGGGCGAGGTCAGACGGGTCACCGGTGTCCAGCGCAGGCTCTCGGAGGCGCACCGCCTGGGCTTCACGCACGCACTCGTACCGAGCGATCCCGGCAAGATCCCGGCGGGCATGAAGGTCCTGGAAGTCGCGGACATGGGGGACGCGCTGCGGGTGCTGCCGCGCTCCCGTCGCCGAGAGGCCCCACGGAAGGCGGAGGAGCGCCGGTAGACTTTGCCCTGGTCTCGCCCGTCCGTACGAACCGCGTGCGGGTGCGGGAGCGCCAAAGAACCTGCGACCGGAGGAGTGCAGTGGCAGCCAACGACCGGGCAGCGGCTCCCGGAAAGTCCGGTGGGAGTGCCGGTTCCGATGGCCTGATGCGCGCCTCGCTGAGCGCTGTGGCTCCGGGCACGTCGATGCGCGACGGCCTGGAGCGGGTCCTCCGGGGCAACACCGGCGGGCTCATCGTCCTCGGCTTCGACAAGACGGTCGAGACGATGTGCACGGGCGGTTTCGTCCTCGATGTCGAGTTCACGGCGACCCGGCTGCGCGAGCTGTGCAAGCTCGACGGCGGCATCGTGATCTCCTCCGACCTGTCGAAGATCCTCCGGGCCGGCGTCCAGTTCGTGCCGGACGCGACGATCCCCACGGAGGAGACGGGCACGCGGCACCGCACGGCGGACCGGGTCTCCAAACAGGTCGGCTTCCCGGTGGTCTCGGTATCCCAGTCGATGCGGCTGATCGCGCTCTACGTCGACGGGCAGCGCCGTGTCCTGGAGGACTCGGCGGCGATCCTCTCCCGTGCGAACCAGGCGCTGGCGACCCTGGAGCGGTACAAGCTCCGCCTGGACGAGGTCGCGGGAACGTTGTCAGCGCTGGAGATCGAGGACCTGGTGACGGTCCGCGACGTCTCGGCCGTCGCCCAGCGGCTGGAGATGGTCCGCCGTATCGCCACGGAGATCGCCGAGTACGTCGTCGAACTGGGCACCGACGGGCGGCTGCTCGCGCTCCAGCTGGACGAGCTGATCGCGGGCGTCGAGCCCGAGCGCGAGCTGGTGGTCCGGGACTACGTCCCCGAGCCCACGGCCAAGCGCTCCCGCACGGTCGACGAGGCGCTCTCCGAGCTGGACGCGCTGAGCCACGCGGAGCTGCTGGAACTGTCGACGGTGGCGCGGGCGCTCGGTTACACGGGGTCCCCGGAGGCGCTGGACTCGGCGGTGTCGCCGCGCGGCTTCCGCCTGCTGGCGAAGGTTCCGCGGCTGCCCGGGGCGATCATCGACCGGTTGGTGGAGCATTTCGGGGGCCTGCAGAAGCTGCTCGCCGCGAGCGTCGACGATCTCCAGACCGTCGACGGGGTCGGCGAGGCACGCGCCCGCAGCGTCCGGGAGGGCCTGTCGAGGCTGGCGGAGTCGTCAATCCTCGAACGGTACGTGTAGCGCCGCGGGGGGCCGGTATTTCGGCTGCCGGCCGGTGCGGGCCGACCGCGCGGTTCCCCGCGCCCCTTACGGGGCCCGTCGTAGCTGCGGGCAGTCGTGCCGCCGGGGCGGCACGGGTGGGCGCTGGGGGGTACCCCCTCTGGGGGAGGCACCCTGCGGGCGCCGGTGAGCGAAACCCCCGGCCTCGGCTAATCCGCCGCCAGTACGAAGGACGCCTGGGCCTTTGTGAAGCCCGGGGTGGCGGCTTCCAGCAGGTACGTGCCTGAGCCGGCCGATCCCGCCGAAGGCGTCGCGCACTGGGGAGCGCTCGGCTTGCGGTCCCACTTCAGGGTGTACGTGATGCTGTCGCCCGCCGGCACGCGGTACCACAGGGTCCCCGCCGACCTCGGGCAGTCCGCCGACGACCAGTAACTGTCGTCCGCACTGGCCGGCGTGATCGTCAACACCGCGTTCTTCGGCCCGAGATCGACCTTGCAGTCACTGGACGACGTGTTCTTCGCCGTGAGTTCGAAGGTCGGCGTCTGCTCCGGCGAGTAGGAGTTGTGCAGGCTCTTCAGGCTCAACGACACCGCCGAGGCGGTGCAGTCGGGGAGGGTGGAGGCGCCCGGCAGCGAGGCGACCGTACCGCCGGAGCCCGAGGTGACGTCACCCGAGCCCGACGAGGCCCCCGAGGATCCGCCGGAACCGGACGCCGAGCCGCCACCCGACCCGTGCGAACTCCCGCCGCCGGAACCGGAACTGGAACCGGAACCGCTGCCCGTGCCGGACGACGCGCCGCCGCCCCCGCTCGACTCGTCCCGCCCGCCCGGCGCCTGGCTGATCGCCGGCCCGCTGCCGGACGGCCCCGGCGTGATCGTGGACGCGGGATTCTTGCCGTCCGCCCCGTCGGCGCCCTTCTTGCCGCCCCCGCCACTCGACGTGACGATCCAGGTGATCAGCAGCGCCAGCACGGCGACCACGGACACCATGACGACCCTCCGTCGCCAGTAGATGGAGGAGGGAAGCGGCCCGACCGGATTGCGCAGAGATCCCACGGCGCAAACTGTACGAGAGATCCGTGCACTTCCTCGCCCCACCCGCCGCTCAAACCTCAACTTTTCCGGATCATCATTTCGGCAACTTCCTTCGGCACAACCCTTCTTCGCGTGACAGGCGCGCAGGAGGGGGCCGCGGGGCGGTTCCGCAGGACGGCTCCCGAGGACAGGCGCCGCAAGGACACGCCCCGGACCGGCCGCCGCCCGGCCCCGCCGCGAACCACGTCCAACCCAGCCGTGGCCGGACGTGGCAGGATCGGAAGGGCCATGACTGAGAAGCTCCATGCCCCCGTGATCGCCTGGTTCGACGCCCATGCCCGTGACCTCCCCTGGCGCCGCCCGGAGGCGGGTCCGTGGGGTGTGATGGTCAGCGAGTTCATGTTGCAGCAGACCCCGGTCAGCCGGGTGCTGCCCGTCTACGAGCAGTGGCTGGCCCGCTGGCCGCGCCCCGCCGACCTCGCCGCCGAGGCGCCCGGCGAGGCGGTGCGCGCCTGGGGCCGGCTCGGCTACCCGCGCCGCGCCCTGCGGCTGCACGGCGCCGCCGTCGCCATAGCGGAACGGCACGACGGCGACGTACCGACGGATCACGCGCAACTGCTCGCGCTGCCCGGCATCGGCGAGTACACCGCCGCGGCCGTCGCCTCCTTCGCGTACGGGCAGCGGCACGCCGTGCTCGACACCAATGTGCGGCGGGTGTTCGCGCGGGCCGTGACCGGTGTGCAGTACCCGCCGAACGCCACCACCGCCGCCGAGCGCAGGCTCGCACGTGAGCTGCTGCCCGAGGACGAGCGGACCGCCGCCCGCTGGGCCGCCGCCTCCATGGAGCTCGGTGCGCTGGTGTGCACGGCGAAGAACGAGGGGTGCCCGCGCTGCCCGATCGCCGGGGAGTGCGCCTGGCGGCTGGCCGGCAAGCCGGAGCACGAGGGGCCGCCCCGGCGCGGGCAGACGTACGCCGGTACCGACCGGCAGGTGCGCGGCAAGCTGCTGGCCGTGCTGCGCGAGGCGTACGCCCCCGTGCCGCAGGCGACGCTCGACCGGGTGTGGCACGAGCCGGTGCAGCGGGCCCGCGCGCTGGACGGGCTGGTCTCGGACGGGCTGGTGGAGCCGCTCGCGGACGGCCTGTACCGGCTTCCGCTGGGCTGACGTACAGCCACATCACAGCAGAAGAGGCAGTGTTACGACCCCACCGGCAGGGCAAATCAACACATAACCTGCCATAAGGTTGCGCCCGCTTACCCCGCACCTACATCCGTTACACAACCGACGGACAGCCGATTGCTACCCGCAGGCTGCTCCGCACAGCCCCGTGACAACAGGTCCGTAGCTTCGTTTCTGTGCCCGCCAGGACTGCGGGACGGCAGGAACTCAGGCACAGGGCCGGGGAAAACGGGGATCGGGAGGCGGTTGATCATGGCGCAGGGCGAGGTGCTCGGATTCGAGGAGTACGTCCGCACTCGGCAGGACGCGCTGCTGCGCAGTGCCCGCCGGCTGGTCCCGGACCCGACGGACGCCCAGGACCTGCTCCAGACCGCGCTGGTACGGACGTACGGCCGCTGGGAGACCATCGAGGACAAGCGGCTCGCGGACGCCTACCTGCGCCGGGTCATGATCAACACGCGGACCGAGTGGTGGCGGGCCCGGAAGCTGGAGGAGGTCCCGACCGAGCAGCTGCCCGACGCCTGCGTGGAGGACTCCACCGAGCAGCACGCGGACCGCGCGCTCCTCATGGACATCATGAAGGTTCTGGCACCGAAGCAGCGCAGTGTCGTGGTGCTGCGACACTGGGAGCAGATGTCCACGGAGGAGACGGCCGCCGCCCTCGGCATGTCGGCCGGAACGGTCAAGAGCACGCTGCACCGGGCGCTCGCCCGGCTCCGCGAGGAGCTGGAGTCACGCGATCTCGACGCACGCGCGCTGGAGCGTGAGGAGCGGGAGCGTTGCGCGGCCTGACCGGCACAGGGCCCAGCCGGGGCCCGGCGAGTGCACAGGCGGTGACCACGGCGGCGGCCGTGCTCGCCGCCCTCGCCCTTTTCGCCGCCGCCTGCGGTACCGGCGGCACCGGCGCCCGGGACGAGGGTCCGGCACACGCCGACTCGGCGGAGAAGGCCCCGGCCGCCGCCGTCCCCTCACCCAACCCGTCCCAGACGTATGCCAAGGTCGACGCGGTCGCCCTGGTGAAGGCCGATCCGGCGGTCTCGGCCACCGTGAAACGGGACCTGAAGCCGTGCGCGGGCGACGAGTACCCGGTCGACGTCACCTACGGCGATCTGACCGGCGGCCCGGCCGAGGACATCGTCGTGAACGTGCTGACCTGCGGAGACGCGGTCGGGGTGGGGGCGTACGTGTACCGCGAGGAGAGCGGCACGTACAAGAATGTGTTCAAGGCCGAGGAGTCCCCGGTCTACGCGGAGATCGACCGGGGCGACCTGAGCGTGACCAAACAGGTCTACGAGAAGGGCGACCCGGTGTCGAGCCCCTCCGGTGAGAACGTGATCACCTACAGCTGGGCCGCGGGACGCTTCGTCCAGGAGGACTTCCACCACACCGACTACGGCAACGCGACCGGCAGCGGGGACGCCACGCCGGTCCCGTCCCCCGCCGGCTGACCCCACACCGACCACACGAGAGAGCAGGGATGGCAGACCAGACCCACGTCCTGTTCGTCGAGGACGACGACGTCATCCGCGAGGCCACCCAGCTCGCCCTGGAGCGGGACGGCTTCGCGGTCACCGCCATGCCCGACGGGCTGTCCGGCCTGGAGGCGTTCCGCGCCGACCGGCCCGACATCGCCCTGCTGGACGTGATGGTGCCGGGCCTGGACGGGGTGAGCCTGTGCCGGCGCATCCGCGACGAGTCCACGGTGCCGGTGATCATGCTGTCGGCGCGCGCCGACTCCATCGACGTGGTGCTGGGACTGGAGGCGGGCGCCGACGACTACGTCACCAAGCCGTTCGACGGCGCGGTGCTGGTCGCCCGGATCCGCGCCGTGCTGCGGCGCTTCGGGCACGCGAGCGGCGGCGACCGGCCGCACGAGGACGCGGCCGCGGTCACCGGCCTCCCTCTCACCTTCGGCGAGCTGGAGATCGACACCGAGGGCATGGAGGTGCGCCGGGCCGGCCAGCCGGTCGCGCTCACCCCGACCGAGATGCGGCTGCTCCTGGAGTTCTCCTCGACACCGGGGACCGTACTCTCCCGCGACAAGCTGCTGGAACGCGTCTGGGACTACGGCTGGGGCGGAGACACCCGGGTCGTCGACGTCCATGTGCAGCGGCTGCGGACGAAGATCGGCCAGGACCGGATCGAGACGGTCCGTGGTTTCGGTTACAAGCTGAAGGCCTGAGCGGGGCGGTCATGCGGGGGCTCATCAGATCCATCCAGAGATCCATCCGGCACCGAGGTCCGAGTCTGCGCACCGGGCTCCGGTGGAAGCTCAGCGCGGCGATCGCGCTGGTCGGCGCGCTCGTCGCGATCGCACTGAGCCTGGTGGTGCACAACGCCGCCCGGGTCTCGATGCTGGACAACGCGCGCGACCTGGCCAACGAACGGCTGCAGATCGCGCAGCGCAACTACGAGCTGTACGGGCGGGCGAACTTCCCGGACGTCAAGGTCAACGACCCCGAGCTGCCGCCGGCGCTGCGCGAGCGGGTCGACGCGGGACGCCGGGCGACCGACGTCATCGACCCGGGCAGCGGCGCGCCGGACATCTGGGCGGCGGTACAGGCCAAGGACGGGCGGGTGCTGTCCCTGCACGGCACCTTCCCGAACCGGAGCAGCGATGTGCTCAAGGACCTCGACCAGGCCCTGGTCATCGGCTCCATCGCGGTCGTGCTCGGCGGCAGCGCGCTCGGCGTGCTGATCGGCGGGCAGCTCTCGCGGCGGCTGCGCAAGGCGGCGGCCGCGGCCAACCAGGTCGCCCAGGGCGAGCCGGACGTGCGGGTGCGGGAGGCGATCGGCGGGGTCGTACGGGACGAGACCGACGACCTGGCGCGCGCGGTGGACGCCATGGCGGACGCGTTGCAGCAGCGGCTTGAGGCCGAACGGCGGGTGACGGCCGACATCGCGCACGAGCTGCGGACGCCGGTGACCGGGCTGCTCACGGCGGCCGAACTGCTGCCGCCCGGCCGCCCGACCGAGCTGGTCCTGGACCGGGCGAAGGCGATGCGCACCCTCGTCGAGGACGTACTGGAGGTGGCCCGGCTCGACAGCGCCTCCGAGCGGGCCGAGCTGCAGGACATCATGCTGGGCGAGTTCGTCGCCCGGCGGGTGACCGCGAAGGACCCGGCGATCGAGGTGCGGGTGGTGCACGAGTCGGAGGTCACCACCGATCCGCGCCGCCTGGAGCGGGTGCTGTTCAACCTGCTCGCCAACGCGGCCCGGCACGGCAGGCCGCCCATCGAGGTGACCGTCGAGGGCCGGGTCATCCGGGTCCGCGACCACGGCCCCGGCTTCCCCGAGAAACTGCTCGCGGAGGGCCCGAGCCGCTTCCGCACCGGCAGCGAGGACCGCGCGGGGCAGGGCCACGGCCTGGGCCTGACCATCGCGGCCGGCCAGGCCCGCGTCCTGGGCGCCCGCCTGACCTTCCGCAACATCCGCCCGGCGGGCGCGCCCCCGCACCTTCCGGCGGAGGGCGCGGTGGCCGTGCTGTGGCTGCCGGAGCACGCCCCGACAGCCACGGGGAGCTACCCGATGCTGCCGGGGCCGACACAGGCGAGCCGTTGAACCACTGAGCGACTGAGTGCCTGAGCCGCTGAGGCTCAGGGGCGTGGCCGGCTCAGGTCATGGCCACGAGGAGTTCCTCGCCACGGGACGGGCGCAGGTCGTCGGTCCGGTCCGCGAAGTAGCGCTGGGCCAGCTCCTCCGCGGGCACGTGCCGGGTCTCGCGGAAACCGGCCTCCCTGGCCAGGGCCGCGATCCGCTCGGGTGGATAGAAGCTCAGGAAGGGCGTGCCGGAGGCCCGCGCGCCCCGCTGCGCCACCCGCAACTGCTCCCGCTGGTCCGGCTCGACGTCCTCGATCGGCCGCAGGAACGTCGTGACCAGCGTCGACCCGGGGGCCAGCCCGGCGATACGGCGGAGGGTGGCGGCCACGGCGTCCTCGGTGAGGTACATGGTGACCCCGGCGGAGGCGACCACCGCCGGCCGCCCCGGATCGAGACCGGCGTCCACCAGCCGCCCCCACCAGTCCCCCTCGAAGTCCACCGGCACCAGCCGCAGCCAGCCGGGCACGCCGTACCCCAGCTCGGTCAGCCGCCGCCGCTTCCACGCCACGGCTCCGGCCCGGTCGGCCTCGAACACCCGCAGCCCGGCGGCCACCGCGTCGGACGCGCGGCGCTGGGCGAAGGTGTCCAGACCGGCGCCCAGCACCACGTACTGGTCCACCCCGTGCCCGGCCGCCGTCAGCACCAGGTCCTCGACGAACCGGGCCCTGGCCACGATGGACGCCCGGGTCCGCCGGGTGGCCTCGGCGTCCATGTCCGGCCGAGCCCGCCAGTCGTCCCCGGCCACCGGTCCGGCGAGCCGCAGCCCGGCCTCGTCCTCGATCACGTAAGGCGGCGGGTCGGCGCGCAGATGCAGTGCCCGCCACAGGGCGACGCGAACGGCGGTGTGATCGGGTGCCTCCGGCACGGCCACGGTCAGAACTCCTTGGAGAAGTCGAGTTCCTCGCTGCGCTCGGTCAGCGAGTACCAGTTGCCGTTGTCGTCGCGGAAGATCGCCTCGATGCCGTACGGCCGTTCCTTGGGCTCCTGGACGAACTCGACGCCCCGCGCCCGGAAGGTCTCGTAGTCTCCCCGGCAGTCGTCGGTGCGGAACGCCCCCGCGCCCAGGGCGCCCTTGGCGACCAGCGTGCGCAGCGCCGCCGCGGACTCGGGGTCGAGCCCCGGCCCGTCCACGCGCATCAGGGCGAGTTCGACACCGGGCTGGCCCTTGGCGCCGACGGTGACCCAGTGCATGTCACCCATGGCGATGTCGTCGCGTACCTCGAAGCCGAGCTTCTCGGTGAAGAAGGCCTTGGTGCGCTGCTGGTCGAAGGTCCACACGGTGGTGATGGCCAGGCCCTGGATCATGGCTGTGCTCTCCTGCCGGACGGTCGCTGTTCCTGTCCGTCACGTTAGGCGGGCGGGTCGGCGGGGCGCTTCTCGGAAGTTGCGCTCCTGTTCCGGAAGCCGCCGGCCCAGAGCATGGCGTAGCAGCCGGGGATGAGGGAGGCGCCGCTGCCGACGTGCTCGGTCCGGTACTCGGTGGGGCTGAGTCCGGTACGTGCCTTGAAGCGGCTGGAGAACGTACCGAGGCTGCTGAAGCCGACCAGCAGGCAGATCTCGGTGACGGTGAGGTTCGCGCCGCGGAGCATCTCCTGGGCCCGTTCGATCCTGCGGTGTGTCAGGTACTGGCCGGGCGTCTCGCCGTACGCCTCCTTGAAGGCGCGGACGAAGTGATACCGCGAGTACCCGGCGTGCCCGGCGACCGCGTCGAGGTCCAGGTCCGGATCGGCCCAGTCCCGGTCCATGGCGTCCTTGGCGAGGCGCAGCCGACGCAGTCTGTCCATGCGTCGATGCTAAGGCGACGCCAGGAGGACAACTTGGCCGCGCGCCCATATCGAGGAGACGGCCGCGCGCCCGTACCGAGAAGACAGCCGCGCACCCATATCGAGGAGACAGCCGCGCACCCGTGCCGAGGAGACAGCCGCGCGCCGATCCCGTGAGGGCAGCCGAAAGCGGGTGGCCCCGGAGACGCTCGGTCCCCGGAACCACCCGCAGGCGTTTGTCAGACGGCCTCGACCACGGGCAGCGGTGCCGCCTCGTCGGAACCCGCCTTCTGGGCACCGCCCCGCAGCGGCACCTCCTTGACGAACACCGCCGCCACCACGACCGTCACGGCGATCACGGCACCGAGCAGGAACGCCGAGTGCGTACCGGCCGACACCGCGTGCTGGTACGCCTCGCGCACCGCGGCCGGCAGCTTCGCCAGGCTTGCCGCGTCCAGCGAGGCCGACTGCTCGGTGACCTTGGAGCCCAGCCCCCCGGCCCGCGCCGCCATCTCGTCCTTGACCCGGGCGTTGAAGATCGCGCCCATGATGGCGACACCGAAGGAGGAGCCGAGCGTACGGAACAGGGTGGTGGACGAGGACGCGACGCCCATGTCCTTCATCTCCACGCTGTTCTGCGCGACCAGCATGGTGATCTGCATCAGGCAGCCCATGCCGAGGCCGACGACGGCCATGTACACACCCGAGATGAACCGGGTGGTGTCGGTGTCCATCGTGGACAGCAGGTACAGCCCGACGGCCAGCAGCACCCCGCCCGCGAGGGGGAAGATCTTGTAGCGGCCGGTGTTGGTGGTGACCCGTCCGGCGACCATCGAGGTCACCAGCATCGCGCCGAGCATCGGAAGCAGCAGCAGACCGGAGTTGGTCGCGGACGCGCCCTGCACGGACTGCTGGTACAGCGGCAGGAACAGCGTGGCGCCGAACATCACGAAGCCCACGATGAAGCCGATGACCGACATCAGGGTGAAGTTGCGGCTGCGGAAGATGTGCAGCGGCAGGACCGGCTCGGCGGCCTTGGTCTGCCAGAAGACGAACCCGATCAGCGAGACGACGCCGATGGCGATCAGTTCCATGATCCGCGCGGACGTCCAGGCGTACTCGGAGCCGCCCCAGGTGGTGACCAGCACGATCGAGGTGATGCCGAGGGTCAGCAGACCGGCGCCGAGGTAGTCGATGCGCGCCTTGCTCCGCTTCTTCGGCAGGTGCAGTACGGCGGTGACGGCGGCCAGCGCGACCACGCCGAGCGGCAGGTTGATGTAGAAGGCCCAGCGCCAGCCCCAGTTGTCGGTGATGGTGCCGCCGACCAGCGGGCCGCCGATCATCGCGAGCGCCATGACGCCGGCCATCATGCCCTGGTACTTGCCACGCTCACGGGGCGGCACGAGGTCACCGATGATCGCCATGACGCCGACCATCAGACCACCGGCACCGAGCCCCTGAACGGCCCGGAACCCGATCAGCTCGCCCATGTTCTGGGCCATGCCGCTGAGCGCGGAGCCGATCAGGAAGATGACTATGGAGGTCAGGAAGGCGCCCTTGCGCCCGTACATGTCACCGAGCTTGCCCCAGAGCGGGGTGGCCGCCGCGGTGGCGAGGGTGTACGCGGTGACGACCCACGACAGATGTTCGAGGCCGCCCAGGTCACCCACGATCGTCGGCATCGCCGTGCCCACGATCATGTTGTCGAGCATCGCGAGCATCATCGCGATCATGAGCGCGAGGATCACGACCCGCACGCTCCTGGGCTGTTTCGCCGACGCATCCGCCGCGACCGGTGCCCCCGGTGACTCCTGGCCGGTCTCGGCCGCCTGGATGTCCGCCATCTCTCCCACTCCCCCTGGCGGCAGCTACTTACTTGCCGCCCGGCTAGTTCAGTACACTGGAAAGGTAAACCTGTCACTAGCCGGTCGTCAAGTAAGTTACCGGACCGGGCGTCGGTATCCGACAGGGCGAGTTTTCGCGGGAGTGCGAGGAGTAAGAGGATGGGCGTCACCATGGACGGCACCAAGCAGCAGCGCCGGGGCAACACCCGACAGCGCATCCAGGACGTGGCCCTCGAACTCTTCGCCGAGCAGGGCTACGAGAAGACCTCCCTGCGGGAGATCGCCGAGCGCCTCGACGTGACCAAGGCGGCCCTGTACTACCACTTCAAGACCAAGGAAGAGATCCTGGTCAGCGTCTTCGAGGACCTGACACAGCCGATCCAGGACCTGATCGAGTGGGGCACGGGCCAGCCGCACACCCTGGCGGTCAAGCTGGAGATCGTACGGCGTTACAGCCGGGCACTCGGCGAGGCCGGACCGCTGTTCCGCTTCATGCAGGAGAACCAGGCGACCGTGCGGGAACTGCGGATCGGCGACACCTTCAAGGACCGGATGCGCGACCTGCGCGGCATCTTCGTCGACCCGGACGCACCCCTGACCGACCAGGTCCGCTGCATCAGCGCGATGTTCACGCTGCACGCGGGCATGTTCGTCATGCAGGACCTGGAAGGCGACCCCCAGAAGAAGCAGGAAGCCGTTCTGGAGGTCGCCCTGGACCTGGTGACCCAGGCCCACCAGGGTTCGGATCGCCCCGCTTAGACGATCACGCGCCTCAGACGGTCACGCCCTTGGCGCGGAGGAAGGCGACCGGGTTCACGGCGGAGCCGTAGTTCGGGGTCGTACGGATCTCGAAGTGCAGGTGCGGCCCGGTGGAGTTGCCGGTGCTGCCGGAGAGCGCGATGTGCTGGCCGGTCCTGACGATCTGGCCGACCCTGACGTCGACGCGGGACAGGTGCGCGTACTGCGAGTACTGGCCGCCGGCGTGCTTGATGACGATGGCGTTGCCGTACGCGGGACCGTCACCGGCGCCGTTGCCGCCGACCTTGACGACGGTGCCGCCGTGCGCGGCGACGACCTGGGTACCGGTCGGCACCGCGAAGTCCTGACCGCTGTGCTTGGCCGCCCACAGGCCGCCGGCCTGGTCGAAGCTCGCGGAGAGGGTGTACTTCTTCACCGGGTCGATCCAGGCGGCGGCACTGGAGGTGGCGGCCGACGCGACCCCCGACCCCACCACGGCCGTGACTCCGACACCGGCGGCCAGAACGGCGGCGCGCTTGCGGAGCGAGGACGTACGGGGGGCACGGAGAGTGGCGCGCAGGGACATCGGAACCTCGTGGAGTAGACAACGGGGACCCCCCTCCGGCACCGGCTGACACTGACAGCCGCCGGACGGGGCATCTCTTGGTAACCCGAAAGCCGCGCACCACTCAAATGCCACTATCTACGAAATCACCTAGTACCTATACGTAAAGTTGACCCTTTCTTGACAGAGCACCCCTGGTCGGACAGCCGGGGCACCGCTGTCCCGGTCCGGTGGCGACGCGGGGCAAAAACTCCTTTCCCCTCACCACCCAGGCCCCACTATCCCGGCTAGTAACAGGCATTTCGCCCGTGCGCTATGTCACCGGCGACCGAGCCTCGAAGCCTTCGGGATGTGACCCACACCTCGCCGGACCTACCGATAAGTAACCCCACGGATGCCTCCGCGCCATATCCTCCACTCATCATGCCCCTGACACAGCCGTGGACGTGAGAGGACACCCCCACCGATGACCACAGGCACCTGGACCCGCCGCATGTCCGTCACCGCCGTCTCCGTGGCCGCGCTCGCCGGGATGGCCGCGCCGGCCCAGGCCGCGACCGAGGCCGCGACGGAGAGCAGCTCCACCACGGTCGACTACGCCACCTGGCAGAGTGACTGCCAGTCTGTGATGGACCAGGCCCTGCCCTACCTGAAGCAGCGCATCGCCGCCGCCAAGCCGGGCGAGCGGCAGGCGATCGTCTTCGACATCGACAACACCACCCTGGAGACCGACTTCGGCTTCAGCTTCCCCCAGCCGGCCAACAAGCCGGTCCTGAACGTCGCCCGGTACGCCCAGGAGCACGGCGTCTCCCTGTTCTTCGTCACGGCCCGCCCGGGCATCATCTACCTGCCGACCGAGTACAACCTCGAACACGACGGCTACGACGTCTCCGGCCTGTACGTCCGCGGCCTCTTCGACCTCTTCAAGGACGTCGCCGCCTACAAGACCGCCCAGCGGGTCGACATCGAGAACAACGGCTACACGATCATCGCGAACATCGGCAACAGCGCCACCGACCTCTCGGGCGGCCACGCGGAGAAGACGTACAAGCTGCCGGACTACAACGGCCAGCTGTCGTAGTCGCGCTCCGTCCCGCGCTGCGTCCCGAACGGCGTCCCGCGCGACGGCATGCGAAAGGGGCCGGTGCTTCGAGAAGCACCGGCCCCTTTTCTCGGCGAACCCGGAAGGGTTACGCCTCCTTGCTCAGGTTCGGACCGGCTCCGCCGGCCGCCTGCTCGATCGGCGGGACGTCGGGGAGCGCCGACTTCTCCTCACCGCGGAAGGTGAAGGTCTTGGCGTCGCCCTCGCCCTCGGTGTCCACGACCACGATGTGACCGGGGCGCAGCTCGCCGAAGAGGATCTTCTCGGAGAGCGTGTCCTCGATCTCGCGCTGGATCGTGCGACGCAGCGGACGCGCGCCCAGCACCGGGTCGTAGCCCTTCTTGGACAGCAGCTCCTTGGCGGACTGGGAGAGCTCGATGCCCATGTCCCGGTCCTTGAGGCGCTCGTCCACCTTGCCGACCATCAGGTCGACGATCCGCAGGATGTCCTCCTGCGTGAGCTGCGGGAAGACGACCACGTCGTCGACACGGTTGAGGAACTCGGGACGGAAGTGCTGCTTGAGCTCGTCCGACACCTTGTTCTTCATGCGCTCGTAGTTGGACTTCGTGTCACCCGTGGCCGCGAAGCCCAGGTTGAAGCCCTTGGAGATGTCCCGGGTGCCGAGGTTGGTCGTCATGATGATGACCGTGTTCTTGAAGTCCACGACCCGGCCCTGGGAGTCGGTCAGACGACCGTCCTCCAGGATCTGCAGCAGGCTGTTGAAGATGTCCGGGTGGGCCTTCTCGACCTCGTCGAAGAGGACGACGGAGAACGGCTTGCGGCGGACCTTCTCGGTCAGCTGGCCGCCCTCTTCGTAGCCCACGTAACCGGGGGGCGAACCGAAGAGACGCGACACCGTGTGCTTCTCGCTGAACTCCGACATGTCGAGGGAGATCAGCGCGTCCTCGTCACCGAAGAGGAACTCGGCGAGGGCCTTGGACAGCTCGGTCTTACCGACACCGGACGGGCCGGCGAAGATGAACGAGCCACCGGGGCGCTTCGGGTCCTTCAGACCGGCACGCGTACGGCGGATCGCCTTCGACAGCGCCTTGACGGCGTCGACCTGGCCGATGACCCGCTTGTGGAGCTCGTCCTCCATGCGCAGCAGACGCGAGGACTCCTCCTCGGTGAGCTTGAAGACCGGGATGCCCGTGGCCGTGGCCAGCACCTCGGCGATCAGCTCGCCGTCGACCTCGGCGACGACGTCCATGTCGCCGGCCTTCCACTCCTTCTCCCGCTTGGCCTTGGCGGCCAGGAGCTGCTTCTCCTTGTCGCGGAGGGAGGCGGCCTTCTCGAAGTCCTGCGAGTCGATCGCGGACTCCTTGTCCCGGCGGACAGCGGCGATCTTCTCGTCGAACTCGCGCAGGTCCGGCGGAGCGGTCATCCGGCGGATGCGCATCCGGGAGCCGGCCTCGTCGATCAGGTCGATCGCCTTGTCCGGCAGGAAGCGGTCCGAGATGTAGCGGTCGGCCAGGGTGGCCGCCTGGACCAGCGCCTCGTCCGTGATGGAGACCCGGTGGTGGGCCTCGTACCGGTCACGCAGACCCTTGAGGATCTCGATCGTGTGCGGCAGGGACGGCTCGGCGACCTGGATGGGCTGGAAGCGGCGCTCCAGGGCCGCGTCCTTCTCCAGGTGCTTGCGGTACTCGTCCAGGGTGGTGGCGCCGATGGTCTGCAGCTCACCGCGGGCCAGCATCGGCTTCAGGATCGAAGCCGCGTCGATGGCGCCCTCGGCGGCACCCGCACCGACCAGCGTGTGCAGCTCGTCGATGAACAGGATGATGTCACCGCGGGTGCGGATCTCCTTGAGCACCTTCTTCAGGCGCTCCTCGAAGTCACCGCGGTAGCGGGAGCCGGCGACCAGGGCGCCGAGGTCCAGGGTGTAGAGGTGCTTGTCCTTGAGGGTCTCGGGCACCTCGCCCTTGACGATGGCCTGGGCGAGGCCCTCGACGACGGCGGTCTTGCCGACGCCGGGCTCACCGATCAGGACCGGGTTGTTCTTGGTACGGCGGGACAGCACCTGCATGACCCGCTCGATCTCCTTCTCGCGCCCGATGACCGGGTCGAGCTTGGACTCACGAGCGGCCTGGGTGAGGTTCCGGCCGAACTGGTCGAGGACCAGGGACGTCGAGGGGGTGCCCTCGGCAGGCCCGCCGGCGGTGGCGGTCTCCTTGCCCTGGTAACCGGAGAGCAGCTGGATGACCTGCTGCCGCACCCGGTTGAGATCTGCGCCCAGCTTGACCAGGACCTGGGCGGCGACGCCCTCGCCCTCACGGATCAGGCCGAGCAGGATGTGCTCCGTGCCGATGTAGTTGTGGCCCAGCTGAAGGGCCTCGCGGAGCGACAGCTCCAGGACCTTCTTGGCACGGGGGGTGAAGGGGATGTGCCCGGACGGGGCCTGCTGGCCCTGGCCGATGATCTCCTCCACCTGCTGGCGGACCGCCTCGAGCGAAATCCCGAGGCTCTCAAGGGCCTTGGCGGCGACACCCTCACCCTCGTGGATCAGGCCCAGGAGGATGTGCTCGGTGCCGATGTAGTTGTGGTTGAGCATCCGGGCTTCTTCCTGAGCCAGGACGACAACCCGCCGCGCGCGGTCGGTGAACCTCTCGAACATCGTTAATCGCTCCTCAGAGCGGTCAGGCAGTGGGGGGAACTTCCCCTCTCTGTCCTTCCGCAGCTTAGTCCCGCAAGCGGGGACCGCTCATTCCAACTGCCGACACCGTCGATGGCCTCCTGACCCCGAACGCCGACATATGCTCCAACCCGATGGTGCGAGACGATGTTCCCGCAGGCCAGGCAGTTACCCCTTCCTCCAGTACGCCGATGGCGAACGTGAGGCGGCCTCGCCTGCGTGTCGCCCCCTCCCACTAGGGATGTCTTACCCGCCCGGACTGACAGTCCATGCCGTATGCCCCCGGTCCCTCCGCTACGGGCGAACAACCTTGCGTCTCTCCGGACCCCCGAAGGTCCCCTCTTCCGGCACTCGGCGCATTCACACGCACACCCAGCGTAACTTGGGCGGGTTCGCGACGGTTGCACCAGGCATGGCTGGCACGGTCCCTCTGGCCGCTTCAACGGTCTCTCACCCCCGTCGTCCGCTCGGTTTCGATGTCGGTTCCGCCGCCGCGTCCGGTTCCGGTTGCGCCCTCGCACCGGGTTCCGGCCGCGCCGTCGGGCCGGACGGGCGGGCGGCCCGGCTCCGGCACTGGTACGAGAACGAACTGGGCTGGGTGACAGTGCCCGAAGCGCCCGGAAAGCCGCTGCGGCTGGTCACGGGCGTGCGTTTCGACGTGCTGGACGTACCGGCTCAGGCGGGCGCGAAGGCGCTCAGGCATCTGGGGCCGGGCTCTCCGGTGGCGCTCCAGGGCGACCGGATGCGGCTACTGGTGGCCGCGGGCAGCGCGGAGGAGCTGCCGGGGCTGCTGGACTGGCTGGAGTGGGGCGCGCTGGCCCTGGATCTGCGGGCACTGGGCGCGCACGGCCGGATGGACGCTCCGGTACGGCCCGAGCCGGTCTCCACCGGGACCCGATCGCTTCCCGAAGCCGCCCGAGCCACCGAAGGCCCCGCCGAACCGTCGGATCCCCCGCAACGTTCGGAACCCGTGCAGGGGGCCGCCTTCTGGTTGCGGCCCCCCGAGTCGGGGTGCGAGGTCGAGGCCTCGCTGCCGAGCATGCCGACGCTGTCGACGAGGTCGGCCGTGGGGGGCGTCGGAGCCGCCCCCGATCTCGTAAGGCTGGTGGACACGGTGGCCACCGAATGCCACCGGGTCCGGTTGTGGCGCGCGAGCCACGGGCCGGAGGACCGTCAGGCGTTGGCGTCCTCGTAGGCCTGGCGAATCGTCGCCGGAACACGGCCGCGGTCGTTGACCTCGTAACCGTTCTCCTTTGCCCACGCGCGGATCTGCGCGGTGTCCTGGCTGCCGCCGGCAGCCGCACGGGCCTTTCCACGTCCGCCCGACGCACGGCCACCGGTACGACGACCACCCTTGACATAGGGGTCGAGAAGGCCGCGCAGCTTGTCCGCATTGGCAGTCGTGAGATCGATCTCGTACGTCTTGCCGTCCAGCGCGAACGTCACGGTCTCGTCCGCCTCGCCGCCGTCGAGGTCGTCGACAAGAAGGACCTGAACCTTCTGTGCCACCGGATTTCCTTTCATCGATAACTTCAGGGCCGGGGGTCTGCGGCGCCCGCCGTTTCGCCGCCCCCTGTTATATGCAGTACTGCAGTACGTCGGAAAGCAAACCGCTTTTGCGGGAAAAACACAAACCCCTGGGAGAGACCGAGGGGCCTGCTCCGGCCCGGAAACATGCGCGTTTCGGACATAGGGCACCGGGGCAAGGCGAGGTACCCGGAATTGGGGCCCGATCTCCCACCCAACTCTGCCCCGATGCCTCTTGTCCGCCCCGATCCCGCCGGGCGATCACAGATGCAGAAGCATCCGGCTGTTGCCCAAGGTGTTCGGTTTCACTCGTTCGAGTCCGAGGAACTCGGCGACACCCTCGTCATAGGAGCGCAACAGCTCCGCGTAGACATCGGTGTCCACGGGTGTCTCGCCGATCTCCACGAAGCCGCGCTTGCCGAAGAACTCGACTTCGAAGGTCAGACAGAAAACTCGGCGAACACCGAGCCAACGCGCGGTCTCCAGCAACTTCTCCAGCAACTGATGACCGACACCGGCGCCCTTGAGGCCCGGCTTCACCGCGAGAGTGCGCACTTCGGCGAGGTCTTCCCACATCACGTGCAGTGCGCCGCAGCCGACCACCTCGGCGTTGTCGTCGCGTTCCGCGACCCAGAACTCCTGGATGTCCTCGTAAAGCATCACCGTGGCTTTGTCGAGGAGGATGCGGTCACGGACGTACGCGTCAAGGAGTCGGCGCACCGCCGGGACATCGCCGGTCCG
Source organism: Streptomyces sp. NPDC007157 (assembly GCF_040634235.1). NCBI lineage: Bacteria > Bacillati > Actinomycetota > Actinomycetes > Kitasatosporales > Streptomycetaceae > Streptomyces > Streptomyces sp. NPDC007157. The sequence goes on from NZ_JBEYFE010000026.1 coordinate 35,818, forward strand.
GGCCCGCCGGACGGTGATGGCTTTTGCGGTGACTTCGGGGCGCATCGCTGACATGAGCGGACGCTATCGCCCGCCGCGGTCCACCATGGAGCCGGGGTTCTCCTCTTGCGGGGCTTCGGGGGCTTCCCGGTCTTCGCGTTCTTCCTGCTGTTCCGGCGTATCCGGACCCTGCACCATCCGTACGGCGTCCCGCAGGGCCTGGCGCTGTTCGTCGCTCATCATCCCGAAGAAGGCGACGAGAGCGGCGGCCGGGTTGTCGCTCTGGGACCACGCGTCGTTCATGAGGGCGGCGGCGTAGGCGGCCCGTGTGGAGACGGCCTCATATCGATAGGCGCGCCCTTCGGCCTCCCGCCTCACCCAGCCCTTCTGATGGAGATTGTCCAAAACGGTCATCACCGTGGTGTACGCGATGGACCGTTCCTGCTGGAGGTCTTCCAGGACTTCTCGAACGGTCACCGGGCGGTTCCACTTCCACACCCGCGTCATGACCGCGTCTTCGAGTTCTCCCAATGGGCGAGGCACAGCTCAGAACAATAGTGGGAGATCCAGCCAATGGCGTGCCGGACGTGCACTTTCGCCAACAAAAGCGAACAAAAAGGGCGTACGACCCGGAAGGCACGGCTGTGACCGTGCGGCGAGTCGTACGCCGGGGAGGCGGGGTCCGCGATCAGGCGTCGCGGCTCGGGGCGGAGACCTTCGGGTTGCCCTCCCCGCGCGCCGCGCGCGCGAGGGCGGCGTCCACGGCGGCGTCCTCCTTGGCCTTGGCGGCGCCGCCCTGGGTCTTCACGATCACCCGGACCAGACCGATGAAGAAGACGGCCATGACGACCGGGGGCAGGAGCGCGGAGACGTAGTCCATGCGTCCAGGGTAGCCACGGGGGACCGGGCGAAAGGTGCGGGGTGGGTGAAGTGTCGCGCAACGCGCGCGAGCTGCCGTTTTCCCCGCCGCTTCGGCGGTGTGCCGCCGGGCGTCCCGGTCAGCCGGCGGCGAGCTGCTGCGGCGGGGTGGGCCGACGCCGGGGGAAGACCTCGCCCGGGGTCGGAATGGGCCGCTTCGGCGAGACGGGCTCGGGGGCCGCGGGCCGCGGGGCGGGCCGCTCGGCGGGCCTCTCCTGCGGCTTCTTCTCCGGCTCCTTGGCCACACCGCCCGGCAGAGCCGTCAGGCGGACCCTGGAGGCCGGAACGGCCGGTGCGGGCACCTTGCGGGCGCCCTGCGCGAGCCGGGCCCGCACATCGCGCTCCGCGAGCCCCTGGCAACGGTCGAGCAGCGCGGCGGCGCCGGGGTTCCCGCGCAGCGCCCGCAGCGCGGCGAGGTCGTCCGGGGTGGGCCGATGTCCGGCACCCAGCGCCTCCTCCAGGAGGGTGAGATAACCGGCGACGGTCCCGGGCAGGGCCGCGCGGTACCGGACCAGATCGGCCACCAGGAAGGCACGCAACCGGGCCCCCTCGCGCATCGCCTCGTCGAACGACTCGGCGAGCCGATGACAGTCCTTGATGTCCTCGGCGGAGGCGGGATCGGGGTGAAGGGCGAGGGCGACAGCACGGCGGAGCACACGCAGCTCCTCCGCACCGAACGCCATGCCGCCGCGGGATCCGTATGGCGTGGGCATGGACCGAAGATACGCGTAAATCAGACAAACTCGACATAGGGGGCGGGGTGTGGCGCCTCAGGGCCACCCACCTGGCCGCCGGAGGGGGCCGACGCGCCCGCCCCGCCACCTCACATCCGCGAGACGTTCCGCTCGTACACCAGGCGCAGCCCCACCAGCGTCAGCCACGGCTCGTGCTCGTCGATCACCGAGGACTCGCCCAGCACCATCGGCGCCAGCCCACCCGTCGCGATCACCGTCACGTCGTCCGGATCGTCCGCCAGCTCCCGCGCCATCCGGCCGACCACCCCGTCGACCTGCCCGGCGAAGCCGTACACGATGCCCGCCTGCATGGCCTCCACGGTGTTCTTGCCGATCACGCTCCGCGGCCTGGCCACCTCGATCTTCCGCAGCTGCGCGCCCTTGACGCCCAGCGCCTCCACGGAGATCTCGATACCGGGCGCGATCACACCGCCGACGTACTCCCCGCGCGCGGACACCGCGTCGAAGGTCGTCGCCGTACCGAAGTCGACGACGATCGCCGGGCCGCCGAACAGCTCGACGGCGGCGACCGCGTTGATGATCCGGTCCGCGCCGACCTCCTTGGGGTTGTCGGTGAGGATCGGCACCCCGGTCTTCACCCCCGGTTCCACCAGCACCGCCGGCACATCGCCGTAGTACCGCCGGGTGACCTCGCGCAGCTCGTGCAGCACGGACGGCACGGTCGCGCAGATCGCGATGCCGTCGATACCGTCACCGAGTTCGTCGCCGAGCAGCGGGTGCATGCCCATCAGGCCCTGGAGGAGCACCGCCAGCTCGTCGGCGGTACGGCGCGCGTCCGTGGAGATGCGCCAGTGCTCGACGATGTCCTCGCCGTCGAAGAGCCCGAGGACGGTGTGCGTGTTGCCGACGTCGATCGTGAGCAGCATGGGGTCACTCCGCCTCGCGCAGATCCAGGCCGATGTCCAGGATCGGCGAGGAGTGGGTGAGGGCACCGACGGCCAGGAAGTCCACGCCGGTGTCGGCGTACGCCCGCGCGTTCTCCAGGGTGAGCCGCCCGGACGCCTCCAGGAGCGCGCGTCCGTGCACGATCGCCACGGCCTCCTCGCACTCCCCCGGCGTGAAGTTGTCCAGCAGGATCAGGTCGGCGCCCGCGTCGACGGCCTCGCGCAGCTGGTGCAGGGTGTCGACCTCGACCTCGATCGCCAGGTCCGGGAAGGCCTCGCGGACGGCCTTGAAGGCCTGCTCGACGCCGCCGGCGGCGACCACGTGGTTGTCCTTGACCAGGGCCGCGTCGGAGAGCGACATCCGGTGGTTGACGCCACCGCCGCAGCGCACCGCGAACTTCTCCAGGGAGCGCAGCCCCGGCGTGGTCTTCCGGGTGTCCCGCACGCGCGTGGTCGTGCCCTCCAGCGCGTCCGCCCACGCGCGCGTGGCGGTCGCGATGCCGGAGAGGCGGTTCAGGATGTTGAGCGCGCTGCGCTCGGCGGTGAGCAGGTCGCGGGTGCGGGTGGTGATCGACAGCAGCGGCTGTCCGGCCTCGACCCGGTCGCCGTCCTCGACGTGCCGCTCGACCTCGAACTCGTCCGTGCAGACCACGGAGACCACGGCCTCGGCGACCCGCAGGCCGGCCACGACGCCCGCCTCGCGCGCGACGAAGTCGGCGGTCGCCACGGCCTCCTCGGGAATCGTCGCGACGGTCGTCACGTCCACGCCGTTGTCCAGGTCCTCCTGGACGGCCACGTTGGCGATGTCCTCGACCTCCACGGGGTCGAGTCCCGCGGCGGCGAGGAGTGCGGCGAGCGCGGGGTCGAGCCCGCACACTACGTATTCTGCGGACCCCTCGTCGCCCTCGGCGCCACAGGCACAGCCGTCGCCGCAGCCGCCGCCGTTGGCGAGGGGAAGGTCGTTGGTGCTCACGTCTGTCACTGCTCCTGGGATGGCTGGTGCGGCCGGGTCGGGGGGAAGTCTGCGGTGTCGGTGGTGCTCACGGCCAGCGAGCGGTCCGGATTCAGCCGTACGACGATGTGGCGGCGCCACACGGTGTCGTCGCGGTCGGCGTGGTCCTCGCGCCAGTGGCAGCCGCGGGTCTCCTGGCGGCGCCGGGCCGCCTCGACGAGCACCCGCGCGACGCACAGGAGGTTGGTGGCCTCCCAGGTGTCGACGCCGGGCTCGGCGGTCTTGCCGTTCTCGGCGAGGGCGTCACGGGCCTCGGTGTGCAGGCGCTGGAGCTGCTCGGCGGCCCTGGCCAGGGATTCCTCGGAGCGCAGGACGCCGGCGCCCTCGGTCATGATCCGCTGGATCGCGAACCGGGCCTCGGGGGCCTGCAGCGGGTGTGCGGGCTTGTCGGGGTGCGGGACCGGGACGGGCACGCTCGCGTGGAAGCGGTTCTCCGCGTGCCGCGCGGTGATGTCGGCGGCGATGCGCTCGGCGTAGACCAGGCCCTCCAGGAGGGAGTTGGACGCCAGCCGGTTCGCGCCGTGCACGCCGGTGCACGCGACCTCGCCGCACGCGTAGAGCCCGCGCACGGTCGTGCGCCCGCGCGCGTCGGTGCGCACGCCCCCGGAGGCGTGGTGTGCGGCCGGCGCTATCGGGATGGGCTCGGTGACCGGGTCGATGCCGTGCGCCCTGCAGGCGGCCAGGATCGTCGGGAAACGGTGCTCCCACATGTCGGCGCCGAAGTGCCGGGCGTCCAGGAACATGTGCTCCGCGTCCTGCTCCTGCATGCGCCGCAGGATGCCCTTGGCGACGATGTCCCGGGGCGCCAGTTCGGCCAGCTCGTGCTGGCCGACCATGAAGCGCACGCCGTCCGCGTCGACCAGGTGCGCGCCCTCTCCGCGCACCGCCTCGGAGACCAGCGGCTGCTGGCCCTCCGCGTCGGCGCCGAGGAACAGCACGGTCGGGTGGAACTGGACGAATTCGAGGTCGGAGACCTCCGCGCCGGCGCGCAGCGCGAGCGCCACGCCGTCTCCGGTGGACACCGACGGGTTGGTGGTCGCGGAGAAGACCTGACCCATGCCGCCGGTGGCGAGGACGACCGCGGGGGCGTGCACGGCGCCCACGCCGTCGTGCTGGCCCTCGCCCATCACGTGCAGGGTCACGCCCGCCGTGCGCCCTTCGGCGTCGGTGAGCAGGTCGAGCACCAGCGCGTTCTCGATCATCCGCACGCCCCGCGCACGAGCCGCTTCGACCAGCGCGCGCGAGATCTCCGCGCCGGTCGCGTCCCCGCCCGCGTGCGCGATCCGGCGCCGGTGGTGGCCGCCCTCGCGCGTGAGGTCGATGTCGCCGTCCGCGTCGGTGTCGAAGTGGGCCCCGGTCGAGATCAGCCGCCGTACGGCGTCGGGGCCCTCGGTGACGAGGATCCGTACGGCCCCCTCGTCGCACATGCCCGCGCCCGCGACCAGGGTGTCGTCCAGGTGCTGTTCGGGGGTGTCGCCGTCGCCCAGGGCGGCCGCGACGCCGCCCTGGGCCCAGCGGGTGGAGCCGTCGTCGAGGAGTGCCTTGGTGACGACGACCGTGGTCAGTCCGGCGGCCTCGCAGCGCAGGGCGGCGGTCAGGCCGGCGACACCGGACCCGACGACCACCACATCCGCGTCGATGGACCACCCGGGGGCGGGCGCGTGCAGTCGTATGCCTGTGCTGGTCACGAGGCGGCTCCGGGAGCGGCGAAGGTGAGCGGGATGTTGTCGATCAGCCGGGTCGTCCCGACCCGGGCGGCGACGGCGAGGACGGCCTCTCCTGTGAAGTCGTCGTCGATCTCGGTGAAGTCGGCGGGGTCGACCAGGGCGAGATAGTCCAGTGCGAGCGGCGGGTCGTAGTGGACGGCCTCGTCCAGGACCGTCCGCGCGGCGGCGCGCACCGCGGCGGCGGCGTTCGGCACGGCCTTGGCCACGGCGTGCGCGTCGGCCGCCGCGCGGGACTCCCCTATGGCGCTGAGCGCCTCGGCGCGCGCCCGCGTGGACGGCACCTCGCGCGCCCGCGCACGCAACGCCTCCTGCGCCGCGTGCCGGTCGCGCCCGGCGAACAGCGCGCGCGACAGCGTGAGCGCCGTGCGCCGCTCGTCGGCCGACAGATAGCGGTTGCGGCTGGAGAGCGCGAGCCCGTCGGCCTCGCGCACCGTCGGTACCCCGACGATCTCGATGCCGAAGTTCAGGTCCCGCACCATGCGCCGGATCACGGCCAGCTGCTGGGCGTCCTTCTGCCCGAACAGGGCCGCGTCGGGGCGGGTGAGGTGCAGCAGCTTGGCCACGACGGTGAGGACGCCGTCGAAGTGCCCGGGCCGCGAGGCGCCCTCCAGGAGTGTGCCCATCGGACCCGCGGTGACCCGCACCTGGGGCTGGCCGCCCGGGTAGACCTCCTCGACCGACGGGGCGAACACGGCGTCCGCGCCCGCCTGTTCGGCGATCTTCAGGTCGGCGTCCAGGGTGCGCGGGTAGCGGTCCAGGTCCTCGCCGGCCCCGAACTGCAGCGGGTTGACGAAGACCGTGACGACGACCTCGCCGTTCGGGCCGGCGACCTCGCGGGCGCTGCGGATCAGCGTGGCGTGGCCCTCGTGCAGGGCGCCCATGGTCATCACGACGGCGCGGCGGCCGTGTCGCACGCGCGCGTGCAGTTCGTCGGCGGTGCGCAGCAGGGTGGTGCTCATCGGGTGTTCCCCTCGGTGCCGTGGGTGCCGTTCGTGCCGCCGGCGAGGACACCGAGGAGGTCCTCGGCGAGTTCCGGCTTCAGCAGGCCCTGGGCGAGCGCCCGGTCGGCCGTGGCGCGGGCCATCGCCAGATAGCCGTCGACGGCCTGCGGGGCGTGTCGGCGCAGCTCCGTGACGTGCGCGGCGACGGTGCCCGCGTCCCCGCGCGCGACCGGCCCGGTCAGCGCCGCGTCGCCGGAGCGCAGGGCGTTGTCCAGGGCGGCGCCGAGCAGCGGGCCGAGCATCCGGTCCGGGGCCTCGACACCGGCCGTGCGGAGCAGCTCCATGGACTGGGCGACCAGGGTGACCAGGTGGTTGGCGCCGAGGGCGAGGGCCGCGTGGTAGAGCGGGCGGTTCTCCTCGGAGATCCACTCCGGCTCGCCGCCCATCTCGATCACGAGGGCCTCGGCGGCCAGCCGCAGCTCCTCGGGCGCGGTCACCCCGAACGAGCAGCCCGCGAGCCGCTGCACGTCCACCGGTGTCCCGGTGAAGGTCATCGCCGGGTGCAGGGCCAGCGGCAGCGCGCCCGCGCGCAGGGCGGGGTCCAGGACCTTGGCGCCGTATCGCCCGGAGGTGTGTACGAGCAGCTGGCCCGGCCGTACCGCGCCGGTCTCGGCGAGGCCGGCGACCAGGCCGGGCAGGGCGTCGTCGGGGACGGTCAGGAGCACCAGGTCGGCGCGCTGGAGGACCTCGGCGGGGGGCACCAGCGGGATGTCGGGCAGCATCGCCTCGGCGCGCCGCCGGGAGGCGTCGGAGACCCCGGAGACGGCCACCGGGCGGTGCCCGGCGAGCTGCAGGGACGCGGCGAGCGCGGGCCCCACCCGACCGGCGCCGACGACGCCGACGGTGAGCCGCGCGGGGCGGTCACTGGGGTCTGGCTGTTGGACTGTACTCACGCGACCGTGGCCTTCCCGTTCCAGTCCGCTCTGGGTACCGGACGATTTCTCGTCATGTTAACGCTATCGGGTTCGGGCCCAGTTGGCTGTCCACAGGCTGTGGGTGACCGGTCACACCGCCCGCGACGGCCCCCGTACGGAAAATGCGAGGCCCTTAGTCCCGGCGCCAAGGCATCATCCACGGCATGAGCGATACGGCGACGACGCCCCAGGACGAGCAGCCGGACGAACCCCGGTCGGCGGAACAGCGGATGCGAGAGCGGCGCACGGCCGCCTACCGGAAGGCCGATCGCCTCCTCGCGCGCGTGGGCCCGCGCGCGTCGCTGCGCGAACGGCTCGCGCGGCTCCACGAAGCGGCCCCCGACGTGTACGACCTGGACGAACCGGGGGACGTCTACGGCAACGGGATCGTCGCGGCCCTGGAGGAGCGGGTCGCGACCCTGCTGGGCACGGAGGCCGCCGCGTTCTTCCCGACCGGCACGATGGCCCAGCAGGTGGCCCTGCGCTGCTGGGCGGCCCGGACCGGCAACCCCACGGTCGCCCTGCACGCCCTCGCCCACCCCGAGGTCCACGAACGCAACGCCTTCCGCGAGGTCGCCGGCCTGCGCACGGTCCGCGTCACGGGCGAGCCCCGGCTCCCCACCGCCCAGGAGATACGCGACTTCGAGGAGCCCTTCGGGGCGCTGATGCTGGAACTGCCCCTCAGGGACGCCGGCTACGTGCTGCCCACCTGGGAGGAGCTCACCGAGGTCGTGGTGGCGGCGCGGGAGCGCGACGCGGTGGTGCACTTCGACGGCGCGCGCCTTTGGGAGTGCACCGTCCGCTTCGGGCGCCCCCTGCACGAGATCGCGGACCTCGCGGACAGCGTCTACGTCTCGTTCTACAAGTCCCTCGGCGGCATCGGCGGCGCCGCACTGGCCGGCCCGAAACCTCTGGTCGAGGAGGCGAAGACCTGGCGCCACCGCTACGGCGGCATGGTCTTCCAGCAGTTCCCGACGGCGCTCACGGCCCTGATCGGCCTGGAGCGTGAACTGCCCCGCCTCCCGGACTACGTCCGCCACGCGCGCGTGGTCGCCGCTGCCCTGCGCGAGGGTTTCGCCGAGGCGGGGCTCGCGTGGACGCGCGTACACCCCGAGGAGCCGCACACCCACGAGTTCCAGGTCTGGCTGCCGTACGACGCCGATGTCCTGCTGGAGACGGCGGCGCGGCAGGCCGAGGAGACCGGCACGTACCTCTTCGCCGGCTTCTGGGAGACGAAGGGCCCGGGCCTGTCCATGACCGAGGTGACGGTGGCGGAGGCCGGCCTGGAGTGGACGGCGGAGGAGGTGAGGGCGGCGGTCGCGGAATTCGTGCGCCGGTTGCCCACGGCGCCGCGTTAGGGGCGCGGGGAACCGTGCGTTCACCCCCCCCCACCGGCGCGCACGCTCCGCCGAGCGCTGCCCGGCACCCCGGTGGGCGACCGGCGCCCGCCTCCTACGACGCGCGCGGGCGCACCCACCGCACCACGGCGCCCCGGATTCGCCCTCGCGCCGGCCGTCCCGCGACAACCGCACGGAACCGCCGGTAGTCGAGCGCTGCGCGCGCCACGCGCACATCGTGCGCGCCGGGCGCGGGCGGCGCGGGCTCCCCGTGCTGCTGAGCACGGTACGTGTCGAGGAAGTACTGCTGAACGCTGCTCATGGCTCCCGAGCCTCGCGCGCCCGCCGCGCCGCCGTCGTGTCGATTGACGGCGCCCGTCAATCGGGGGAGGCGTTGTCGGTGGCGGGGTGCACGATGGGGACATGAGCGTACGTATCGACATCGCGGGGCTGCGGCCGGAGAGGGTCGCCGTGGTGCCCTCGCCCCTGGCCGAGCTCGGCATGGCGCTGCACGCGCTGTCGGAGCCGGGGCACCATCCCGGCCTCCAGGGCTGGGTGACCGGCGTGACCGCCCGCATGGAGCCGCATCTGGCCGACCGCATGTGCGAGGCGGACTTTCTGTGGCGGTCGACGTTCTCCGACCTGTTCCTGCCGTACGCGGCCGTTCCCGGCGCCGTCCCGGGCGGCACGCTGGCCGAGGAGCTCGGCCAGCTGGACAAGCTGACGGACGAACAGTTCGTGGACGCGGCCCTGGAGTTCACCTGCGTGCTCTCCTACGACACGCAGGCACCGGCCCTTCTGTCGGATCCGGTCGGGCGCCGCAGGGCGCTGGAGGTGGCCGCCTCGCGCGGTCCGCAGCAGGTCCGGTTCGCGCAGCGGCTGCTCGACGATCCGCCGAGTGTGCGCGCGTGGCTGCGCCGGTTCCTGGAGGACTGCGCCGAGGCGTTCTTCGACGAGGCCTGGTCGCGGCTGCGCCACCAGCTGGCGGCCGACGCCCGGCACAAGACGGAGCTGCTGCGCCGCAAGGGACTGGCCGAGGCGCTGGCCGCGGTCTCGCCGGTCGTGACGCTCGACGAGGCGGGCGCGCGGATCACCGTGGACAAGCTCACCGACGGCCATGCCGTGGTCGACGCCGACGGCCTCCTGCTGGTGCCCACGAGCCTGGGCTGGCCCCATCTGATGGTCCTGCACCGCTACGGCTGGCAGCCGGTGCTGCACTACCCGGTCGGCTCGCCGGAGCTGGCCTCCCCCGCGTCGGTGGAGGCGCTCACGCTGCGGATGGCGGCGCTGTCCCATCCCGTCCGGATGCGGCTGTGCCGGTACCTGGCGCGCAGCGCGTACACCACCAGCGAACTGGCGCAGGTGCACGGCCTGTCGGCACCCGAGGTCTCCCGGCACCTCGGCGTCCTCAAGAAGGCGGGCCTGGTCACCACGCGCCGCCGCGGCCGGTACGTGCTGCACCAGCTGGACGTCACGGTCGTAGCCCGCCTCGGCAGCGACTTCCTGGAAGGGATACTCCGCTAGCCGCGCGGGCCGTACGTCACGCGCGGGCCGTACGTCAGCCGCGCGGGAGTGGGTCAGCCGTGGCCGCCGCCCGCGCGGACCAGCCCGGTCTCGTAGGCGAGCACGACCACCTGGACCCGGTCGCGCAGACCGAGCTTGGTCAGGATGCGGCCCACATGGGTCTTCACGGTGGCCTCGGAGAGCACCAGCCGGCTCGCGATCTCGCCGTTCGACAGGCCCTGCGCGACCAGCACCATGACCTCGCGCTCGCGGTCGGTGAGCCGGTTCAGCTCCTGGTGCTGGGACTCCTTGCCGGCGGAGGGCAGCATCGGTGCGAAGCGGTCGAGGAGCCGCCGGGTGGTGGAGGGCGCGACGACGGCGTCGCCGCTGTGCACCGAGCGGATCGCGGCCAGCAGCTCGCCCGGCGGCACGTCCTTGAGCATGAAGCCGGAGGCGCCCGCCTTCAGCCCCGAGAAGGCGTACTCGTCGAGGTCGAAGGTGGTCAGGATGAGCACCTTGGGCGGGTCGGGCTCCGAGCAGATGCGGCGGGTGGTCTCCACCCCGTCCAGCTTGGGCATGCGCACGTCCATCAGGACGACGTCCACATCGGAGGACTTCAGCACCTGGAGGGCCTCGACGCCGTCGCCCGCCTCCGCGACGACCTCCATGTCCGGCTGGGCCGCGAGCACCATCCGGAACCCGGTGCGCAGCAGCACCTGGTCGTCGACGAGCATCACGCGGATCGTCATCGGGTCCTCTTCCGTTTCCGTTCGTCGGTTTACTGCGGGGATTTCTCCGGGGGGCGTGACAGGTGTCAACCGGGGGCGTGCGTCTGTGTCAGTGCGCCGGTTTGAGCGGCAGCAGAGCACTGATGCGGAATCCTCCGCCGGGACGGGGCCCCGCGTCGAGCGTGCCGCCGACCATACCGACCCGCTCACGCATGCCGATCAGACCGTGCCCCTGGCCGTCGGCGCCGCCCTCCTCGTACATCTCGTGCGGGGCGCCCTTGCCGTCGTCCTCGACCAGCAGGCCGAGCCCGTCGTCGAAGTAGACCAGCCGCACGCTGGCGCCCGTGTTGGGCCCGCCGTGCTTGCGGGTGTTGGTGAGCGCCTCCTGCACGATCCGGTACGCCGTCAGCTCGACGCCGCTGGGCAGCGGGCGCGGGGTGCCCTCGACCTTGAAGTCGACGGGCAGACCGGAGCTGCGGCACTGCTCGATGAGCTCGTCGATCTGCTCGACGTCGGGCTGCGGAACGTACTCGCCGACCTCCTTGTGCTCGCCCGTGCGCAGCACGCCCAGCAGGCGGCGCATCTCGGCGAGGGCCTGGCGCCCGGTGGAGGAGATCGTCTCCAGGGCCTTCTTGGCCTGGTCGGGGGCGGCGTCGAGGACATAGGCGGCGCCGTCGGCCTGGACCACCATCACCGACACGTTGTGCGCGACCACGTCGTGCAGTTCGCGCGCGATCCGGGCCCGCTCGGCCGCGACCGCGACCTTGGCCTGCGCCTCCCGCTCCTTCTCGAGCCGGGCGGCGCGCTCCTCCAGCTGTGCGAAGTAGGCGCGGCGGGTGCGCATGGAGTCGCCGAGCACCCAGGCGAGCACGAACGGCACCGTCTGGAACACCACGATGGCCAGGTGCCCGATGAGACTGGTCCTGTCCTGCGGCCACCGGATCTGCGCCAGCGGCGCCGCGCACAGTCCCACGTAGAGGGCGAACCGGGACGCCCAGCGCTCGCCGACCGCGGCGACCGTGCAGACGATCACCAGCATGGCGAAGTTGGCGACCGTCGTCTCGACGTCCAGGATCAGCTGGGCCAGGCCGGTCGCCGCGGCCAGCAGCAGCATCGGCTCCGGGAACCGGCGGCGCAGTGCGACCACCACCCCCATGACGACGGAAACGGCCAGCATGGCGGCGGTCGAACCGTGGTGGTCTCGCGCCCCGCTGAGATTCACGACGCTCACGCAGGAAACCCCGAACAGGACGACGGCCCAGAAGCTGTCGACCCATGTCGGGTTCCTGCGGAGGAAGTCATAGAGGCGCTGCACGTAACCCAGAGTAGGGAAGCGTGATAGGTGCAGGGGTCAACCGGAGGGCCGATCCCTGTTCCGCACACGTACTCCGCAAGGTGGAGAAGGTGATCACCTGTGCGCCTAGTCTGGCCCGGTGACGGATGAGGCGACGCGAGAGACGGCAGACGACGTCCGGGGCTGGCGTGCGGCCACCGAGGCGGCCCTGTACGGCCCTGGCGGCTTCTACCGCCGCCCGGAGGGACCGGCCGGCCACTTCCGTACGTCGGTCCACGCGTCTCGGCTGTTCGCCGAGGCCGTGGCCGAGTTGCTGTGCCGGGTCGACGAGGCCCTGGGGCGCCCCGGGACGCTGGACTTCGTCGACATGGGCGCCGGCCGGGGCGAGCTGGTCACCGGCGTGCTCGCCGCGCTGCCCGCCGACGTGGCGGCACGCACGCGTGCCTGTGCCGTCGAGGTCGCCGACCGGCCGCCCGGCCTGCCCGACCGCATCACCTGGCTGACCGAACTGCCGCGCACGATCACCGGCCTGCTCTTCGCCAACGAATGGCTCGACAACGTCCCGGTCGACGTCGCCGAGGTGGACTCGGCCGGTGTGCCCCGGCTGGTGCACGTCCGGCGGGACGGCACCGAGCTGCTAGGAGAGCGGGTCTCGGGCGCGGACGCGGAGTGGCTCGCGCGATGGTGGCCGCTGGGCGCCGAGCCGGGGCTGCGCGCGGAGATCGGGCTGCCCCGGGACCGGGCGTGGGCGGACGCCGTCACCTGCGTGCGGGAGGGGCTCGCGGTGGCCGTGGACTACGCGCACACCGTGGACACGCGCCCCCCGTTCGGCACGCTCACCGGCTTCCGCGAGGGGCGCGCGACGGCGCCCGTCCCGGACGGGTCGTGCGACATCACGGCGCACGTCGCGCTGGACGCGTGCACGGCGCTCGACCCGGCGTACGCCCTCCCCGAAGCGCTCTTCCGCACACAACGCGACGCCCTGCGCGCTCTGGGCCTCCTCGGCGCACGCCCCCCGCTCACGCTCGCCTCCACCCACCCCACCGCCTACGTACGCGCCCTCGCGAGCGCCGGCGAGGCCGCCGAGCTCACCGCCTCCGGCGGCCTCGGCGACTTCGGCTGGCTGCTGCAGCCGGTCGGCATCGAGAACCCGCTGCTCTGACGCGCGTCCGGCGCGCCGCGCAGGCCCCCATGCCGCACGCCTTGCACGCCGCACGCTCCCGCCCGGCGCGCACAACCCCATGCCGCACGCCCCTTGCGCCCGCGCCCTACTTGTCGATGTCCCCCACCACGAAGAACATCGACCCCAGAATCGCGACCATGTCCGCCACCAGCGTCCCCGGCAGCAGCTCCATCAGCGCCTGGATGTTGTTGAACGACGCCGAGCGCAGCTTCAGCCGGTACGGGGTCTTCTCGCCCTTGCTGACGAGGTAGTAGCCGTTGATGCCGAGGGGGTTCTCGGTCCAGGCGTAGGTGTGGCCCTCGGGTGCCTTGAGAACCTTGGGGAGCCGCTGGTTGATAGGCCCCGGCGGCAGCTCGCGGACCCGGTCCAGGCAGGCGTCGGCCAGGTCCAGGGCGTTGTGGGTCTGCTCCAGGAGGCACTCGAAGCGGGCCAGGCAGTCGCCCTCGGTCCGGGTGACCACCCGGAGGGTGTCCTGGAGCTCTCCGTAGGCCAGGTAGGGCTCGTCGCGGCGCAGGTCGAAGTCGACTCCCGAGGCACGCGCGATGGGCCCGCTCACGCCGTAGGCGTGCACGGCCTCCGGCGCGAGGACGCCCACACCCCGGGTGCGCCCGCGGAAGATCTCGTTGCCGAGGACCAGGCCGTCGAAGACGTCCATACGCGAGCGCACGGCGGAAACGGCGGCACGCGCGCGTACGGTCCAGTCGGCCGGGAGGTCCTCCTTGAGGCCGCCGACACGGTTGAACATGTAGTGCATGCGCCCACCGGAGACCTCCTCCATGACGTTCTGGAGCTCCTCGCGCTCGCGGAACGCGTGGAAGACCGGGGTGATCCCGCCCAGCTCCAGCGGGTAGGAGCCGAGGAACATCAGATGGTTGAGCACCCGGTTCAGCTCGGCGAGCAGGGTGCGCGTCCACACCGCGCGGACGGGCACCTCCATGCCGAGCATGCGCTCGACGGCGAGGACCACGCCCAGCTCGTTCGAGAAGGCGGACAGCCAGTCGTGGCGGTTGGCGAGCATGATGATCTGCCGGTAGTCGCGCGCCTCGAAGAGCTTCTCCGCGCCGCGGTGCATATAGCCGATCACCGGCTCGGCGGAGAGGATCCGCTCGCCGTCCAGTACGAGCTTCAGCCGCAGCACGCCGTGCGTGGAAGGGTGCTGGGGGCCGATGTTGAGCACCATGTCGGTACTCTCCGCGGCGCCGCCGATGCCGACCGTGGTCTCCGTCGTAGGAGTCATGAACCCAGTCTCTCGTACGTACGCTGACCTCATGGAGACGGGGAGCCCGGCCGGCGCCGGGGCGACAGAGACCGAGCCGGTGTGGACGGGGCTGCCGCCCGGCCTGCTGCGGATGCGCCGACTGCTGCTGGTGGTGTGGCTGGGGCTGCTCGCCCTCGCCGTGGGCCTGCTGCCGGGTCTGCTCGCGGGTCCGGTGTGGGCGGCCTTCGCGCTGCTGCCGCTGGCCGTGATGGCCTGGGGCTGGGTGCTGATCGGCCGCAACTGGCGTTCCTGGCGGTACGCCGAGCGCGCCGACGACCTGCTGATCAGCCGCGGTGTGCTGTGGCGCGAGGAGACCGTGGTGCCGTACGGGCGCATGCAGCTGGTGGAGGTGACCTCGGGACCCGTCGAGCGTTACTTCGGCCTGGCGAGCGTGCAGCTGCACACCGCCGCCGCGGCCACCGACGCGGCCATCCCCGGCCTCGACCCGGCCGAGGCGGAACGGCTGCGCGACCGGCTCACCGAGCTCGGCGAAGCCCGATCGGCGGGCCTGTGACCGCGCCCGGCGTCGACGGCGCCATACGCCCCGGCAAGACCGTGGGCGAGCGGCGGCTGCACCCCGTGACCCCGTTCCGGCGGGCGTGGGCGCCGGTCGCGGTGCTCACCGGCTGGGCGGTGCACGACCCGAACCAGGCCCAGGAACAGCTGACGAAGCTGACCACGACCATGCTCCTGGCCGGACTCGCCGTCCTGGTCACGGCGGGCGCGCTATACGGCTTCCTGAGCTGGTGGTTCACCTACTTCGCGGTTACCGACAGCGAACTGCGGATACGCACCGGGCTGTTCTTCCGGCGCACCGCGCACATCCGGCTGGAGCGGATCCAGGCCGTCGACGTGACCCAGCCGCTGCTCGCTCGGGTGGCGGGCGTCGCCAAGTTGCGCATCGACGTCGTGGGCACCGACAAGAAGGACGAGCTGGCCTTCCTGGGGCAGGGCGAGGCGCGCGCACTCCGCGCGGAGCTGCTGGCGCGCGCCGCCGGATTCGCGCCCGAGACGGCGCGCGAAGTCGGCGAGGCGCCGGCGCACGAGCTGATGCGCGTGCCCCCGGGCAAGCTCGCGCTCTCCCTCGTGCTGACGGGCGCCACCTGGGGCTCCCTGGCCGCCGCCCTCGTCGTACCACCGCTGCTGTGGCTGGCCACCCACAGCGTGTGGACGGTCCTCGCCACCGCCCTGCCGCTGCTCGGCGCGGCGGCCACGACCAGTGTGGGGAGGTTCGTCGGGGAGTACGACTGGACGGTCGGGGAGTCCCCGGACGGGCTGCGCATCGACCACGGGCTGCTCGACCGCACGCACGAGACGGTGCCGCCGGGGCGGGTGCAGACCGTGCGGATCGTGGAGCCACTGCTGTGGCGGCCGCTGCGCTGGGTGCGGGTGGAACTGGACGTGGCCGGGTCGGCGAACTCGGTGCTGGTGCCGGTCGCGCCGCGCGCGGTCGCCGAGTCGGTCGTCGCGCGCGTGCTGCCCGGAGTGACGGTGCCCGGTGAGCTGCCCCGGCCGCCCCGGCGGGCCCGCTGGTGCGTGCCGTTGTGGTGGCGCGGGTACGGGCTCGCGGTCACGGAGACGGTGTTCGCCGCGCGGCACGGGCTGCTGCGCCGGCGCCTGGCGCTGGTCCCGCACGCCAAGGTCCAGAGCGTACGGCTGACGCAGGGGCCCTGGGAGCGGCTGTGGCGGCTCGCCGACGTCCATGTGGACACGGGGGCCGACAAGACCGTGACGGCCCGCCTGCGGGACGCGGAGGCGGCCGCGTCGCTGCTGCGGGAGCAGGCCGAGCGGTCCCGGACGGGCCGCCGGTCGGCGCGCCCGGACCGCTGGATGGCCTGAGCAGGGTGCCCGAGGTGGCGGGGAGGCCCGCGGACGGCCCGGAAAACGCCTGAGCCGGGGCACCCGGCGGGTGCCCCGGCTCAGGATCGGGCTCGGTATCGGCGCGGCTTCCGCGGCGGTGTCGCGGCGGTCAGGAGGCGGCGCTGCGCAGGCCCCCGAGGTTGATCTGCTCGGTCTCGTCGTGCGCGGTCAGGTCGATGACCTGGCCGACGCCCCGGGTCTCCGGGTCGGCGGGCTTGAACTCGGCCTCGGACTCGGCCTTGTGGAGCGCGAGCGCCTCCTGGCCGACGACGTCCGCGAGGTCCTCGTTGTGCATGGCGTCCAGCCCGCCTGGGGCCGAGCCCTTCTGGGTGCCGAAGAAGTCGAACCCGCCGGTGACCAGCGGACGCGGGATGGGCGCGGCCGGCAGCACGGCCACCGCGGTCGGCACGGTGAAGTGCCCGGACGGCTTCACGGAGTTGGCGGACGGTGCCGGCGTGGTGCGGGCGTCCTCCTCCGTCGGCGCCGGGGTGGTGTCCGCCGGCTCGGCAGTGGTGACGGCGGCCGCGCGCGTGTGCCCGTCGACCGCCTCGGGCTGCCCCTGTTCCTCGTCCTCCGGTGCGGACTCGCCCTTCGGCGCCTCGGGTGCGGCGGCCGTCTCCGTCGCGCCCTCGGCGTCGGCGTCGGCCTCGACCGCCGGTGCGTCGCCCTCGTCGAAGCGGGCCAATGCCACCTTGGCCCGCAGGAACAGCTTGGAACCCTCCGGCGAGAAGACCGCCGGGGTCGTCTCCTCGACCTCCAGCTCCTCGACGGCCGCCGCGGGCTCTTCCGCCTCTTCGGCGGTCCGGGCGGGCGGCAGCGCGTTCGACGGCGCGGTGGCCTCGATCTCCAGCAGGCGGCGGCCCTCCAGGGCGCTCGCGCGCTCGGTCTCGGCCGTGGCGTAGCGGCGCAGCAGGGACGCGTGCTCGTTGCGCAGTCCCGCGAGCTCCGACCGCTTCGCGCGCAGCCGCTGCTCAAGCTTGGCGCGCAGCTCCCGCGACTCCTCGAGGTCGGTCTCCAGCTCGGCGATCCGCTCCTCGTGGCGCCACTCGTCACTCGCACGCGCGCGTGACAGGTCGGCCACCTGCTTGCCCGCCTCGCTGTCCCAGCGGCGCATGACCGCGGCACCGACGGCCGCGGTCGCCGCGGCTATCGCGGCGAGCATGCGCAGCACCGTCGGTTGGGAGAACAACCAGGGGCCCAGAGCGCAGACGAGGGAGACACCGGCGATCGCCGAAGGAGGCAACAGCCTGTGCAAAGGCGGGGAATGACGGTGACGTCCACGTGGCATGGCCAGAAACTTACCGCGCGTAGGCGAATCATGGTGCCCCGGGCCGTAAAAACACGGCGACGACAAAGTCTTCGCACGGCATTGCCAGGGGCCGCGCTCAGCGGTCGCTCAGTCGGCTGCTGATCCACTGGAGCGTCGCGGGGATCTCGCGGCGCCAGGTGTTGAAGTTGTGGCCGCCGCTGTCGAGGATGATCGACGAGATCCGGGTCAGGTTCGTGGCCTGCACGCGCGCGATGAATTTCAGCGTGTCCTTGTAATTGGTCTCTCCGATTCTGCTGCTGGTGACCAGCAGGGACGTGTCAGGAGCGGGTGCGTGCCCGAGGAGCCACCACAGGTTCGCGTGGTCGCGGAGTTCTCCGTCGCCCTGGAAGAGATCACCGGTCGTGGGGTCGACGGGCGCCTTGTAGTAGGCGGACAGGCCCGCGCCGGCCGCGTACACGCCGGGGTGGTGCATCGCGAGCTTGAGCGCGCAGTAGCCGCCGGTCGAGTCGCCGACGATCCCCCAGCTTCCGGGCTTCCTGCCGACCCGGTAGTGCGCGGTCACGGCGTCGGGCAGGTCCTTGGCGAAGAAGCTCTCGGTCCGCGGGCCCCCCGGGACGTCCACGCACTCGGTGTCCCGGGGCGGTGCGACCGTGGGCCGCAGCATCACCAGGATCATCGGCTGCATCCGCCCGTCCTTGGCCAGTTGCTGTGCCGTACGCGGGTAGTGCAGCTTGTCGACGAGCGCCCGCGCGGTGCCCGGGTAGCCGGTGAGGACGACCGCCGCCGGGAACGTACGGGTGCGGTACTGCGGCTGGAAGTACTCCGGCGGCAGGTACACGTAGGCGGGCGTGGCGATGTGGGTCGTACGGCCGACGATGTCGACCTGCTGGATCTGACCGGCCGACTGCGGCTGCGAACCGCCGGCGCCTTGCACGCGGGAGGTGGCGACCACCTGGAGCGGGCCGCCGCCGGCGCCGCCCGCCACGTGGTCGACGACGACACCCTGGTCCGTCTCCCTGCCGAACAGGTCGGCCCAGCTGGCATAGAAACCGAAAGCCTGGTTGGCCGCTATCCCGAGGCATGCGAAGAGCACCGTCTGAGTGGCCAGCAGAAGGCCGACGCGGCCACTGACGGCCCGCCAGTTCCGCCGGGCCAGCCGGGGCCACAGCCACACCGTGCCGACGAACAGCAGTGCGGCGAACAGGATCGCCAATGCCAGCGTTTTATCGCTCGTAAGTCCCATGAGGTGCTTCCTGCCTGCGCTTTCCCCCGTGACGACCGCCGCTTTCAGCGAGGCTTGCCCCGGACTTTCCTTGGCCTTTGACCCGGCTTTCCGATGGGGAGTGAACCTCTCCCCCCAAGACACCGTCCTAGAGGGCGCAATGTCGCCGGATGCCCGAATCGGGCCCGGATTCAAGGTCTCTCGCAGAACTACGGGATGCGATGTCTGTCAGGATAGATGGGGAAATGTCGGGCCGGGTTCCGAGCCGATCAAGCCGGGCGCGGCGCATAGTCCGTGGTCCGCGCCCTGAGGCGGTCCCCGCTCTGGTCGGCAGGGCGTGCGCGGTCGTAGGTGTCCTGGACATCGCAGCGGGTGTGTTCCCGCGCTTCCGGCACAGCCGTATGCACGCCATGGCCGAGGTGTTGCCCGGGTCGCTGGGGCCGTTCGCCGCCGCGCTCTCGCTCAGCGTCGGCGTGCTGTTGCTGCTGCTCGCGCACGGGCTCAAGCGGCGCAAGCGCCGGGCGTGGCGGGCCGCGGTCGTGCTCCTGCCGGCCGGCGCCATGTCGCAGTTCGTGTACCGGCACTCGGTCATCGGAGCCCTGATCTCACTGGCACTGTTCGTGCCCCTGGTGCTCCACCGGAGCGAGTTCAAGGCGCTGCCCGACCCGCGCAGCCGGTGGCGGGCGCTCGCGAACTTCGTGCTCATGAGCGCCGGTTCGCTGGCGCTCGGGCTGGTCGTCGTCAGCGCTCACCCGAAGCGCACGATCGGCGACCCGAGCCTGGCCGACCGCATCACCCACGTCCTGTACGGCCTGTTCGGCTTCGAGGGCCCCGTCGACTACGAGGGGTCCACCTCCTGGACGGTCGCCTTCTCGCTCGGCGCCCTCGGCCTGATCACCGCGGTCACCACCATCTACCTCGCCTTCCGCCCCGAGCACCCCGCCGCCCACCTCACCGAGGAGGACGAGGCCGGCCTGCGCGCCCTCCTGGAGAAACACGGCGCGCGTGACTCCCTCGGCCACTTCGCGCTCCGCCGCGACAAGGCGGTCGTCTTCTCGCCCAGCGGCAAGGCGGCGGTGACGTACCGCGTCGTCTCCGGCGTGATGCTCGCCAGCGGCGACCCGATCGGCGACGTCGAGGCCTGGCCCGGCGCCATCGAACGCTTCATGGACGAGGCCAAGGCCCACTCCTGGACCCCCGCCGTGATGGGCTGCTCGGAGACGGGCGGCGAGGTGTGGACCCGGGAGACCGGCCTGGACGCCCTCGAACTGGGCGACGAGGCGGTGGTGGACGTAGCGGATTTCTCGCTCGCCGGACGCGCGATGCGCAACGTGCGCCAGATGGTCAAGCGCATCGAGCGGGCCGGCTACGAAACCCGGGTGCGGCGCATCCGTGACCTCGGCGAGGCCGAGTTGGACCGCATCCGCCGGGCGGCGGAGGACTGGCGCGGCACCGACACCGAGCGCGGCTTCTCGATGGCCCTGGGTCGCATCGGCGACGCCGCCGACGGCGACTGCCTGATCGCCACCGCCCACAAGACCGACGAGACACCCGGTCCCTACGGCGACCTCAAGGCGATCCTGCACTTCGTGCCCTGGGGCACCGACGGTGTCTCCCTGGACCTGATGCGGCGCGACCGGGCGGCCGACCCCGGGATGAACGAACTGCTCATCGTGGCCGCCCTCCAGGCGGCCCCGAAGCTCGGCATCGCCCGGATCTCGCTCAACTTCGCGATGTTCCGCTCGGCGCTCGCGCGGGGCGAGAAGATCGGCGCGGGCCCGGTGCTGCGCGCCTGGCGCGGGCTGCTGGTCTTCCTGTCGCGCTGGTTCCAGATCGAGTCGCTGTACAAGTTCAACGCGAAGTTCCAGCCGCGCTGGGAGCCGCGCTTCGTGGTCTACCGGGCCTCCGGCGACCTGCCGCGGATCGGCCTCGCCGCCATGCAGGCCGAGGGCTTCGTCAACCTCGCCCTTCCGCTGCCGCGCTTCCTGCGCCGCAACGCCCCGGCCGCCCGCCCCTGCCCCCACGCCGTCGCCGAACAGGGCATACGAGCGGCCTGACCCCACGACCGGCCCGAGCGGGCGCCCCTCCCCTCCAGCCCGGGGCTCCGCTCGGGCCTGCCCGCAGGCCATCGGGCGGCCCCGCCGTTTCCTGGGCCTACGCTGAACGTATGAACAACCACAGCGGACGTGGCCAGGTGACAGGGCTTCCGGCATGGGACCGGTGCGCGGTCATGGGGGTCGTGAACGTCACCCCCGACTCCTTCTCCGACGGCGGCCGCTGGTTCGACACGACGATCGCCGTCAAGCACGGCCTCGACCTCGTCACCGCGGGCGCCGACCTCGTCGACGTCGGCGGTGAGTCCACCCGCCCCGGCGCCACCCGCGTCGACGAGGACGAGGAACTGCGCCGGGTCATCCCCGTGGTCCGCGGCCTCGCCGCCGAAGGCGTCGTCGTTTCCGTCGACACCATGCGCGCCTCCGTCGCCCAGCAGGCCCTCGCGGCCGGCGCGGCCCTCGTCAACGACGTCAGCGGCGGCCTCGCCGACCCCGACATGATCCCCGTCGTCGCCGAGTCGGGCGCCCCCTTCGTCGTCATGCACTGGCGCGGCTTCCTGGACGGCGGCAACGTCAGGGGTGTGTACGACGACGTCGTCGCCGAGGTCCTCGACGAACTGCACGCGCGCGTGGACGCCGTCCTGGCCGGCGGTATCTCCCCCGACCGCATCGTCGTCGACCCCGGCCTCGGCTTCTCCAAGGACTCCGAGCACGACCTGACCCTGCTCGCCCACCTCGACCGGCTGCACGCCCTGGGGCACCCGGTGCTCGTCGCAGCCTCCCGCAAGCGGTTCCTCGGCCGGGTCCTGGCCGGACCCGAGGGGGCACCCCCGCCGGCCCGGGAGCGCGACGCGGCGACGGCCGCCGTCTCCGCGCTCGCGGCGCACGCCGGCGCGTGGGCGGTACGCGTGCACGAGGTGCGCGCCACGGCGGACGCAGTACGGGTCGCGCGCGCGATAGAGGGGGCGCGCACGGGAACGGACACGCCGGGCGCGCACGCCTCGCAAGCCCTGCAGGCGCCCTCGGCCTCCCAGGCCTCGCAACCTCCCCAGGCCTCACCCGCCTCGCACGCCCCGCAGAACGTTCCCCACCGAGCAGAGGGAGCCCGGTGAGCGCCCCCCACACCGACGTCGAGCAGGTCGAGGCCGCCAACACCGCCTTCTACGAGGCAGTGGAGCGGGCCGATTTCGAGGCGGTGTCCGGCCTCTGGCTCACCCCCGCCGACCTGGGCGTCGACGAGGAGTACCACGATCCGGCGGACACCGGCGTGGTCTCCTGCGTGCACCCGGGCTGGCCGGTGCTGACCGGCCGCGGCGAGGTCCTGCGGTCGTACGCGCTGATCATGGCGAACACCGACTACATCCAGTTCTTCCTGACCGACGTGCACGTCTCCGTCACCGGCGACACCGCCCTGGTGACCTGCACGGAGAACATCCTCAGCGGCGGCCCGGCCCCCACGGGCGGGCAGGAGCTCGGCCCGCTGGTGGGGCAGCTGGTCGTCGCCACGAACGTGTTCCGGCGTACCCCGGACGGCTGGAAGCTCTGGTCCCACCACGCCTCCCCGGTGCTGTCGGAGACCGACGAGGACGAGGACGACGACACGCCCTCCTGAGGCCCGCCCCGCCGATACCCGCCGGGACCCGCCCCCCTGAGCCGTCCAGCCGGTCCACCGCCGTTCGGCGAGGCCCGTGCGGTCCGCGTGGCCCAAGGAGTGTCTGGAATCACGAACTCGCCAGTAGGTGCGGCTACCGGCCCGTGAGCCGCCGGGTTCTCCAGGGAAAACACGCGATGAACCCTGGCACCCCCGGCGCGGGCCCCCGCCCCGTGACCCGGCTCTGTCAGTGCCCGCAGGTAGATTCGTCTGAGGCCGGTCGATCGCCCGCACGCGATGCGGCCTCGCCGTTACCGACGATTGCAGGAGTGATTCGCGTGGATCGTGTCGCGCTGCGCGGCCTGAAGGCCCGCGGGCACCACGGTGTCTTCCCCAAGGAGCGCGAGGAGGGCCAGACCTTCCTCGTGGACCTCGTCCTTGGCCTGGACACCCGGCCGGCGGCGGCCGACGACGACCTGACGAAGACCGTGCACTACGGCGTGGTGGCCGAAGAGGTCGTCGCCGTGGTCGAGGGGGAGCCGGTGAACCTGATCGAGACGCTCGCCGAGCGGATCGCCCAGGTCTGCCTCAAGCACGAGGGGGTAAGAGAGGTCGAGGTCCAGGTCCACAAGCCGGACGCGCCCATCGCCGTCCCCTTCGACGACGTCACCGTCACCATCACCCGGAGCCGAGTATGACCGCATCCTCCCTGCGGGGTCCCAGCGACCCGACCGTCCAGCCGGTGCCCGCCTCCGTCGTCGAGCAGGTCGACGCCGCCGACACCACCCTCTCCAACCCCAAACGCGCCGTGGTCGCCCTCGGCTCCAATCTCGGCAACCGCCTGGAGACCCTGCAGGGCGCGATCGACGCCCTGGAGGACACCCCGGGCGTCCGCATCAAGGCCGTGTCGCCGGTGTACGAGACGGAGCCGTGGGGCGTCGACCCCGGCAGCCAGCCGACGTACTACAACGCGATCGTGGTGCTGAAGACCACCCTCCCGCCGTCCTCGCTGCTGGAGCGGGCGCACGCGGTGGAGGAGGCGTTCAACCGGGTGCGGGACGAGCACTGGGGGCCGCGCACCCTGGACGTCGACATCGTCGCCTACGCGGACGTCGTCTCCGACGATCCGCAGCTCACCCTGCCGCACCCGCGCGCCCACGAGCGTGCCTTCGTGCTGGCGCCCTGGTACGACGTCGACCCCGAAGCCCGGGTGCCCGGCCGCGGCACGGTCGCCGAGTTGCTGACGGCCGTCACGCGGCACGGTGTGGAAGCACGTGCGGACCTGGAACTCCGACTGCCCGAGTAGTCGTTAAGGTCGACACGACCACATCGCTGCGGGGGAGCTGAAGGAACACAGTGAAAGAGCTGCGGATCAGGGTGCTGGCCGGCGTGTTCGTCGTGGCCGGGGTGCTGTCCTGGGCGGGGGCCCGCCTGTGGAACGCGGTGGGGACCCTGCCCAGCGTGCCGGTGGCCGCCCCGATCGTCCTCGCCCTGATCGCCGTGGTTCTGCTCGCCACGGCGCTCTCGCTGCGCGCCCGTCTCCGGGCCCAGCGCGAGCGTCGCCCGGGCGCCAAGGGCGTCGACCCCCTGATGGCCGCCCGCGCGGTCGTCTTCGGCCAGGCCAGCGCCCTGGTCGCGGCCCTGGTCGCCGGCATGTACGGCGGCACGGGCGCCTTCCTGCTGGAACTCCTCGACCTCCCCGCCCGCCGCGACCAGGCCCTCTACGCGGCCTTCTCGGTGGTCGCCGGCATCGGTGTCATAGCGGCGGCGATGTTCCTGGAGCGGGTGTGCAAGCTCCCGGAGGACGACGACAACCACCACAGCGGGGCCGAGCCGGCCGCATGAGCCCCGCCCGGGCAGGTCAGCGCGCCAGTATCAGGCTCATCGCCTCGGCGCGCGTCGTGGCGTCCCGGAGCTGACCGCGGACCGCCGACGTCGTCGTCTTGGCACCCGGCTTGCGGATCCCCCGGACCGACATGCACATGTGCTCCGCCTCGACGACGACGATCACGCCCCGGGCCTCCAGGATGCGCATCAGGGAGTCGGCGACCTGCGTGGTGAGCCGCTCCTGCACCTGGAGACGACGTGCGAACACCTCGACCAGGCGGGCCAGCTTCGACAGTCCCGTGATCTTGCCGGTCTCCGCCGGGATGTAGCCGACGTGGGCGACGCCGTGGAACGGCAGCATGTGGTGCTCGCACAGGCTGACGATCTCGATGTCCTTGACCAGGACCATCTCGTCGTGCCCGAGATCGAAGGTCGTCGTCAGGACCTCTTCGGGCTGCTGGTGGTTGCCGGCCAGCAGCTCGCGGTACGCCCGCGCCACCCGCGCCGGAGTCTCCCGGAGCCCCTCACGGTCGGGGTCCTCGCCGACCGCGATCAGGAGTTCGCGTACGGCGTTCTCGGCACGTTTCTCGTCGAATTCGCCGATGGTGCCCTCGCCGTCCAGCGTCACGGGGTCGGTCATCTGAGGTGCCTCGTTCCTTAGGGGGGCGCCTGTGGGTCACGCGCCTCATATGCGGGCATACCGAAAAGCCGCGCCCCCCAGGCTAGATCCTGGGGGGCGCGGCATCCATTCCGAGCCGGGTGAGACCGGTGTGACTCAGCTCTCGGGACGGTCCTCCGGGGCCTTCTCGACCGCCGGGGCGGACTCCGCCGCCGTGGACTTCGCGGTGCTGATCGCCGGCGTCACGCCGTTCGCCCCGTTGGTCAGTGCGAGCTCCTTCGGGGAGAGCACCGGCGGGCGGGTGGACGGCGTACGGCGGGAGGAGCCGGTCCACGCGGGCCGCGCGGGCCGCTTGTGGATCGCGGCGAAGATCTCGGCGATCTCCTCCTTGCCCAGGGTCTCCTTCTCCAGGAGCTGGAGCACCAGGTTGTCGAGCACGTCGCGGTTCTCGACCAGGATCTCCCAGGCCTCGTTGTGCGCGTTCTCGATGAGCTTCTTGACTTCCTCGTCCACCAGGGCGGCGACCTCTTCCGAGTAGTCGCGCTGGTGGGACATCTCACGGCCGAGGAAGGGCTCGGTGTTGTCGCCGCCGAACTTGATCGCGCCGAGACGCTCGGTCATGCCGTACTGCGTGACCATCGCCCGGGCGGTGGTCGTGGCCTTCTCGATGTCGTTGGCAGCGCCGGTGGTCGGGTCGTGGAAGACCAGTTCCTCGGCCGCGCGGCCGCCCAGCATGTAGGCGAGCTGGTCGAGCATCTCGTTGCGCGTGGTCGAGTACTTGTCCTCGTCCGGCAGGACCATCGTGTAACCGAGGGCCCGGCCACGGGACAAGATCGTGATCTTGTGGACCGGGTCGGAGTTGGGGGAAGCCGCCGCGACCAGGGCGTGGCCGCCCTCGTGGTACGCGGTGATCTTCTTCTCCTTGTCCGACATGATCCGGGTCCGCTTCTGCGGGCCCGCGACCACACGGTCGATCGCCTCGTCGAGCATCTGGTTGTCGATGAGCTTGCGGTCGCTGCGGGCCGTGAGCAGCGCCGCCTCGTTCAGCACGTTCGACAGGTCCGCGCCGGTGAAGCCCGGCGTGCGGCGGGCGACCGCCGCGAGGTCGACGTCGGGCGCGACCGGCTTGCCCTTCTGGTGGACCTTGAGGATCTCCAGACGGCCCTGCAGGTCCGGCGGGTCGACCGCGATCTGACGGTCGAATCGGCCGGGGCGCAGCAGCGCCGGGTCGAGGATGTCGGGCCGGTTCGTCGCGGCGATGAGAATCACACCGCCCTTGACGTCGAAGCCGTCCATCTCGACGAGCAGCTGGTTCAGGGTCTGCTCGCGCTCGTCGTGACCGCCGCCGAGGCCGGCGCCGCGATGACGGCCGACCGCGTCGATCTCGTCGACGAAGACGATCGCCGGGGCGTTCGCCTTGGCCTGCTCGAAGAGGTCGCGGACCCGGGAGGCACCGACACCGACGAACATCTCGACGAAGTCGGAACCGGAGATCGAGTAGAAGGGCACCCCCGCCTCGCCGGCGACGGCACGCGCTAGCAGCGTCTTGCCGGTACCGGGACGGCCGTAGAGGAGCACGCCCTTGGGGATCTTGGCGCCGACCGCCTGGAACTTGGCCGGCTCCTGGAGGAATTCCTTGATCTCGTGGAGCTCCTCGACGGCCTCGTCACAGCCCGCGACGTCCGAGAACGTCGTCTTCGGGGTGTCCTTGGTGATGAGCTTCGCCTTGGACTTGCCGAAGTTCATGACCCGGGAGCCGCCACCCTGCATCTGATTCATCAGGAACAGGAAGACGACCACGATGAGGACGAAGGGGAGCAGGGAGAGCAGGACACCGACGAATGCGTTCTGCTTGGTCGGCGAGACGGTGTAACCGTCGGGGATCTGCTTGTCCTGGAACTTGGTCTGCAGCGTGTTGGCGATGGTCACGCCCTGGTCGCCGATGTAGCTCGCCTGAATCTTCGAGCTGCCGTCGACCTTCTGACCGTCCTTGAGCGTGACCTTGATGGTCTGCTCGTCACCGGTGGTCAGCTTCGCCGATTCCACCTTGTTGTCGTTGATCGCCGCCACGACCTGGCCGGTGTCCACCGTCTTGTAGCCGCCGGACGAGCCGACGACCTGCATCAACACGACCACGGCAAGGACGGCCAGCACGATCCACATGACCGGCCCACGGAAGTATCGCTTCACGTCCATCCATACGGAGCGGTGTCGCCCCGTCCCTCCTGCCATAGTGAGTTTGATAAGACAGTTCTTCTGACGGTACCCCAGCATGACTACCCGAAGCCGCACGGAGCGGCTCGGACGGCTGGCAAACCCGTCTCTGCATGCTCCAACGGCGCGAAACCCGCTGGGGTTCCCGTTCGTCTTACGTAAGTGGACCCTCCGGCGTATCAGCCGGGGGTTCAGCCGCCGTAGACGTGGGGCGCGAGCGTACCGACGAACGGGAGATTGCGGTACTTCTCGGCGTAGTCGAGGCCGTAGCCGACGACGAACTCGTTGGGGATGTCGAACCCGACCCACTCGACGTCGATGGCGACCTTGGCCGCGTCCGGCTTGCGCAGCAGGGTGCAGATCTTCAGGGTCTCGGGCTCGCGGGAGCCGAGGTTGTTGATCAGCCAGGACAGGGTCAGTCCGGAGTCGATGATGTCCTCGACGATCAGGACGTGCTTGCCCTTGATGTCGGTGTCGAGGTCCTTGAGGATCCGCACCACGCCTGAGGACTGGGTGCCCGCGCCGTAGGAGGACACGGCCATCCAGTCCATGGTGACAGGGGTGGACAGGGCCCGGGCGAGGTCTGCCATGACCATCACGGCGCCCTTGAGGACGCCGACGATGAGCAGGTCCTTGCCCGCGTACTCCGCGTCGATCTTCGCGGCCAGCTCGACCAGCTTCGCGTCGATCTCTTCCTTGGTGATGAGTACCCGCTGAAGGTCGGCACCCATGTCTTTCGCGTCCACCCGCATCACTTTCGGTCGTCCCACCGGCGGAGCCCGGACCCCGGGGGGTGCGGATTCAGCCTTGCCGGATCACCAGTCTGCCACCCTGACGCTGGGCGACGACTTTGCCGGGGAGATTGATGACTCCCTGACCGCGCCAGCCGGTGATCAGCCGGTCGACTTCCTCGATGTGCCGGGCGAAGAGCGAACCGGCCGGTGCGCCCGCCTCGATGGCCGCCCGGCGCAGGATCCGGCGGCGGACGGCGGGTGGCAGGGCGTAGAGCTTGGCGCACTCCAGCTGACCCGCGGCGTCCCGTACCGAGGCCTCGGCCTGGCTGGCCCAGGTGTCGAGGGCGTCGGCGTCGTCGCGGGAGAGCTGGGCGGTGCGGGCGAGGGCCTCGACGACGCCCTTGCCCAGGGCTTTCTCCAGGGCGGGCAGTCCCTCGTGACGGAGCCGGGACCGGGTGTAGGCCGGGTCCGCGTTGTGCGGGTCGTCCCAGACCGGCAGGGACTGGGCCATGCAGGCCTTGCGGGCGGTCTGCCGGTCCAGCTGGAGGAACGGGCGACGGTAACGGCCGCCGGCCCCCGAGACCGCGGCCATTCCGGACAGGGAGCGGATGCCCGAGCCGCGGGCCAGACCGAGCAGGACGGTTTCGGCCTGGTCGTCCCTGGTGTGACCGAGCAGGACCGCGGTGGCGCCGTGCCGCTCGGCGGCGGCGTCCAGGGCGGCGTAGCGGGCGTCCCGGGCGGCGGCCTCGGGGCCGCCGTCACGGCCGACGGTCACGGTGATCGACTCGGCCGGGTCCAGGCCGAGTTCGCGCAGTCTCAGGACGACTTCTTCGGCCCGCAGGTCGGAGCCGGGCTGCAGGCCGTGGTCGACGGTGATGCCGCCGGCGCGGACGCCGAGTTTGGGGGCCTCGAAGGCGAGGGCGGAGGCGAGCGCCATCGAGTCGGCGCCGCCGGAGCATGCCACGAGGACGAGCGGGGAGGGGGGCCGCTCGTTCGGTGACTGTTCCGGGATGTCTCCGACGGGGCGCGTGAGGCGCGCGACGATGCGCCCACCGGCGCGTTCGCCGGTGGTACGGCTGTAGGAGCTGTTGTCGGTGAGGATGTCGTGGAGGACGCGGCGGACCGCCAGGCGTATCGCCGCGACCGCAGGATGGGGACCCATGTCCGGTTCCCTTCATGAAGTTTTCGGGGGGTGAACCCGAGATCGGTCACTCAGAGTGTGTAGATGGTGACAGAAACGGGCCGTTCCCCGAGCATCGCACGCCTACCCATCGCTCACGGTCCCTCGGACGGGTGATTGGAGGGGCGTTCGCCTGCCGCGGGCGGGATCCGATTCACCACGCCCGCGTCGGTTCACGACTCGGCCTTGCGATGCACCCGCGCGACCCAGTCCGCCGGTTTGGCGATCTCGGCCTTCGTCGGCAGGGTGTTGGGGGAGGTCCACACCCGGTTGAAGCCGTCCATGCCGACCTGTTCGACGACGGCCCGCACGAACCGCTCGCCGTCCCGGTACTGCCGGAGCTTGGCGTCCAGGCCGAGCAGCTTGCGCAGGGTCATGTCCAGCCGGGAGGCGCCCTTGGCCCGCCGCTGCTGGAACTTCTCGCGGATCTCGGCGACGGTCGGTACGACCGACGGTCCGACCCCGTCCATGACGAAGTCGGCGTGTCCCTCCAGGAGGGACATGACGGCGGTGAGCCGGCCGAGGATCTCACGCTGGGCCGGGGTCTGCACCAGCTCGACGAACGACCGTCCGCCGTCGTCCTCCTCGGCTTCCGGGCGGCTCCCGGCGAGCGACTGGGCGGCGTCCCGGACCCGTTCGAGGACGGTCATGGGGTCGACGTCGGTCTCCGACAGGAACCCCTGGATCTCGCCCTCCAGATGGGCGCGCAGCCAGGGCACCGCCGAGAACTGGGTGCGGTGCGTCTCCTCGTGCAGGCACACCCACAGGCGGAAGTCGTGGGGTTGTACGTCGAGTTCGCGCTCCACGTGGACGATGTTCGGGGCGACCAGCAGCAGCCGTCCGCCGCCGTGCTCGTCCGCGGGGAGGTCGCGGGAGGCGGGGGCGAAGGTCTCGTACTGGCCGAGCACCCGGGACGACAGGAACGACAGCAGCATGCCGAGTTCCACGCCGGTGACCTTGCCGCCGACCGCGCCGAGGACCGCGCCGCCCGGACTGCCGGCCCGCCGCTCCTGCATCTTGTCCAGCAGCGGCTTGAGGAGTTCACGGAACCCGGCGACGTTGGCCTTCACCCAGCCCGGGCGGTCCACCACCAGGACGGGGGTGTCGTGGATGTCGTCGTTCCCCATACGAGTGAAGCCCCGGACGTGTTCCTCCGAGGCCTTCGCGTGCCGCCGCAGCTCCGCGACGATGACCCGGGCCTCGTCGCGGCTCACCTCGGGGCCCGGCCGCACGAGCCGGGTCGCGGTCGCCACCGCGAGATTCCAGTCGACCATCCCAGAAGAAGCAGCGCCACCGATGCTCGTCATGCGTCAACCGTACGTTAGTGCTCCCACTTGGGGCAGGCCGTGGAGGTTGGTGAGGGTGCGGCTGATTTGTGCGGTGGGCGGGGTGGGTGGTGCTTGCGCCGGCCGATGCGGGCGGGCGCCCGCACCGGCCGGGCGCCGCGGTTCACAGGCCTGCCAGCGCCGTCGCCGTCCGGTCCAGTGCCTCCTGGGCCTCCAGCGGACTCGTGGTGTCCGCCGCGAGAAAGGCGAACGCCAGCAGGCGGCCGTCCTTGTCGACGACCGTGCCCGCCAGGGTGTTGACCCCGGTCAGGGTGCCGGTCTTCGCGCGTACGACGCCTGCCGCGCCGTCCGTGTAACGCGTGCTCAGGGTGCCCGTGAAGCCGGCCACGGGCAGGCCGGTGAGGACCGGGCGCAGGCCCGGACGGTCCGCGTCGGCGGCCTTGACGAGCAGGGCGGTGAGCAGGTTCGCCGTCAGCCGGTCGTCACGGTTCAGGCCGCTGCCGTCGTGGAAGGAGGCGCCGGTCATCGGCAGGCCCAGCCGGGCCAGTTGGGCTTGGATGGCGGCCGCTCCCCCGGCGAAGGTGACCGGCCGGCCACTCGCCAGTGCCGTCTGGCGGGCCAGGGCCTCGGCGATGTCGTTGTCGCTGTTGGTCAGCATGCGCTCGACGATCGCGGACAGCGGGGGCGAGGAGACGGTGGCCAGGGTGTCGGCCCGGCTGCTCGCCTTGGAGGTGCCGGGCGACGAGGTCTTGATGCCGGCGGCGGTCAGGAAGCCGGCGAACTTTCGTGCCGCGTCGGCCGCCGGGTCGCTCACCCGGACCGCCGGGCCGTTGGCGGAGTCGTCGGTGCGGGCCTCGTCGGCCATGAGGGGGCTCACGCGCGCGAGGTTGTCGTTGACCCCGATGGGGTGCAGGTCGGGACCGCTGTAGAGCGTGGTGTCGTACGAGAGCGTGATCTGTTTGATGCCCCGCGCGGTCAGCGATCTCGCCGTCTCGGTCGCGAGGGTGCGCAGGCCGGCCCAGCCGCCCGTGTCCTTGCGGGCGGTCAGGGTGGGGTCGCCGCCACCGACCAGGACGACCTCCCTGGTGCCGGGTTCGAGGGCCACGCGCGTGGTGATGCGGTGGTCGGGACCGAGGGCGGAGAGCGCGGCGACGGCGGTGGCGATCTTGGTGGTGGAGGCGGGGGTGAGAGCCGTGTCGGCGCCGGCGCCGTAGAGGCGCCTGCCGGTGGCCACGTCGACGACCACGGCGGTGCGGGTGGCGCCGAGCGCCGAGGAGTCCAGAAGGGGCCCCAGGAGGTCCGTGACGGCCGTTCCGGAGATTCCGGCGGGTTCTCCGCTCGGTGCCGACTTCACGGTGTTCACGGCGGCGCCCAGGCCCGTCAGGACGGATCCGGCGCTGGGCGCGGGACTCGGCTCTCCCACGGCGGTGCCGGAACCGTGATCTGCGCCACCCGTCCGTTCCGGGGCGGCGGCCCGGTCCCGCTCGGCCGTACGCTGACCGTCGGCGTCCCAGGGGCCCGCCGCGGTCACCACACCGGCGGCCAGCGCGAGCCCCGCCGTGGCGGCGCCCGCCGTGTACTGCCAGGTCTTGAGGGTCCGGGGACGAGGGGGGCGGACCAGGGTGGCCGACCAGGGTCCCCCTGCACGCGTGATGCGTGCCAGCTGCGGTCCGACTACCCGCACCAACCGCTTGACCTGCGGTTTCGTGGCGGTCACCGCGCGTGCCAGACCCGGTCGCACGGCACCCGCGATCTTCCGCACACGCGGTTTCGCGGACTGCCAAGGCCTCAGCTCTGGCACGACCACCAGCCCCTTTCGCGATCACACACCAGCGTGAGGGACACTTAACCACCAGAACTATGTGTTGATCATGGAGGAGCCACCGGTGGAGTTCGACGTCACGATCGAGATCCCGAAGGGTTCGCGGAACAAGTACGAGGTGGACCACGAGACCGGTCGGATCCGCCTGGACCGTCGTCTCTTCACCTCGACCGCCTACCCGACCGACTACGGCTTCGTCGAGAACACTCTCGGCGAGGACGGCGACCCGCTGGACGCGCTGGTCATTCTTGACGAGCCGACGTTCCCGGGCTGCCTCATCAAGTGCCGCGCGATCGGCATGTTCCGGATGACCGACGAGGCGGGCGGCGACGACAAGCTGCTGTGCGTCCCGGCCACCGACCCGCGCGTGGAGCACCTGCGCGACATCCACCACGTGTCGGAGTTCGACCGTCTGGAGATCCAGCACTTCTTCGAGGTCTACAAGGACCTGGAGCCCGGCAAGTCCGTCGAGGGCGCCAACTGGGTGGGCCGCACCGACGCCGAGTTGGAGATCGAGCGGTCGTACAAGCGCTTCAAGGAGACGGGCGGCCACTGAGCCAGTCCGCGCACGGGAGACGGGCCGCACGCACGCGTGCGGCCCGTTTTTCGTGCCCTCCGGGTGTCCACCGGGTGTCCACCGGTCCGCGCGGGCAGGTTTTTGGTGGCCGCTGTGTGGTCATGCGCATACTGAGGCGTACTGAAATTGTCGTTCAGGGAGCGTTACGACGGTGACGGAGGAGGAGGACCGCAAGCCCCGGTCGGACGAGGCGCGGTACGACCCGGAGATCACGTCCGAGTTCGCCCTTCCGGCGGGCATCGCGGTCCCCGAGGCCGGCGTCGAGCCCGAGACCACGTCCGAGTTCGTGGTCCCGAAGGGGCTGGCGACGCCGCAGCCGGTGCCCGGCGAGCCGGAGGGCTCGGCGTTCACCATGCCGCGCACCTACAGCGCCCACGACGCCCCGGCCGCCTTCACGCCCGCCTCCGGATTCCCCACGGTCAGTCTCGTCAAGGACGCGCCCTGGCAGGACCGGATGCGCACGATGCTGCGCATGCCGGTGGCCGAGCGGCCGGCGCCGGAGCCGGTGCAGAAGGCCGAGGAGGGCGGGCCCGCCGTTCCGCGCGTCCTCGACCTGACGCTGCGTATCGGGGAGTTGCTGCTGGCGGGCGGCGAGGGCGCGGAGGACGTGGAGGCCGCGATGTTCGCGGTCTGCCGGTCGTACGGACTCGACCGCTGCGAGCCCGGCGTCACCTTCACGCTGCTGGCGATCTCCTACCAGCCCTCGCTGGTCGACGACCCGGTGACGGCGTCCCGGACGGTGCGGCGGCGCGGGACCGACTACACGCGGCTGGCCGCCGTCTTCCGGCTCGTGGACGACCTCACCGACCCCGAGACCCATGTCTCCCTGGAGGAGGCCTACCGGCGGCTCGCGGAGATCCGCCGCAACCGGCACCCGTACCCCGGCTGGGCGCTGACCGGCGCGAGCGGGCTGCTCGCCGGGGCCGCCTCGGTGCTGGTCGGCGGTGACTTCCTGGTGTTCGTGGCGGCCGCGATCGGCGCGATGCTCGGCGACCGGCTGGCGTGGCTGTGCGCGGGGCGGGGGCTGCCGGAGTTCTACCAGTTCATGATCGCCGCGATGCCGCCGGCAGCGATCGGGGTGGCGTTCGCCCTCGCCCACGTCGATGTCGCGGCGTCCGCCGTCGTCACCGGTGGGCTGTTCGCGCTGCTGCCCGGGCGGGCGCTGGTCGCGGGCGTCCAGGACGGGCTCACCGGCTTCTACATCACCGCGTCCGCGCGGCTGCTGGAGGTCATGTACTTCTTCGTCGGCATCGTCATCGGGGTGCTGACGATCCTGTACTTCGGCGTGAAGCTGGGCGGCCGGCTCAACCCCGACGCGACGCTGATCGGCTCCGAGCGGCCGCTGCTGCAGATCGCCGCGTCGATGGTGCTGTCGCTGACCTTCGCCGTACTGCTCCAGCAGGAACGATCCACCGTGCTGGCCGTGACCCTCAACGGCGGTGTGGCGTGGTGCGTCTACGGCGCGATGCACTACGCCGGCGGGATCTCGCCGGTCGCCTCCACGGCCGCGGCGGCCGGGCTGGTGGGGCTGTTCGGGCAGTTGCTGTCGCGGTACCGGTTCGCCTCCGCGCTGCCGTACACGACCGCGGCGATCGGCCCCCTGCTGCCGGGGTCGGCAACCTACTTCGGGCTGCTGTCGATGGCGCAGAACGAGGTCGACAAGGGGCTGGTGTCACTGGCCAAGGCGGCGTCGCTCGCCATGGCCATCGCCATCGGGGTCAACCTGGGGTCGGAGATCTCGCGGTTGGGGCTGCGGGTGGGGTCGGCCGGTAAGCGCAGGGCCGCGAAGCGGACGCGGGGGTTCTGAGCACCTGAGGGGGCCGCGGGGCGCCCAGGGGGAGCATCGGTCCGTGCGCGACCGCGGGTCGTGCGGGTTGATCGCGCAGGTCCCCGCGCCCCCAAAAGCAGGGTGTCGCGCTTACGGCGCCCGGTAGTGGTCCTCACCGTACGGGTTGTCCTGCCGGCCGTAACCGTTCTGGTCGTAGCCGTTCTGGTCGTAACCGTTCTGGTCGTAGTACGGCTGCTGCTGGCCGTACTGCTGCTGAGGCTGCTGCTGGCCGTACTGCTGCTGAGGCTGCGGCTGGCCGTACTGCTGCTGCGGCTGGCTGTACTGCGGCTGCTGCTGGCCGTACTGCTGGTGGGGCTGGCCGTACTGCTGCTGCGGCTGCTGCTGCGGGGTGTACGTCGGCTCGATCCTGCGGAGCTGGGTCGTCGCGTCGTCCATCGTCGGCGGGGCGGGGTGCTGCGGGAGCGGCTGCTCCGCCGGTGTCGCCTTCTTGCTCTTCGAGCGGGCCCGCAGGAACTCGATGGCGATCGGGACCACCGAGACGAGGACGATCAGGATCAGGATCGCCTCGATGTTGTTCTTGACGACGTCGATCTTGCCGAGCCAGGAGCCGAGCAGGGTGACACCGGCGCCCCAGAGCACACCGCCGATGACGTTGAACACCACGAACGACCGGTAGGCCATGCCGCTGACGCCGGCGATGATCGGCGTGAACGTGCGGATCACCGGCACGAAGCGGGCCAGGATCAGGGACTTCGGGCCGTGCTTCTCGAAGAACTCGTGCGCCTTGGCGATGTTCTCCTGCTTGAAGAGGCGGGAGTTCGGGCGGTTGAAGAGCGACGGGCCGACCTTCTTGCCGAACATGTAGCCCGCCTGGTCGCCGAGGATCGCGGCGACGCAGATCAGGGCGATGGCGCCCCACAGGGGGAAGTCCAGCTTGTTCGAGGTGATCAGCAGGCCGCAGGTGAACAGGAGGGAGTCACCCGGCAGGAAGAAGCCGATCAGAAGGCCGGACTCGGCGAAGACCACCAGGAGCAGGCCCCAGATGCCGAACGAGTCGAGAAGGTTGTTCGGATCCAGCCAGCTCGGGCCGAGGGCGAGCGTCATCACGGTTCCGGGCTCCTGTGGGGTGAAGGCACAGCGGGTTCCTTGTGCGGCCGCACAAAACTATCAACGCAATGTGTCCACCCCAGGTTCCACCGGTGGAACCTGGATGCACTGTGCCTGCCCTGGGGAATGGCTGTGGACATGGGTATCGAAGAATACGGCGGCGGTCAGGGACCCCGTCCCGACGTGCTGGTGGTCACCACGAACGACGTTCCCGGGTACCGGGTGCGGGAGGTCATCGGCGAGGTCTTCGGACTGACCGTGCGCTCCCGGCACCTGGGCAGTCAGATCGGTGCGGGTCTGAAGTCGATGATCGGCGGTGAGCTGAAAGGGCTGACGAAGACGCTCGTCCAGACCCGTACCCAGGCCATGGAGCGGCTGGTGGAACAGGCACGCGCGCGTGGCGCCAACGCCGTGCTGGCCTTCCGGTTCGACGTGACCGAGGCGGCGGACGCGGGCACCGAGGTGTGCGCGTACGGCACGGCCGTCGTCGTCGACAGACTCGACTAGCCCGACCCGGGTCACGTCGTGTGCCGCGCCGCGTTCGCCTCGATCGCCGCCTTCAGGTGCTCGGCCAGGCCCGGGGCCATCGAGTCGTAGAACGCCTTGAAGCGCTCGTCGGACACGTACATCCCGGCGAGGCAGCGGTGCATCTCGTACGGGCAGTCGTAGAACCAGGCCGAGATGTGCCGCCGGTGCTCCTCGGCCATGTCCATGGCCCGTGCGCCGGTCGGCGGCTGGGCCTCGTTCACCAGGGCGGCGTAACGCTCGCCCCAGTCGTCGACCTCGGCCTTCATGCGCTGCCAGTCGGCCTTGGTGTAGCGGGCGGCCCGGCGCTGCGACTCGGCGTAGGCGTCGGTGCCGCCCCAGCGCTGCTCGGCCTCCTCGGCGTACTGCTCGGGGTCCTTGTCGCCGAAGACCTCGAAGCGTTCCTCGGGTGTGAGGTTGATACCCATCCTGCGTGCCTCCATGGCGTGCTCCACGGCCGCGGCCATCTTCCGCAGCTTCTCGATCCGGGCGGTCAGCAGTTCGTGCCGGCGGCGCAGCTGCGCGCGCGGGTCCGCGTCCGGGTCGTCGAGCAGCGCCGCGACCTCGTCGAGCGGGAAGCCGAGCTCCCGGTAGAACAGGATCCGCTGCAGCCGGTCGAGGTCGGCGTCGCCGTACCGCCGGTGCCCGGCGGGGCTGCGCTCGCCCGGGACCAGCAGGCCGATCTCGTCGTAGTGGTGCAGGGTGCGCACGGTGACGCCGGCGAATCGGGCGACCTGTCCTACGGAGTGACTCACTTCCGCTCCTTTCCGGGCTCCACTTTGGGTCCTCACGTCACGTGAGGTGCAAGTCCGTGGGGTTCGGGTCCGCTCGGGGTCCGTTTCCTCCGGGATGTTGTGTCGGTTTTGCCCGCTTATGGTGGGGCCGTGGCCCAGGACACCGCGCGGCAGGCGCTCCCCACCCCGCCCTCGGCCCCCGCACGTGCCCTGCTGCCGCTGATCGTGCCCGCCCTGGTCGTCGGGGTCGGCAGCAGCCTGCTGTACCTGGTGGTGAGCTCACTGGCGGAGCGGTTGCAGCACGTGCTCTGGAACAACCTGCCGGACGCGCTCGGCATCGGGCGCTACTCGGTGCCGTGGATGCTGGTGATGCTGACCGCGACCGGCGTGGCCGTCGGGCTGGTGGTGTGGAAGGTTCCCGGGCACGCGGGGCCCGATCCGGCCACCCTGGGCCTGGAGGCGGTGGCGCTGCCGCCCGTCGTCCTGCCGGGGCTGCTGCTGGCGACCGTGCTGATGCTGGCCGGGGGCCCGAGTCTCGGCCCCGAGAACCCGATCATCGCCGTGAACGTGGGACTGGCGCTGTGGCTGGGACGCCTCGCGATGCCCAGGCTGCCGGGCTCGCTGTGGCCCGCGCTGGCCGACGCGGCGACCCTCGGCGCGCTGTTCGGTACGCCGGTGGCGGCGGCCCTGGTGATCTCCGAGGCGCTGGCCGGGAAGCCACTGAAGGGGGCGCTGTGGGACAACCTCTTCGGGCCCCTGATGGCGGCGGGCGCGGGTGCGATGACGACCGCCCTGGTCGCCCGTCCGGCCCTGGACCTCGGGCTGCCCGCGGTCGGCAGGCTGCGCTGGGCCGATCTGCTGACGGCTCTGGTGATCGCCCCCGTGGCCGCGCAGCTCGGCATGCTCGCCGTCTACGCGCTGCCGTACGTCCACGGGGCCTTCCGGCGCCTCGGGCACCCCATGGTGGCCCTGCCGGCCGGCGGTGTGGTCCTCGGCCTGCTGGGCGCGCTGGGCGGCCATCTGACGCTCTTCAAGGGCCTGGACGAGGTCGCGGAGCTGGCGAAGAACCCGGCGGGCTGGTCGGCGGGACAGTACGCGGTGATGACGGTCGTGAAGCTGGCCGCGCTGCTGGTGGCCACCGCCTGCGGTTTCCGCGGTGGCCGGATCTTTCCGTCGGTTTTCATCGGCGCGACCCTCGGGCTGTGCGCGCACGCCCTGGTGCCCGCCGTCCAGCCCTCGGTGGGCGTGGCTGCAGGTGTGCTGGGCATGCTGTTGGCGATCACCAGACAGGGCTGGGTGAGCCTGTTCACGGCCGCCGTGCTGGTGGCCTCGCCGACGATCCTCGCCCTACTGTGCATCGCGTCGCTGCCCGCCTGGCTGCTGGTGACCGGACGGTCGAAGATGCAACTGCGGGCGGACGGCACGGCCCTGCGCTGAACCTTGTGAAACTGCTCCAGGAGGCACCTGTCATGCCGCTCCACAAAGGATCCGGTAAGCACCGCGAGCGCTCCATGTCCGTCAACCCGTTCTTCGGTGAGGCGAATCCGGTCGCCGGCATGACCGAGGCCCCGCCGACGCACCGGCTGCCGGACGGCCCGCTGCCGCCCTCGACCGCCTACCAGCTGGTTCACGACGAACTGATGCTGGACGGCAACGCCCGGCTGAATCTGGCCACGTTCGTCACCACCTGGATGGAACCGCAGGCCGGTGTCCTGATGGCGGAGTGCGACGACAAGAACATGATCGACAAGGACGAGTACCCGCGCACCGCCGAGCTGGAGCAGCGCTGTGTGGCCATGCTCGCCGAGCTGTGGAACGCGCCGGATCCGGCCGGCACCATCGGATGTTCGACGACGGGCTCCAGCGAGGCCTGCATGCTGGCCGGGCTGGCGATGAAACGCCGCTGGGCGCAGCGCAACACCGACCGTTATCCGGGCACCGCCCGGCCGAACCTGATCATGGGCATCAACGTCCAGGTCTGCTGGGAGAAGTTCTGCAACTTCTGGGAGGTGGAACCCCGGTTCGTACCCATGGACGGCGACCGCTACCACCTGGACCCGCAGGCCGCCGCCGAGCTGTGCGACGAGAACACCATCGGGGTGGTCGGCATCCTGGGCTCCACCTTCGACGGGTCGTACGAGCCGATCGCCGACCTCTGTGCCGCCCTGGACGCCCTCCAGGAGCGCACCGGCCTCGACATCCCGGTCCATGTCGACGGCGCGTCCGGCGCGATGATCGCGCCCTTCCTCGACGAGGACCTGGTGTGGGACTTCCGGCTCCCGCGGGTGGCGTCGATCAACACCTCCGGGCACAAATACGGCCTGGTCTACCCGGGCGTCGGCTGGGCGCTGTGGCGCGACAAGCAGGCGCTGCCCGAGGAACTGGTCTTCCGGGTCAACTACCTGGGCGGCGACATGCCC
Source organism: Streptomyces sp. NPDC007157 (assembly GCF_040634235.1). NCBI lineage: Bacteria > Bacillati > Actinomycetota > Actinomycetes > Kitasatosporales > Streptomycetaceae > Streptomyces > Streptomyces sp. NPDC007157. Next base: position 75,142 of record NZ_JBEYFE010000026.1, read on the forward strand.
ACCTTCGCCCTCAACTTCTCCCGCCCCGGCGCCCAGGTGGTCGCGCAGTACTACACGTTCCTGCGGCTCGGCCGGGACGGCTACCGCGCGGTGCAGCAGGCCTCCCGGGACGTGGCCACCGGGCTCGCCCAGCGCATCGAGGCGCTCGGCGACTTCCGGCTCCTCACCCGGGGCGACGAGCTGCCCGTGTTCGCCTTCACCACCGCCGACCACGTGACGTCGTACGACGTCTTCGACGTCTCCCGGCGGCTGCGCGAGAGCGGCTGGCTGGTGCCGGCGTACACCTTCCCGGCGAACCGGGAGGACCTGTCCGTGCTGCGGGTGGTGTGCCGCAACGGCTTCTCGAAGGACCTGGCCGAGCTGTTCCTGGAGGACCTGGACCGGCTGCTGCCCGAACTGCGCCGGCAGCCGCATCCGTTGATCAGGGACAAGGACGCGGCCACCAGCTTCCACCACTAGGAGCGGCAGGGGCGGCAGGAGCGGCTAGGAGGCCTGCTCCAGGGCCACGAGTTCGAAGGCCGTCTTCCCGTCCAGGGACTCGCGGACGATGTCGGCGTGGCCCGCGTGCCGGGCGAGTTCGCGGATCAGGTGGAGGCAGACCCAGCGCATGGAGACCCGGCCCTCCGGCGGGAACCAGGGGTCCGGCGGAAGCGGGAAGGTGTCGTCGAGGCTGGGGACGGAGCGGACGAACTTCTCCGTCTCGGCGGCGACCTGCTCCCAGTAGGCGAGCTGCGAGGCCACCGTCTCGTCGCCGACCAGCTGGAAGGTCTCGTGCCAGTTCGACTGGTCGCGCCGGATCGCGGGCGGCTCCTGCTGGGCGCGGGCGATCCAGCTGTGCTCGACCTCGGCGGCGTGCTTGAGCAGGCCCGCCAGGGTCAGCTCGCTCGCGCTCGGCCTGCTCGCCGCCTGCTCGTCGGTCAGACCGAGCAGTGCCCGGCGGATGCCGCCACGCTGTTCCTCGATGAAGGAGAGCAGTGCTCCGCGCTCGTCGCCCTGGGTTTCGGCGGAAACGTGAGTGACCATGACGGTCGCCTTTCCTCGGGTCGTGTTGCCCTGACACCGACGAAGCTACGGGCCCTTTAGGCCAGATCTCGTCCTAAAGGGCCCGTCGCGGTCAGGCGGGTCTCAGAACGGGAAGCCGCTCCGGCCGTGCTGGACCGAGATCCACTTCAGGGTGGTGAAGGAGTCCACTGTGGTCTCGCCGTTCAGGCGGCCGAGGCCGGAGTGCTTCTCGCCGCCGAAGGGGACGACCGGCTCGTCGTGGACCGTGCCGTCGTTGACGTGGAACATGCCGGTGTCGATCTGCTTGGCGAAGGAGACGCCCCGCTCGATGTCACCGGTGTGGACGGCGCCGCTGAGGCCGTACGGGGTGTCGTTGACGATACGTACGGCCTCCTCCTCGCCGTCGAAGGGGATGAGGAAGGCGACCGGGCCGAAGACCTCCTGGCGGAGCAGTTCGGACTCGGCCGGGACGTCGGTGAGGACGGAGGGTTCGACCAGGTTGTCGGTGGTCGTGCCGTGCAGCAGGGCCGTCGCGCCCTCGGCGATGGCCTGCTCGACCGTGGCCGAGATCGACTCCGCCTGCTGGGAGTTGATCAGCGGGCCGATGACGGTCGCCGGGTCGCTCGGGTCGCCGGCCTTGAGGGTCTTCACCTTGGCGACGAACTTCTCGGTGAACTCGTCGGCGATCGACCGGTCGACGAGCACGCGGTTGGCGGCCATGCAGACCTGGCCCTGGTGGACGTAGCGGCTGAAGACCGCCGCGTCGACCGCGTAGTCGATGTCGGCGTCGTCGAGGACCACGATCGCGCTGTTGCCGCCCAGTTCGAGCACCGAGCGCTTGAACAGCGAGGCGCAGACGGTGGCCACGTGCCGGCCGACCTTGTCGGAGCCGGTGAAGGAGATGACCTTCGGGACGGGGTGCTCGATGAAGGCGTCGCCGATCTCCGCGATGTCGGTGACGACGACGTTGAGCAGGCCACCCGGCAGGCCGGCGTCCTCGAAGAGCTTCGCCACCAGGGTGCCGCCGACGATCGGGGTGTTCTGGTGCGGCTTGAGGACCACGGCGTTGCCGAGCGCGAGCGCCGGCGCGACCGACTTGATCGACAGCAGGAAGGGGAAGTTGAAGGGGCTGATCACGCCCACGACACCGACCGGCACGCGGTAGACGCGGTTCTCCTTGCCGTCCACCGGGGAGGGCAGGATCCTGCCCTCGGGGCGCAGCGACCACTGGATCGACTCGCGCAGGAACTCCTTGGCGAGGTGCAGCTCGAAGCCGGCCTTCAGGTGTGTGCCGCCGAGCTCGGCGATGATCACCTCGGTGATCTCGGCCTCGCGTTCCTCGATCAGGCGCAGGGCCTTCTCGAAGACGGCACGGCGGGCGTAGGGATTGGTGGCGGCCCACTGCTTCTGGGCGCGCTCGGCGGCCCGGTAGGCCTGATCTATCTCCTCGACCGCGGCTATGGTGATCGACGCCAGCTTCTCGCCGTCGTACGGGTTGAAGTCGATGATGTCCCAGGAACCGGTCCCCGGGCGCCACTCACCGTCGATGTACTGCTGGGCCAGGTCGGTGAAATAGGACGACATGTGATCCCTCGATCCCCTGCTGCGTCGGCAGTCGATGCAGACACCCGATCCACATCCACATCACGGTCTGATCACGCGTCATGGTACTTGCGTGGCAAGGGAGTTGGGGCACCAGTTCGATGATCTAGGGAAATCCCCAGGTCCATCGATATATCTACGACAGCTGCAACAGCCCGCGCAGCAGGTCCCGGCTCTCGTCCGGTCCGGGGCTGTCCTGCTGGAGCTCCTTCAGCGCCTGCTCGTACTGGGCCACGTCCTCGCGCTTGTCGAGGTAGAGGGCGCTGGTGAGCTGCTCCAGGTAGACCACGTCGGACAGGTCGGACTCCGGGAAGCTCAGGACCGTGAAGGAGCCGCCCTCGCCGGAGTGGCCGCCGAAGCTGAACGGCATGATCTGGAGCCGCACGTTGGACCGCTCGGAGATCTCGACGAGATGCTGGAGCTGACCGCGCATCACCTCACGGCTGCCGTAGGGCCGGCGCAGGGCCGCCTCGTCGAGGACGATGTGGAAGTCGGGGGCGTTTTCGGCCACCAGGTACTTCTGCCGCTCCATGCGCAGGGTGACCCGGCGCTCGACATCCTCCTCGCTGGCCCCCTTCATGCCGCGCCGCACCACGGCGCGCGCGTACTCCTCGGTCTGCAGGAGGCCGTGCACGAACTGCACCTCGTACGCGCGGATCAGATGCGCCGCGCCCTCCAGGCCGACATAGGTGGGGAACCAGCTCGGCAGGACGTCCGAGTAACTGTGCCACCACCCCGCCACGTTGGCCTCCCGGGCGAGGGAGACGAGCTGTTCGCGCTCGGCCTCGTCGGTGATGCCGTACAACGTCAGCAGGTCTTCCACGTCCCTCGTCTTGAAGCTCACCCGACCGAGCTCCATACGGCTGATCTTGGATTCGGAGGCTCGGATCGAGTACCCCGCGGCCTCGCGGGTGATGCCCCGGGCCTCACGCAGCCGCCTGAGTTGCGAGCCGAGCAGCATTCGCCGCACCACCGATCCGGGCTCTCCCGCGCTCACGTTCGCCAGCCTCCCCAACCGTCTTCAGGGCCCGCAGTCTGCCACTAAAACACTTCGAGCAGTACTCGTCCGGTTACGGAAACGGAAAGCGGCCAAAGTTTAAGCGCAGGAAGTTGCAAGCAGGTAGTGAGCCAACGGCTGCAAGTTGGCGGAAAAAATGGCCAAGAAGCGGTACGGGAGGGTCCAATTCGGTCGCGTGCACGTGCATCTGCCCTTGCATCTGCTGTGCGCATCCGAAACCATGGTCCCGCGCCACCGCTGCATCGCAACGACCGCGAATTCCCGGGAGTGCCTCGCATGGGGACGAATGGATCGACCATGCTCAAGCCATTACGGCAGGGCCTTCCGCCGCTTGATCCCGCGGCCGTGTCCAACGCCGCCTCCTGCGCCCTGCCGGCCCGCTACGAAGCGGTGCGCGAGGCCCGGCTGTTCACCCGGAGAACGCTCGACCAGTGGGACGTCGGGGAGCGCTTCGACGACATCTGTCTCGTCGTCTCGGAACTCGTCACCAACGCCCTGCGGCACGCGGTGCCCGGGGAGTCCGATCGCTCCGCCGTCCCGCAGGCCCCGGCCGTCCGGCTGCACCTGATGCGGTGGACCGAGCGGCTGGTGTGCGCGGTGCGCGACCCGAGCCACGACACCCCCGCCCCCAGGGACTCCGACGACTTCTCGGCGGAGTCGGGCCGCGGGCTGTTCCTGGTCGACTCCTTCAGCGACAGCTGGGGCTGGCACCCGCTGGCGGGCACCCTCAGCGGCAAGGTGGTGTGGGCGCTGTTCCGGCTCCAGGCCGCCGAATAGGAAACCCGGCGTCTTCGGACGCCGGGTTTCTACGCGCGTTGCCGTACATTCTGCGGCGAATGCTCCGGGTTCCTCCTGGTGCGCCCGGCCTCAGCTCACTATCAGGTGATCGAACTCGCCGTCCTTGACACCGAGGAGCATCGCCTCGATCTCCGCGCGCGTGTAGACGAGCGCCGGCCCGTCCGGGAAGCGCGAGTTGCGGACCGCCACGTCGCCGCCCGGCAACCGCGCGAACTCGACGCAGGAACCCTGCGAGTTGCTGTGCCTGCTCTTCTGCCAGGCCACTCCGTCCAGCTGCGTCGCAGCCATGCCGTTGTACACGTCAAACCCCCCGTACACGCCGTCAACGTCGAGGTCCACAGGTCGCTCCCCGGTGGTGCACTAGCTGGCTGATGTGACCATTGATGCAGTGGCCAACTGACCCGGATCATAACCCTGTTCACGTGCAGGTGCATGAGCAGATGCACGTGCACGGGGGGTGTTCCTGCGGTTACAGCTTTGACGACCGCTTTACCCGGGCCGTTCCAGCGTCTGCCCCGGAGCTGCCCAGACATGCGACCGCCGGCCCCCGTCCATGATCGTCCACGCCGTCATCCGCGCCGGGTCGTCGAGATGGAACGCCTCATGTACTAGGAAGAGACGCGTACCGCGGCCCTCCTGTTCCAGCGTCCGTGTGATGGTCCGGTGAGTGAGACCGGCCGGATCGGGATCAAACCACCGGACGGACAGCATCCGTTCCGGGCCGCGGGCGTGAACCCGCACGTCGGCGACACCGGAGAAGCCGGTGACGGGACGCGGGACAGAGATCGTCCGGTACCGGTGACCGACCTCGAGACGGAAGTTCTCGTGCCCTGCATATGCCACTGCACGAGCGCGTCCGCGCGCGGGGCGTGAAGGTCTGACGGGGGCGAGGCACCGATATGGCGAAGAAGAGCAAGATCGCGAAGAACGAGCGGCGGCAGGAGACCGTCGCCCGTTACGCGGTCCGCCGGGCCGAACTGAAGGAGATCGTCCGGCGGCCGGCCGGCACGGAGGCCGAGCGGCTCGCCGCCCAGCGTGAGCTGCGCGGGCAGCCGCGTGACGCGAGCGCCACGCGCGTACGCAACCGCGATCAGGTGGACGGCCGTCCGCGCGGCTACTTCCGCGCGTTCGGTCTGTCCCGCGTGAATCTGCGGGGGCAGGCTCACAGCGGATACCTACCCGGCGTCCGCAAGTCCTCCTGGTGAGTCCTGGTAGCTTGCCGCTGTCGTTCGGGCGGCCGGGCGGCCGACCCCCCTAGAGCTTGGGAGCGTTGCGGTGACCACGGCTAAGGCGAGTACGACTACGACGCACACGGAGACGGCTGCGGCCGCGACTTCGACTTCGGCACGCACGGGGACAGCTTCGACTTCGGCTTCGGCTTCGGCTTCGGCTTCGGCGGACGCAGGGACGGCTGCGGCCGTGGCGCGGGGCGCGTCGACCGGACGGCCGGGCGCGCGACCCACCGTGCGGATCGTGGCCGCCGCCGCGGCGGGGCTGGTGGGCGCGCTCGCGCTGGCCGCGTGCAGCGGCGGCGACTCCGGCGGCTCCGGCGGCGACTCCTCGGCCACCTCGCCCGGCGCGTCGTCCGCGGCCGCGACCGCCACGTCGGGATCGGGCGGCACCGCGGCCTCGTCCGACGCGCTGCAGGGCAGCTGGATCACCACGAGCGGTGGCAAGATCGTCGCCCTTGTGGTCACCGGCAAGAGCGCCGGGCTCTTCGAGACCGGCGGGTCCGTGTGCAGCGGAACCGCCGGCGAGGAGGCCGGGATGCGGATGATCCACCTCACCTGCACGGGCGGCAGCAAGGACCGGGTCACCGGAATGGTCGACTCGGTCAGCAAGAGCGGCATGAAGGTCACCTGGTCCGGAAAAACCGGCGAGGAGACCTACACCAAGGCGGAGGGCGGCAAGTTGCCGTCGGGTCTGCCGACGGCAGGCCTCGGACAGTAGGAGAAATAGGGGCAATAGGCGCGCGTTCGGCGGCTGAGGCGTACTTTCACCGGTCGGCGGCGATCGGCCGGAGTGCGCCGCGAAGCGGTCAGAGGCAGGGGCGGGCGCGCGGGACCCGGGCCGGGGCGTGATGATGCTGGGACACCGCCACGACCTCGATGGGGATCTGCTCATGCGCGCCATTCCGCTCACCGTCACGGCCCTCGCCGCCGCCCTCGCCCTGACCGCCTGCGACGACGGCAACGCCGGCACCAGCGGCAAGAACAGCTCGGCCTGCGAGGTGGGCAAGGTCTCCGTCCAGGTCGGCTCCGCAAGCGTCGCGCCGGCCGCGGGCGACACCGGCGAGGTGCCGGTGAGCCTCACGAACCAGAGCGCACCCTGCACGCTGGACGGCTTTCCCGGCGTCAAGCTCAAGGCGGGTGGCACCTCGGCGACGGTGTCCGCCGTGTCGGGCGCGAAGGCCGACAAGCTCAAGCTGGCCAAGGGCGACTCCGCGACGTTCTCGATCAGCTATGTGCGCGCCGAGGACGGCGACAAGGCGGGCCTCGCGGCCACGTCGATGACGGTGTCCCTGCCGGGGAGCGACGCGACGCAGAGCTTCCCGTGGAAGTACGGGCCGGTGGCGGGCAAGGGTTCCGCGGACAAGCCGAACGCGACGGTGGGGGCGTTCCAGCAGGCGGGGGACTGATTTCCGGGGCGGCCGGGCTGAGCTGGCCGGGCCGGGTCGCACGTCGACCCGGGTCGCACGTCGGCCCGGGCCGTACATCGACCCGGGCCACGTCGGCCTAGGGCAGTGGGGAGCGTGAGTGGACCTGGGCCCGGTCCGCGGCTCTCGTACCCTCCGTCCAGCCTGCCTCGTCGGTCACCCCGCGCAGGCGGGTCGTGGTGGTCTCCGGGAACATCCGCTCCATGCGGTCGGTCACGGCCATCTCCCTGGTGGCCAGGACCGGAAGCAGGTCCTGGGGCGCCTCGGACCCGGTGACGGCCGCCCGCGCGACGGCCGCCAGCCGATCGCCGACCCGGTGGGCGTACGCCGCCAGGAAGGACTGACGGAAGGTCTTCGTGCGCTTCCGGCCGCCCGCCCGCTGCGCCGCCTCCGCCTTCGTCATCGCGTGCGTGGCCTGCACCAGCAGCGAGGTGTAGAGCAGCTCGACCGCCTCCAGGTCCGCCTCGAAACCGACGACCGTGGAGAACGCCAGCGGCTCGTTCCACACCGCCCGGCAGTGGTTGGCCGTGGCGACCGCGTCCAGCAGCACCGCCTTGGCCTGCTCGTACGGCGGCTCGACCCCGATCCGGCAGGCCCCGGGCGCATCCGGCGCGGGCGCCCCCGCGGCGAGCAGCGCCTCGTCGACGCTGTGCCGGGCCATCAGCTCCTGCGCCTTGGCGCTGAGCGCCTCCGCCTCCTCGGGATAGCCGGTCGCCTCGGCCTTGGCGAGCAGCGCGCGGATCCGGGTGAGCATGCGGGACTCCGGCCGGTGCGCGTCCGCGCGGGGGCCGGACTCGTCTAGGGGCTCCAGGGAGGGCAGCCGCAGCAGCAGCCGGTACAGCTCCAGGACGGCGGTGGCGTGCGAGAAACGGTCACCCACGCGCGCGTGGCCGTCCGGCAGCGCGTCCAGCTGTGCCTGCCAACGGGGTCCGCGCGGCCGGTCGTCCGGCGCCTGCGCCCGGATCAGCCCGGCGGCGAGCCGGACATGCGGGTCGTCCAGCTCGCGCCGCACCAGGCGTACGACGTCGGCGGGCTGCCAGCCGCGCCGCCAGGCCGCGGCGACGAACTCCCGTCCCCGGCGCGCGAGTTCCGCGTCCGCGCCGGAATCGGCCGCGAGGAGGGACGCGCCCGTGTCGAGGCCGGAGTCGGTGCCGTCGTACAGGGCGGTCTGGAAGGCTCGGTCGACGGTGCTGGGTTCACTGCTGGTCACACGTCGATCGTGCCACGCGCCACGGACAGCGGTCGGCGGCCGTCCACACCCTGTGGACAACTGTCCGGCGCCCGGCCGTCACGAGAGAACCAGAATGTCAACCGATGGTTGACACCCTTAGAGTGTCAACCTACGGTTGACATATGGCGACCAACCCGAACATCACGTCATCCGTACGCCTCGACGACCTCATCGCGGCGATCAAGACGGTTCACCCCGAACCCCTCGACCAGCTCCAGGACGCGGTGATCGCCGCCGACCACCTGGGCGACGTGGCCGACCATCTGATCGGCCACTTCGTCGACCAGGCCCGGCGCTCGGGCGCGTCCTGGACCGAGATCGGCAAGAGCATGGGCGTGACCCGGCAGGCGGCCCAGAAGCGCTTCGTGCCCAAGGAGTCGGCCGACCTCGACCCCAGCCAGGGCTTCAGCCGCTACACCCCGCGGGCGAAGAACGTGGTCATGGCCGCCCACAACGAGGCGATCGCGGCACGCAACCCCGAGGGCCGACCCGAGCACCTGGTCCTCGGCCTCCTGTCCGAGCCGGACGGGATCGCGGCGAAGGCGATCGTCGCGCAGGGCGTCCTGCTGGACACCGTGCGCCAGACCGCGACGGCCGCGCTCCCCCCGGCCGCCGAGAACGTCCCGGACCTCGTTCCCTACGGCCCGGAGGCCAAGAAGGCCCTCGAACTCACCTTCCGCGAGGCCCTGCGCCTCGGCCACAACTACATCGGCACCGAACACCTGCTGCTGGCCCTGCTGGAACACGAGAACGGCGACGGCGTCCTCAGCGAACTGGGCATCACCAAGCCCGCGACCGAGGAGTACATGTACAAGGTGCTGGGACTGCTGCTGGAACAGAAGAACGCGGCGGCGGAGGCGGCGGAGGCGGCGGGCGGGCCGAAGGAGGGCGAGGCGGGCTGAAAAGACCGTCGAGACGCTGAATTCCCAGGTCAGGACCGTTGTCAGTGCCAGGTGCCACACTCGCAGCATGACCGACCGGTGGGCTCTCGCTCCGGCCGAGGACGGTGGCGTGGATGTCGCCCCCCTCGGCCCGGACGGGCTGCCCGCCGGGCCGGTGCGGCGGGAGTCCGATCTCGCCGGGGCGGTCAGGGGCCGCCCGGAGGTCACGCGCTGGGTGTGGCGGTCGACCGCCGAGGTCTACCCGCGTCTGCTCGCCACGGGGGTGCGAGTAGAGCGGTGCTACGACATCGAGGACGCCGAGACACTCCTGCTGGGCCACGAGGGACGGTCCGGTGAGCCGCACTCGGCCGCCGCCGCCCTGGCCCGCCTCCGCGGCGGCCCCGTACCACCCGATCCACCACAGCGCTCGGCCGAACCGGGCGCGCAGTCCCCGCTGTTCGAGCCGCAGGGCGCCGCCCGCCTGACGCTCGACGAACTGCTCGCGGTCTACGCGGAGCAGCAGCGCCGGCACGACCGGACCGAGCACCCGGACCGGATGCGGCTGCTGACGGCCGCGGAGTCGGCGGGCATGCTGGTCGCCGCCGAGATGAACCGCGCGGGTCTGCCCTGGAGCGCCGAGGTCCACCGCGAGATGCTGCGCGAACTGCTCGGCGAGCGGTACGCGGGCGGCGGCGAACCCCGTCGGCTGGCCGAGCTGGCGGACGAGGTGTCGGCCGCGTTCGGCAGGCGGGTCCGCCCGGATCTGCCCGCCGATGTGATCAAGGCCTTCGCCCAGGCCGGGATCAAGGTGAAGTCCACCCGCCGCTGGGAGCTCTCCGAGATCGACCACCCGGCGGTGAAACCGCTCCTCGAATACAAGAAGCTGTACCGCATCTGGGTGGCGCACGGCTGGACCTGGCTCCAGGACTGGGTGCGCGACGGCCGGTTCCGGCCCGAGTTCCAGGCGGGCGGCACGGTCACCGGGCGCTGGGTGACCAACGGCGGGGGCGCGCTGCAGATCCCCAAGGTGATCCGGCGGGCCGCGGTCGCCGACCCCGGCTGGCGGCTGGTCGTCGCCGACGCCGACCAGATGGAGCCGCGCGTGCTCGCGGCGATCTCCCGGGACCCCGGGCTGATGGAGGTCGCCGGGCGGGAGTCCGACCTCTACCAGTCCGTCTCCGACCGCGCCTTCTCCGGCGACCGCGGACAGGCCAAGCTCGCCGTCCTGGGCGCGGTCTACGGCCAGACCTCCGGGGACGGCCTGAAGAACCTGGCCGCGCTCAGACGCCGTTTCCCCAAGGCGGTGGCCTATGTCGACGACGCGGCGCGGGCCGGCGAGGAGGGCCGGCTGGTGCGGACCTGGCTGGGCCGGACCTGTCCACCGGCGGCCGGTGCGGGCGACGGCGCGGAGGAGGCGGGCCTGCCCCAGCAGGTAGCGGAGGAGCCCACGGCCGAGGGCTGGGTGCCGGGCTACGCGTCCACCAACTCCCGTGCCAGAGGCCGTTTCGCGCGCAACTTCGTCGTTCAGGGCAGCGCCGCCGACTGGGCTCTGCTGATGCTCGCGGCGCTACGCCGGACCTGCGCGGACCTGGCGGCCGAGCTGGTCTTCTTCCAGCACGACGAGGTGATCGTGCACTGTCCCGAGGAGGAGACCGCAGCGGTCGTGGCGGCGATCCGGGAGGCGGCCGACCTGGCGGGACGGCTGACGTTCGGGGAGACGCCGGTCCGCTTCCCGTTCACGACCGCGGTGGTGGAGTGCTATGCCGACGCGAAGTGATCAGTCGGCGGCCGACAGCAGCTCGCGCAGCTCCACGAGGACGGCGGGCTCGTCGGTGCCGTCCAGGGCGGCCAGGGCGGCGCGCCAGACGTCGTACGCCTCGCTCGTGCGCCCCTGCTCGCGCAGGAGGAGACCGAGCTGGTGGCGGGCCAGACCGCCGCTGTAGCGGTCGGCGCGGGAGTCGGCGCGGCGCAGGAGTTCGACGCACTCGTGGTGGGCGCGGTCGGTGTGGCCGAGGCCGCGCAGGGCACGGACCAGACCGAGCCGGGTCTGGGACTCGCCGTGCCAGTCGCCGTGGTGGCCGAGGATGCGCAGACTCTCCTCGAAGTGCGGGGCGGCGGCAGCCGGTTCGCCCAGGGCGAGATGGGCGTAGCCGATGTTGCAGTGCGCCGAGTGCTGCACGATGACGGCGCCGATCGCGTCCCCGATCGCCAGCGAGCGCCGGTGCTGCTCGATGGCGGCGCGGGGGTCGGTGTGCTCGTAGAGGTTGCCGAGGTGGCTGTGGGTGACGGCCTCGCCGTAGGGGTCGTTGAGCTGCCGGGAGTACTCCAGGCTCTGCCGCAGCGCCTCGCCCGACTCGTCGTACCGTCCGAGCCCCTCCAGGAGCAGCCCCCGGTTGTTCAGGCAGCGCCGGATCCAGGACGCCACGTCCAGCCGCCGCCAGATGACGAGGGCCCGGTCGGTCAGGGCGAGGGCCTCCCGCTGGCGGCCGGTCAGGAAGTGCAGCCCGGCGAGGTCGCCCAGGGCGTAGGCCTCGGCGGGCTCGTCGTCCAGGCGCCGGGCGGCGGCCAGCCCGGCCGTGCCGAGCACCTCCATCTCGGCGACCCGCCCGCCGCGCAGGACATAGGGGAAGAGCAGCCGGACCAGCGTGGAGAGGTAGGCGCTGATGCGCGGGTCGGCCGTATCGGCGTACCGCTCCACCAGGGCGACGATGTTCTCCAGCTCCACATCGCCCCAGGCGAAGGCGTGCTCGGCGCACTCGAAAGGGGCCAAGGCGGCCGTGTACGGCTGGTGTTCGGCGGGCTGGGCGGCGGTGGGCCGGCGGCGGTCGCCCTGTTCGAGGCCGGGTTCGAGGATGGCGACCAGGGCGAGTTCGGCGACGGCGGCGAACCAGCGCAGGGCGGTGAGCACGGCCTCGGTGCGGTCGGTCCCCTCGGCCAACTCCCGTGCGAAGTCCCGTACCAGGTCGTGCGGGGTGTAGCGGCCGTAGGCGGTCTCCTCCAGGAGGGCCACCTCGACCAGCCGGTCCAGGGCGGCCTCGGCGCGGCGTGCGTCGAGGCCGGTGAGGCGGGCGATCAGCAGGGCGCCGTAGGTGGGCAGGTCGAGGGCGCCGATATGGCGCAGGGCGAGGGCGGCGTCGCGGTCGGGTGCCCGGTCGGAGGCGGCGAGGGCGTCATGGGCGACAGCGAGGGAGCGCCGGACGCTCAGGTCGTCGTACTCGAGGTGCTGCAACCTGCCCTCGGTGGCGGCGAGCTGACCGGCCAGCACCTCGGGGGTGAGCGCGCGGCGCGCGGCCAGCCGGGCGGCGACCACCCGCAGGGCGAGCGGCAGCCGGCCGGTGAGACCGACGAGCGGGTGACCGGCGTCGATCTCCGCCCGCCCGCTGACCGTGCGCAGCAGGGCGGCGCTGTCCTCGCCGGTCAGCGGCCCGAGCGGAAACCGGCGGGCGCCGTCGAGCGCGGTGAGCGGCGAACGGCTGGTGACGATCACCGCGCAGCCGGGGCCGCCGGGGAGCAGCGGCCGCACCTGCGCGGCGTTCGCGGCGTCGTCGAACAGCAGCAGGGTGCGGGTCGGCGCGAGCAGGGAGCGCAGCAACGCGGCTGCCGCGTCCGGGTGTTCGGGGATGTGCCGGGGGTCGGCGCCGAGGTCCCGCAACAGCGCGGCGAGCGCTTGGGCGGGGGCCAGCGGGGGCACGCCCGGGGTGGCGCCGTGCAGGTTGACGTAGAGCTGGCCGTCAGGGAAACGGTCCCGCAGGTGGTGGGCGACATGCAGCGCGAGCGCGCTCTTGCCGACACCGGCCATACCGCTGACGACGGCGACGGCCGGGCCGGCCGCGGCGGCGAGGGCACCGCCCAGCTCGTCACGGACGGCGGCGCGTCCGGTGAAGTAGGCCGGGGACGGGGGAAGTTGGGCGGGCCGGGGCGCCGGGGAGTCGCCGCGCGTAGAACCGGGACCGGCGGGCCGCTCCGCATCCGGTTCGCACACCGCCCCGGCGTCAGCGCCCTCGTCTGCCGGCCGACGGTCCGCCGACGCGCCCGTCAGGGGCGCGGGGACCTGCGCGACCAGCCAGGACGCCCCCGCACCCGCCCCACCACCTTCACGCACCCCCTCGCGCGGCACCCCTTCGCGTGACACCCCCTCGCGTGGCATGCCCGCGTCCGACACCCGCGCGTCCAGCCCACCCCTGTCGGCCACACCGTTGCCCCGCGCACCCTCGTCGGCCCCACCGTTGCCCGGCATGCCCTCGTCGGCCCCACCGTTGCCCCGCACACCCCCGTCGACCCCGCCGCTACGCCGCACACCCCCGTCGGCCACACCTTTGCCCCGCGCGCCCTCGTATGACCCGCCGCCGGTCTCCCCCGCCCCGCCGCTGCCCCGCAGCACCTGCACATGGGCCTCGCGTACCGCTGCTCCCGGCTCGACGCCGAGTTCCTCGATCAGGCGGTGACGCAGGTCGCGGTGGACGGCGAGGGCCTCGGCCTGGCGGCCGGTGCGGTGGAGGGCGAGCATCAGCTGGCGGTGGTAGGCCTCACGGAACGGGTACTCCGCGACCAGCGCCGCCAACTCCGGCACGACACCGCCCAGCCGCGGCCCGCCGAGGGCGAGTTCCGCGTCGTAACGCCACTCCAGCAGGAGCAGCCGGGCCTCCTCCAGGCGCTGCACGAAGGCGTAGCCGCCGAAGTCGGCGGGGAGGCCGCAGAGCGGGCTGCCGCGCCAGAGCGCGAGCGCCTCGGCGCACGCGCTGAGCACCGGCGCCCACTCCCGGCGCCCGTGCGCCGCGCGCGCCTGTGCCACCCGCGCGTCGAACACCTCGACGTCCAGCTCACCGTCGTCGACACGCAGCAGATACCCGGGCGGTACCGCGCGCAGCCGTTCCGGGTCGTCGAGGAGCCGGCGCAGCCGGGTGACGTGGTTGTGCAGCGAGGCCTGCGCGGACACCGGGGGCGCCCCGCCCCACAGCGCGTCCTTGACCGAGTCGACGGAGACGATCCGCCCGGCCTCCAGGAGCAGCGCGGCGAGCAGTGCGCGCACCTTCGGGCTGCCGATGGGCCGGACGTCGCCGCCGGGGAGATAGAGCACCGGAGCTCCCAGCAGTCCGAACCGCAGCTCGTACCGCCGCATCACTCCGCCCATCGCCTTCCCGTACGGTCGTGGCCGACCGCGCTGCACGGCGGGGATGCCCGCCGGTACCTGGCTCCTGGCGGAATTCGATCCCGTCGAGGACGAGTTCCCGCCACCTTCTCCGTGCCGTCGGGGCCGGAAATCCGCAGGGTTTCCGGCCTGTTCCCGGAGTCGTACGACGCCTTCACGCCAACCGGAAGGCGGCCTCCGGGAGAACCGCTGGCCATATGTTAGCGATCCGTTGGCGAGCCCTGATGTGATCTTCGCATCGGATCAGGCCCGACGGCGCGCGTGTACAACGCGCAGCTCGGGGGAGTGTCGCCGCAGGCCTGGATCCGGGGACGCGAGAGGGTCCCGGTCGGCGGAGGTGAACGACCGGGACCCTCGTCGCGTTTCCGGCACGGTCGCCGGGCTCAGATGACGGGCGGGCGACCCAGCCGGGTGAGCCGCCAGACCGTGCGCCAGCGCATCGGCCGGCGCTCACCGGCAGGTTCGCGCATCCCCTCCACGAAGCCCCCGAACCAGGCCCGCAGCCCGCCGGTCGAACGGGTCCGCAGGAGGGTGATCAGCGTCCACACGGCCAGGTGCACCGGGATCAGCGGCAGGGGCAGCCGACGGCGGGTCAGCCAGACCCGGTTGCGGGCGGTCACCCGGAAGTAGACGGCGTGCCGGGCCGGCGAGGTCCGGGGGTGCTGAAGGAGCAGCTCGGGCGCGTAGAGGATCTTCCAGCCGGCGTCGGCGGCCCGCCAGGCCAGGTCCGTCTCCTCGTGCGCGAAGAAGAACTCGGCGGGCCAGTCGCCGGTCTCCGAGAGCATGCCCATGTGCAGGGCGTGCCCGCCGCCGAGGAACCCGGTGACGTAACCGCCGCGCATCGGGTCGGCGTTGCCGACACGGGGCACGTGCCGCTGCTGGGTCTCGCCCTGTTCGTCCGCGATGCGGAAGCCGACGATGCCGAGGCGGGGATCGGCGGCGAACAGATCCCGGACCTGCCGGAACACCTCGACGTCGACGAGCACCCCGTCGTCGTCCAGTTCGACGACGACGTCCACGTCGCCGTACGCGCGCAGCCGGGCGAGGGCGATGTTGCGGCCGCCGGGGCAGCCGAGGTTGTCCTCGAGCTCGACGGTGGTGACCTCGCCGGGCAGGTCGAGGCGGCGGGCGAACTCGGGAAGCCGGCAGCCGTTGCCGACGACCACGATGCGGTCGGGGGTGAGGTCCTGCTTGGCGACGGACCTGAGCAGGGCGTCGACTTCGTCGGGCCGGTTCCCCATGGTCACCACGGCTACCGCGAGCCTCGGCTGCGCCATGCACTCACCCCGTCCGGCCGACGGCGGTGCCCGCGCCTGACCGAGGGACACTCACCGTTCACCAGGATGTTGCCCCAGATACCCCAAAGCTCCGGGCATGGGCCCACTTTGTGTCGGCTTTGACAATGATTTGATCGACTATTTCCACCGACCATAAGTTCCCCCGCCCGAAAGCCCTCCCCTTCATCCGATTCGCCTACCGGAACAAGGGGATCCGCGCTCCCCGCCGGGAAGGGGACGTGACGATGTCACGCAAGGCACGGCATCCCCGCACATGACGCCATGTCGGCACCGCGCATGACGCCATGCCGGCGCGGGCCTGACGGCACGTCATCGCAGGGCACGAACGACAGGGCATGAACGAGCAGGACATGAACGGGGACGGACCATGCGAAGACATCTGCGTCGGTTACGACCAGCAGCATCGTCGGAGAGTCGGCGAGGCCGCCGACGAGCGAGGAGACGGTCAGAACGACCTGACGGCCTGCCATGCGGACACTGGTCGACGTCGCGGCCTCGGTGGTCGTGGCGGTATCAGCGGTAGTCATCCGTCCCAGCCTCTGCCGCCCGCCGCCGCCCAGCCAGATCCCTCTTGACGGCACTCCTGCGGGGACTGTCGCTGACAGTGCCACCCTCGGCGCACCCTCGCACCGCACCCCGATCCCGTCGGCGGCCGGCCCCGCAGCGCCTGCCGGGGCAAACCACGACGGTGTCCGAGCCGACGGTCAGTGCGGCTTACCGCGTCCGGGCCCCACCCCCCCCCCCGTGCAGCCACAGCACAGCGCCCGTCCCGGCGCCGTGACGCGCGTTGCCCGCTGCCCTTCTCGCCCGCCACAAGACCTCGGTGGCGACATCATGACTCACCGCAAAAAGCCCAGGTCACATACCTGGACCATCGAGTTCCCATGCGCACCCGCTGCGCTCCCTCACCCGGGCGGCCGCCCCAAAAGCTGACCAACCATCAGGGGATGACGAAAAAAGACCAGGTCAGATGGGTATCTGACCTGGTCATGAGTGGAGCCGCCTTCGGGATTCGAACCCGAGACCTACGCATTACGAGTGCGTTGCTCTGGCCATCTGAGCTAAGGCGGCGCGTCGCCCGCACTATGGTGCGATCGGCGACGTCGGTAAGTCTACACAGTTTCCGGGGGTGCTCGGGACACGCCCCGGCAGCATGGCTCCCAGGGCGTGCGCAGGGCTATGAGCAGCGCTTTCCGTTCGCCGGCGGGGTGCCCTTGAGGAGGTAGGCGTCGATCGCCGAGTCGATGCAGGTGCTGCCCCGGCCGTAGGCGGTGTGGCCGTCGCCGACGTAGGTGAGGAGCCGGGCCGAGGTGAGCTGGCGGGCCAGGGACTGCGCCCAGGGGTACGGCGTCGCCGGGTCACGGGTGGTGCCGACCACGACGATCGGGGCGGCGCCCTTCGCCTCGATGCGGTGCGGCTCCCCCGTCGCCCTCACCGGCCAGTACGCGCAGTTCAGCGAGGCCCACGCCAGGTTGGCCCCGAACACCGGCGACGCCTTCTCGAACTCGGGCAGCGCCTTCTCGACCTGCTCGGGGCCGGTGAAGGCGGGCGGCAGGTCCAGGCAGTTCACCGCGGCGTTGGCGAACATCAGGTTCGAGTAACGGCCGTCGGATTCACGCTCGTAGTAGCTGTCGGAGAGCGCGAGCAGGCCCGCGCCGTCGTTCTCCTTCATCGCCGCGTGCAGCGCCTCGCGTAGCTGTTCCCACTCCGCCTGGTCGTACATCGCCGCGATCACACCGGTCGTGCCGAGGGACTCGGTGAGTTTGCGGCCGTCCGCGTCGCCGGTCGGGATCGGGTGCGCGTCGAGCTTCCGGAAGAACGTACTGAGGTTGTCCGCGATCTGCGTCGGCGAGCTGCCCTTCGCGCCCAGCGGGCAGTCCGTGCGCTTCGCGCAGTCCTTCGCGAACGACTGGAACGCCGTCTCGAACCCCGCCGTCTGCTCCAGATTCATCTGGAGCGCGGACAGGGAGGGGTCCATCGCGCCGTCCAGGACCATCCGCCCGACCCGCTCCGGGAACAGCCCCGCGTAGGTTGCGCCGAGGAACGTGCCGTACGACGCCCCCACGTAGTTCAGTTTCGGGTCGCCGAGCACCGCCCGCAGGATGTCCATGTCGCGCGCCGAGTCGGCGGTGGAGACATGGCGCAGCAGCTCCGCCGAGTGCGTCCCGCACGCCTCCGCGAACTTCTTGTACTCCCCGACCAGTTCGTCCGTCTCCTTCCGGTCGTCGGGCGTCACGTCGGTCTCGGTGTACGTGTCCATCTGCGGTCCGTCGAGGCACTCGACGGGCTCACTGCGGGCGACCCCGCGCGGGTCCATCGCGACCATGTCGTAGCGCGCCCGCACCTCGGAGGGGTAGCCGATGCCGGCGTACTGCTGGAGGTAGTCCACCGCCGAGCCGCCCGGGCCGCCCGGGTTGACCAGCAGCGAACCGAGCGGCTTGGCCTTGCCGGTCGCCTTCTTCCGGGCGACCGCCAGCCGCACGTCACCCGCGCCGGGCTTGGCGTAGTCGAGCGGGGCCTTCATCGTCGCGCACTGGAAGCCGGGGACGCCGCAGCTGCGCCAGCTGAGCTTCTGGTCGTAGTACGGCGCCAGCGCGGACGGGGTCGAGCGGGGCAGCGCGGCCAGCTGGGCGATGCCGGCCGAGGCCGATGTCGACGCGCTTTGCGGGGAGGAGCACGCGGAGACGAGCAGGGCGGCGGCCGACAGCAGAGCAGCCGCGGTCAGGGCGCTGGTGCGAGTCCGGGTCCGGGTACGGCGGAGGGTTCGCCTGGTGTGCATCAATCGAGCGTAACGCTGAGAGATGATCTCCGTGCGGTGCGTGTTGACTGTGGCTCGTACGGGTGACCCCGGTCAACCACGGGCCGTCTGCCCCGCTGCCCGGTCGACCACCGGCCGCCTCCCCGGCTCAGCCCGCTCTGAGCGCCATCGTCATCGCCTCCACCGCGAGCAGCGGCGCCACATTGCGGTCGAGTGCGTCCCGGCAGGCGGCGATCGCCTCGATCCGGCGCAGCGTGGACTCGGGCGAGCCGGCCCGGGCCAGCCGGTCCAGGGCGTCCTCGGCGTCCCCGTTGGCGATCGCGACCCTGGAACCCAGCTGGAGGGCGAGAACGTCGCGGTAGAAGCCGGTGAGGTCGGTGAGGGCGACGTCGAGGCTGTCCCGCTGGGTTCGGGTACGACGGCGCTTCTGCATGTCCTCCAGGTCCTTCATCACACCCGCCGTGCCACGCGGCAGCCGCCCGCCCTCGGCCGCGCCGAGCGCCGCCTTCAGCTCCTCGGTCTCCTTGCCGTCCATCTCCTCGGCGAGCTGCTTGGCGTCCTCGGCCGCCGCGTCCACCAGCTCCTGGGCGGCCTTCAGACACGCGCCGATCTCGTCCAGCCGCAGCGGCAGCTTCAGCACGGCGGCACGGCGCGCACGGGCGGCCGGGTCGGTGGCCAGCCGGCGGGCCCGGTCGACATGCCCCTGGGTGGCCCGGGCAGCCGCCTCGGCCGCCTCGGGCTCGATGCCCTCGCGCCGTACGAGCATGTCGGCGACCGCCTGCACCGAGGGGGTGCTGAGATTCAGGTGGCGGCAGCGGGAGCGGATCGTGGGCAGCACGTCCTCGATCGACGGCGCGCACAGCAGCCAGACCGTGCGGGGGGCGGGCTCCTCGACGGCCTTGAGGACGGCGTTGGCCGACTTCTCGTTCAGCCGCTCGGCGTCCTCGACGAGGATGATCTGCCAGCGGCCGGTAGCCGGGGACGTGTAGGACTTGCGGACCGTGTCGCGCATGTCCTTGACCAGGATCTCCGCGCCGACGGCGGCGACCGAGGTGACATCCGCGTGGGTGCCGATCAGGGCGGTGTGACAGCCGTCGCAGAAGCCACAGCCGGGGACTCCGCCGAGGGCGCGGTCGGGGCTCACGCACTGGAGGGCGGCGGCGAAGGCCCGCGCCGTCTGGTTCCGGCCGGCACCGGGCGGGCCCGTGAACAGCCAGGCGTGCGTCATCTTCGACGTCTCCGGCAGCGGCTGGTCGGCCGCGGCGGCGGTGACCTGGGCGTCGGCGTCCCGGGCGGCGGCGGTGAGCACCTCGCTCACCCGCTCCTGCCCGACGAGGTCGTCCCATACGGTCATGGGTCACGCCGCCCTTCCGTGCGTCACGCGTCCTGATCCCTGATTCCGGATCCGGAGTCCACCGGTTCCGTGGCCTCGCCCTCCATTGTGCGGGCGCCCACTGACAACGGGTCCCGCACCGGCAGGTCCCGCACCGACGGCAACGGGGGCGGCACCGGTCGGCACCCCGACCCGCACCGCCCCCGTACGAGCGCTTTCCGGCCCCCGGGGCCGGGTCAGCCGCGCCGCCCGCGACCCCGGCGGCCCCGCTCGTCGTCGGACTCCTCGTCCTCGTACGACCCCAGCAGCTCGTCCGCCAGCGACGGCAGGTCGTCCAGCGGGGTCTCCTCGGCCCAGTCGGGCCGGGGGCGCTGCCGCCGGGCCGTACCGTCGTCGCCGACCTGCGGCAGCTCGCGCGTACGGCCCTCGGAGCCGTCGGGGTTCCCGCCCGACCGCTCGTCCCGGAAGAAGCCGGGCGGCACCCGGTCCGCCGGGGCGTCGGCGGGAGCGGTGGCGTCGTCGCGCACCGGAGGCAGTACGGCGGTCTCGTCGGTCGCGCGCACCGAAGGCAGCACGGCCGTCTCGTCCGCGGCGCCGGGCACCACAGCGGGCAGTACCGCCGTCTCGTCCGCGGTCCCCGGCACCACCGGAGACAGCACCGCCGTCTCGTCGGACGCCCCCGCCGGCGGCTGCGGCAGCTGCGCCGTCACCTCGGACTCGGACTCCCGGGCCGGGGGTTCGCGGTCCGCACGCACGGGGCGCAGCACCGCCGTCTCGTCCACCGCGCGCCTCGGCGCCGCCGGCGGTTGGTCGTCCGGCCGCACCACCGGCGTCGGCGTGGTCGTCGCCTCCGGAGTCACCCCGGGCGCGGTCGGCCGCGGCGCGGACGACTCCCGGGCGGCCACGTCGGCCGCGGCCGCCGCCTCCGCCGCGGCACGCCGCGCCTGCTCGGCCTTGAGCAGGGCCTCCTCGGCCTTGCGCTGCTTCTCCAGGCGCCGTTCCTCGGCCTCGGCGTGCAGCCGGGCCTCCTCCTCGGCCTGCTGGCGGCGCCGCTCCTCCTCGGCGCGGCGACGGGCCTCCGCCTCCGCGCGGGCCTTCTCCTCGGCGAGCAGCCGGGCCTGCTCCTCCTCGGCGCGGCGACGGGCCTCCTCGGCACGCAGCCGGGCCTCCTCCGCCTGCCGTTCGGCCTCGCGGCGCTGCGCCTCCTCCAGCTCGCGGCGCTTGCGCTCCTCCTCCTCGGCGCGGAGCTTGGCGAGCTGCTCCTGGCGCTCCCGCTCCAGGCGCTCCTCCTCGGCCTTGCGCGCGGCCTCTTCCTCGGCCTTGCGGCGGGCCTCCTCCTCGGCGGCCTTGCGAGCCTCCTCGGCGGCCTTGATCTCGGCCTCGGACAGCGGCAGCACGGTGTCGAGCCGGGCCCTGATGACGGTGGTCACCGACTCGGGCTCCTGGCCGGCGTCGACGACCAGGTAGCGGCCGGGGTCGGAGGCGGCCAGGGTCAGGAAACCGGCCCGCACGCGCGCGTGGAACTCGGCGGGCTCCGACTCCAGCCGGTCGGGTGCCTCGGTGAACCGCTCGCGGGCGGTCTCCGGCTCCACGTCCAGCAGGACCGTCAGATGCGGGACCAGTCCGGCGGTCGCCCAGCGGTTGATGCGGGCGACCTCGGTCGGGGACAGGTCGCGACCGGCGCCCTGGTAGGCGACCGAGGAGTCGATGTACCGGTCGGAGATGACGACCGCACCGCGGTCCAGGGCGGGCCGGACGACGGTGTCGACGTGCTCCGCGCGGTCGGCGGCGTACAGCAGCGCCTCCGCACGGTGCGACAGACCGGCGGACGAGACGTCGAGCAGGATCGAGCGCAGCCGCTTGCCGACCGGGGTGGCGCCGGGCTCGCGGGTGAGGACGACCTCGTGCCCCTTGGCGCGGATCCACTCGGCGAGAGCCTCGGCCTGGGTGGACTTCCCGGCGCCGTCGCCGCCCTCCAGGGCGATGAAGAAACCGTTGGTCGTGGGCGCCTGCGCCGGGTCGTCGCCGCCGAGCAGCGCGTCCCGCAGATCGTGGCGGAGCGGTACACCCGCGCGGTCGTCGACCTTGGCGAGGACCAGCGCGGCCACCGGCAGCAGCAGCGCGCCGACCAGCATCAGGGTGAACGCGGCGCCGCCGTGCGCGAACACGAACTTGCCGTTCTCCAGCCGGTGCGGCCCGATCAGCGCGGCCACCAGGGGCGCGATCACCGCGCCGAGCGCTATGGCGACCCTGACCACCGCGTGCAGATGCTCGGTGGTGCGGGCCTTGCGGTAGTCCTCGGTCTCCTGGTCGAGCAGGGTGTGCCCGGTGTTGGCGGCCACGCCCGCGCCGACGCCGGCCAGCGCGACGATCAGCAGCACGGTGGTGACGTCCGGGACCAGGCCGCCGGCCAGCAGCGCGATACCGGTGAAGGCGATCGCCAGCGACAGCAGCCGACGGCGGGAGAGCGTCGGCAGCAGCGCGGGCGCCGTACGGATGCCGACGGCGACCCCGCCGGTCAGCGCGAGCACCAGCAGGCCGTACAGCACCGGGCCGCCGCCCAGGTCCTTGGCGTGCAGCACGGAGACGGCGACCGCGGCGGAGATGGCACCGGCGACGGCGGCGCAGGCCGTCACCAGCAGCGGGATGGCGCCGGTACGGCCCCGGTCGGCGCCTGCGCCGGCCTTGGGTCGACGCAGGCCCTCCAGCGGCGACCGCGCGCGCGGGGTGCGCGTGCCGGGCACCTCCAGGTAGATCAGCACCGAGAGGGAGGCGGCGAACAGACCCGCCGCCAGGTACGACCCGAGGGCCGCCTGGTGCTGGGCGAACCACTCGATGCCCGTGCCCAGCAGGTTGTTGACCAGGGAGGCGACGACGAGTGCGGCGGCCGCGAGCGGGACGGCCAGGAAGGTCGTCCGCAGCGCCAGGCGGCGCAGTGCGTCCTGGTGGTCCGGCAGCGGTCGTACCGTGGCGCCCTCCAGGGGCGGGGCGGGCAGCAGCGCGGGGGCCGCGCTCTCCCGGCAGACCGTCCAGAAGCGCTCGGCGACTCCGGTGACGAAGGCCGTGACCAGCAGCACCGCCGGGGCGTTCTCCGGTGTCCAGTCGATCCACAGGGGCGCGATGATCAGCAGGGCGGCACGCAGGCCGTCGGCGCCGACCATGGTCCAGCGGCGGTCCAGCGGGCCGTCCTGAGCGGTCAGCGTGGTCAGCGGGCCCAGCAGGACCGCGCCGAAGAGCAGGGTGGCCAGAATGCGCACGGCGAAGACGATCGCCACCGCGAACGCCACACCGCGGTAGCCGCCGCCGAACGAACCCTGCGCGATCGCCGCTTGAAGCGTGAGCACGACAAGCACGAGAAGCGCCAGCGTGTCACCCACACCGCTGACTAGCTGGGCGCTCCACAACCGCCTCAGCTCGGGTCGGCGCAGCAGCGAGCGGACGGCGCGTTCGCGGGAATCCGCTACCAGTGCGTCGTCCGGTTCTGTCTGGGGGGCCGTTGGCTGCTCGGCTGGCGTCATGCTTTCAGCCTATCGGCAGCCGCCGACAGCCTGCCGCGACCGTCCACAGGTACGCACACCCCGACACCAAGTTGATGCCGGGGCGTTCGCATTGCGAAGGCGGTGTGAACCGGTGTGGCCGATATGGACCGACCTGGCCGATATGAACCAGCACAACCGGTATGAGTACCTGAGGGTGGCTCAGTCCTCCGCGGCCGCCTTGGAAGCCGTCGCCTTCTTGGCCGCCGTCTTCTTCGCGGCCGTCGTCGTCTTGGCGGCGGTCTTCTTGGCAGCCGCCTTCTTCGCGGGCGCGGCCTTCTTGGCGGCCGCCGTCTTCTTCGCGGGCGCCTTCTTCGCCGTCTTCTTGGCGGGCGCCTTGGCCCGCTTCTCGGCGAGCAGTTCGAAGCCGCGCTCCGGGGTGATCTCCTCGACGCTGTCGCCGGAGCGCAGGGTCGCGTTGGTCTCCCCGTCGGTGACGTACGGCCCAAAACGGCCGTCCTTCACCACGACCGGCTTCTCGCTGACCGGGTCCGTGCCCAGCTCCTTCAGCGGCGGCTTGGCGGCGGCCCGGCCCCGCTGCTTGGGCTGGGCGTAGATCGCCAGCGCCTCTTCGAGGGTGATCGTGAAGAGCTGGTCCTCGGAGGTGAGCGAACGCGAGTCCGTGCCCTTCTTCAGGTACGGCCCGTAGCGCCCGTTCTGAGCGGTGATCTCCTGGCCCTCGGCGTCGGCGCCGACGACACGCGGCAGCGACATCAGCTGGAGGGCGTCCGCCAGGGTGACCGTGTCCAGGGACATGGTCTTGAAGAGCGAGGCCGTGCGCGGCTTGACCGCGTTCTTGCCGGTCTTCGGGGTGCCCTCGGGGAGCACCTCGGTCACGTACGGGCCGTAACGGCCGTCACGGGCGATGATCTGGTGGCCCGTCTCCGGGTCCGCGCCCAGCTCGAAGTCGCCGCTCGGCTTGGCGAGCAGTTCCTCCGCGAGCTCGACGGAGAGCTCGTCGGGCGCCAGGTCCTCCGGCACGTCCGCGCGCTGGTGGCCCTCGGAGTCCTTCTCGCCGCGCTCGACGTAGGGACCGTAACGGCCGACCCGCAGCACGATGTCGTTGCCCACCGGGAACGACGACACCTCGCGCGCGTCGATCGCGCCCAGGTCGGTCACCAGCTCCTTGAGGCCGCCGAGGTGGTCGCCGTCGCCGTTGCCGGCGTCGGCCGCACCGCCCGTCGCCGCGCCTTCGCCGAAGTAGAAGCGCCGCAGCCACGGCACCGCCTGGGCCTGGCCGGCGGCGATGCGGTCGAGGTCGTCCTCCATCCTGGCGGTGAAGTCGTAGTCGACCAGCCGGCCGAAGTGCTTCTCCAGCAGGTTGACCACGGCGAAGGAGAGGAAGGACGGCACGAGGGCCGTGCCCTTCTTGAAGACATAGCCGCGGTCGAGGATCGTGCCGATGATCGACGCGTACGTCGACGGGCGGCCGATCTCGCGCTCTTCCAGCTCCTTGACCAGCGAGGCCTCGGTGTAGCGGGCCGGGGGCTTGGTGGAGTGCCCGTCGACCGTGATCTCCTCGGCGGAGAGCGCGTCGCCCTCGCCGACCTGGGGCAGCCGACGCTCGCGGTCGTCCAGCTCGGCGTTCGGGTCGTCGGCGCCCTCGACGTAGGCCTTGAGGAAGCCGTGGAAGGTGATCGTCTTGCCGGAGGCGCTGAACTCGACGTCCCGGCCGTCGGCGGCGGTGCCGGCGATCTTCACGGTGACGCTGTTGCCGGTCGCGTCCTTCATCTGGGACGCGACGGTCCGCTTCCAGATCAGCTCGTAGAGCTTGAACTGGTCGCCGGTCAGGCCGGTCTCCGCCGGGGTGCGGAAACGATCACCCGAGGGTCGGATCGCCTCGTGCGCCTCCTGGGCGTTCTTGACCTTCCCGGCGTACACGCGGGGGGACGGGGGCAGGTAGTCGGCACCGTACAACTGCGTGACCTGGGCCCGGGCGGCGGCGACGGCCGTGTCGCTCAGCGTCGTGGAGTCCGTACGCATGTAGGTGATGAAGCCGTTCTCGTACAGCTTCTGCGCGACCTGCATGGTGGCCTTGGCGCCGAAGCCGAGCTTGCGGCTGGCCTCCTGCTGGAGGGTCGTCGTACGGAACGGGGCGTACGGCGAGCGGCGGTACGGCTTGGACTCGACCGAGCGGACCGCGAACCGGGTGTTCTCCAGGGCGGCGGCGAGGGCGCGGGCGTTCGCCTCGTCGAGGTGGAGGATGTTGGCGCTCTTGAGCTGCCCGAGCGAGTCGAAGTCACGGCCCTGGGCGACGCGCCTGCCGTCGACGGCCTGCAGGCGGGCGACGAGCGACGACGGGTCCGACGGATCGCCGGCGCGGCCGGTCGCGAAGGTGCCCGTCAGGTCCCAGTAGTCGGCGGAACGGAACGCGATGCGGTCGCGTTCCCGCTCGACCACGAGCCGGGTCGCGACGGACTGGACACGGCCGGCCGACAGGCGCGGCATGACCTTCTTCCACAGGACCGGCGAGACCTCGTAGCCGTAGAGGCGGTCGAGGATACGGCGGGTCTCCTGGGCGTCGACCATGCGCTGGTTCAGATCGCGCGGGTTGGCGACGGCCTCGCGGATCGCGTCCTTGGTGATCTCGTGGAAGACCATCCGCTTGACCGGGACCTTGGGCTTGAGGACCTCCAGGAGGTGCCAGGCGATGGCCTCGCCCTCGCGGTCCTCATCGGTGGCGAGGAAGAGCTCGTCGGAGTCCTTCAGCAGGTCCTTGAGCTTCTTGACCTGCGCCCTCTTGTCGGCGTTGACGACATAGATCGGCTCGAAGTCGTGCTCGACGTCCACGCCGAGGCGCCGGACCTCGCCGGTGTACTTCTCGGGCACCTCCGCGGCGCCGTTGGGAAGGTCACGGATGTGCCCGACGCTCGCTTCGACGACGTATCCGGGGCCCAGATAGCCCTTGATCGTCTTCGCCTTGGCAGGCGACTCGACGATGACGAGTCGGCGGCCGCCCTGTGCGGTCTCGCTGGTCGGGGACAACTTCGCTCTTCTCTCCGGTCGACGCTGGGGCCTCCCCAGGCCTTGCTCCCGGGGTCGTGGCACGGGCACGGATGCCCGCTCACTTGGTGACGCTGCGGAGTGTGACGGTACATCCCGCCCCCGTGTCAAACGGGAAAAGCTCACAACGGCCACTCGAACGGTAACCCGACTACCGCCATTCCTGCCGCCCGGAGTCCCCGGCCGCCCTCTCGGCCCTGTCCGGAGCGTGATGCTCCGATTACCGGAACGACGTCCTCAGAGGCGGGTCAGGCAGTACGTACCGAGGCCCAGCGCGATCACCGCGGCGAGGCTCGCGAGGGCCACCGATGCGACCTGACTCACACCCTGGGCGACGGGTTCACCACGTCGGACCCGGATGCCGGTCCACACCAGCAGTGCGCCTCCGAACAGGGCGAACACCGCCCCCGCGAAGATCGCCGGTCCGTTCTCCATGACCCGCGCGCCCCTTCCCTGCCGTCCGCGACTGCCCAGCGCCGGGAGACTGACACGGACGGACGGCGGGCGGGAGGCCGGCGGGCGAAATCGAGGTGAACGGGACGACTTCCCATTCTCGAACATGCGACCGAATGGCTACGAGGCGAACATTCTCGCCACATTTTTCCGGCCCTTTTCTTTTCCCGGCGTGTCCGGGGGACGGCCGGAACGCCCGGGCAGCGCCCTGCCGAGGCCGACGCGTCCCGGGCGGGACGTCCCGGGCGAGGCGTCCCTGCGGGGGCGGGGCGGAGGACGGGGCGGGGTTCCTGCCGGGGCGGGGCGGACGGGGCGGGGCGGAGCAGGGCAGAGCAGCCGCGGCCGAGCAGGGGCGGCCGGGCAGGGGCGGCCGGGCAGGGGCGGCCGGGCAGACCAGGCGGGACAACCGGCTCGATGTGTCCCACGGATCGGTCGGCGGACCGGGCACGCCCCGTCGCGCAGCGGAACCCGCGCCCTCCGCGGGCGCGGCCTCCCGGTCCGCCCTCCCCGTTCGTCAGCTCGTCGGCTCCAGGAACCCCTGCTCCACCAGCAGCCGGATCTGCGCGGGCGTCCGGTCGCGCAGCAACACCGGGTCCTCGCCCATCAGCTGAGCGATGGCGTCGAGAATCCGGCCCGCGCTCAGCGAGCCGTCGCACACCCCTGCGAACCCGGCGCCCACCGTGTCCACCTTGGTCGCGCGGCGCATCCCGCGGTGCTGGCGCAGCACCACATGCTCCGGGTCCTCGGCGCCGGGCAGCCCGACCTGCTCCTGAACCACCTCGACGGCGAGCCTGAAGTGACCTTCGAGCAGATCCGCGTCGTCGTGCTCACGGAGATAGTCGAGGCGGTCGAAGTGCGCGCGGATCGTCTCACCGAGCGGCTGTTCGATCGGATGCGGCCACTCCTCCACCATGACCGAGGGCACGGCGGCCGCCGTCTTCCGCAGCGTGATCCAGCCGAATCCCACTCCCTTGACCTTGCGCGCCTCGAACTCGTCGAGCCACGCGTCGTACCGCGCCTGGTACTCCGCCGTGTCCCCGCGGTGGTCGCCCGAGTCCCGGAGCCACAGCTCGGCGTACTGGTTGACGTCCTGCACCTCGCGCTGCACGATCCACGCGTCGCAGCCGCGCGGCACCCATGACCTGACCCTGTCCTGCCAGTCCTCCCCCGCGACGTGCTGCCAGTTGGCGAGGAACTGCGCGAACCCGCCCTCGGCCAGCCGCTCCCCGGCCTGTTGAACGAGCGAGCGGCACAGATCGTCCCCGCTCATCCCGCCGTCCCGGTACGTCAGCCGGGCGCCCGGCGAGATCACGAACGGCGGGTTGGACACGATGAGGTCGTACAACTCCTCGTCCCTGAGCGGCTCGAACAGCGAGCCCTCGCGCAGGTCGGCCGCCGGGGCACCGGACAGCACCAGCGTGAGCGCCGTGATGTGCAGCGCGCGCGGGTTGAGGTCGGTCGCCGTCACGCGCGTGGCGTGCTGGGCGGCGTGCAGCGCCTGGATCCCGGAGCCGGTGCCGAGGTCGAGGGCGGCGGAGACGGGCGTACGCACGGTGATGCCGGCCAGCGTCGTGGACGCGCCGCCGACACCCAGGACGACACCCTCGTGGCGCTGCCCGATGCCGCCGGCACCGCCGACCGCGCAGCCGAGGTCGGAGACGATGAACCAGTCCTCGCCGTCGGGCCCGCTGTACGGCCGTACGTCCACGGTGGCCGCGACCTCATCGCCGCCCGCGCGGGTCAGCCAGCCGCTCTCCAGGAGGTCGTCCACGGGCAGCATGTCCGCCACGCGCGCGTGCGGTACGGGCTGCTGAAGCAGGAACAGCCGGACGAGGGTCTCCAGCGGTGTGTCCCCGCGGGTGGCCCGGAGCGCGGGCACCGTCTCGCTGCGGGCCAGCGCCGCGTACGCGGGCGCGCCGAGCAGTTCCAGGAGCCCGTCGGCGGTGAAGGAGGCGCCCAGCAGGGCGGTGCGCAGCCGGGCGGCGACGTCGGGGCGGTCGGAGGCGGGCAGGGTGGCGAGGCCGGAGTCAGTCACGCCCTCCATTGTGGCCCGCGCCCCCTTCCGACCACCGCCTCAGCTCGCGTCGACCGCCGCCTTACGGACGACCGTCGCCCCGTCGGCGCCCATCGGCCTCGGCGCACCGGTCAACCCATAAGCACCGAGCGCCCCGCAGGCACCCCACGAATCCCGGCAGCACTCAGCTCCCGGCGCCCCGCGGCTCCCCCCGAACGGGTCGTCGTGGCGCCACGACTGCCGTCGACCCGTGCCGTCAGCTCGCGGTCGACGAGGCCGACGCCGAAGCCGACGCCGTCTCCGAGACCTGCTTGCAGCTGGCCTGCTCGGCGATCGCGTCCTTGACCTCGCCCTGCTCCAGGGCCTGCAGCGCCGCGGTGCCGCTCTTGTTCTGCGTCTCCAGGTCCGCCATCTGGGAGGCGACGTCGTGCAGACCGGAGGCGAACTTCGCCTGGTCCTTGGTGTCGAGCGCGTCGACCTTCTTCTTCAGGGCGGCGTAGGACGAGGAGAGGCTGTTGAGGTTCTTGACGACGTCCTGCTGACGCTTGGCGCCGTCGTCGATCCCAGGGGGCGCACCGGCGCTGCCGATGGCCGTGGCGAGCGCCTTGTAGCCGTCGGCCATGTCCTGGAAGGCCCGGGAGTCGGTCTTCTGGATGGTCGAGGGCGAACTCGTGGTGTCCGAGGCGGTCTGCGCGATGGCCGCGTTGGCCGCCTTGATCTTCGCGTCCTGCGCCGGCACCGCGTCACACACGGTCTTGGCCCAGGCGATCAGCTTGGGGTCGGTGCCCTTGTTGCTGCTGCACCCGGACAGCGCCACTACCAG
Organism: Streptomyces sp. NPDC007157; assembly: GCF_040634235.1. Lineage (NCBI taxonomy): Bacteria > Bacillati > Actinomycetota > Actinomycetes > Kitasatosporales > Streptomycetaceae > Streptomyces > Streptomyces sp. NPDC007157. The sequence goes on from NZ_JBEYFE010000026.1 coordinate 104,697, forward strand.
TACCGCACCGCCGGACAGTGCGGCCGCGAGCTTCTTGTTCACCGGATAGGTCCCTTCAATGGCTCTCGGCCCCCGGAATCTACACGGCACACGGACAGCACCCTCATGGAGAGCATCCATTAAGTACGCTTTAGTCGTATTTGCACCACGAGAGAGAAGGCTCACGACGAGACGCCGGGCACACCCGGAGCCGGACCGCACCACCACGCACGACCGCGCCCCACGTGCACGACCACGCACCACCACACAGGGACCGCGCACGACCACGTACGACGACCGCGCACGAGAACCGGCGAGCGCCCCCGGCGCACGAAACGGGCGGACGGCGTGTCAGCACACGCCATCCGCCCGCTCGTTGGCCCGGCTCCCTCGCGAGAGCCCCGGCGGCCGTCGTAAGGCCGCTTACGAAACCACCGCTGGATCGGCCGACTTGGCCACGCGTCCCGCGCTGTCCTCGTCGTCGCCGACGGTGATGCCGCGCCGCTTGGAGATGTACACCGAGCCGACGATCACGATCAGCGCAAGGACCGCGATCACGATCCGGACGCCGATGCTCTTGTCATGGCCGTACGAGAACTTGATCACCGCTGGTGCGATGAGCAGCGAGACCAGGTTCATGACCTTGAGCAGCGGGTTGATCGCGGGTCCCGCGGTGTCTTTGAAGGGGTCGCCGACCGTGTCACCGATCACCGTGGCGGCGTGGGCCTCACTGCCCTTGCCGCCGTAGTGGCCGTCCTCCACGAGCTTCTTGGCGTTGTCCCAGGCACCGCCGGAGTTGGCCAGGAAGACGGCCATCAGGGTGCCCGCGCCGATCGCGCCGGCGAGGTAGGAGCCGAGGGCCCCGACGCCGAGCGTGAACCCGATGAAGATGGGCGCCATCACGGCGAGCAGTCCCGGCGTGGCCAGCTCGCGCAGGGCGTCCTTGGTGCAGATGTCGACGACCTTGCCGTACTCGGGCGTCTCCGTGTAGTCCATGATCCCGGGGTGCTCGCGGAACTGCCGCCGCACCTCGTAGACCACCGAACCCGCCGACCTCGCCACCGCGTTGATGGCGAGTCCGGAGAAGAGGAAGACGACCGCCGCGCCGGCGATGAGGCCGACGAGGTTGTTGGGCTGCGAGATGTCCATCGACAGGGTCAACGGCGCGCCCGGACCGGTCAGTTTCGCCCCCACGTCCTGCACGTTCGTGGTGATCGCGTCCCGGTACGACCCAAAGAGCGCCGACGCCGCGAGGACGGCGGTGGCGATGGCGATGCCCTTGGTGATCGCCTTGGTGGTGTTGCCGACGGCGTCCAGGTTGGTGAGCACCTGCGCGCCCGCGCCCTCGACGTCGCCGGACATCTCGGCGATGCCCTGGGCGTTGTCGGAGACCGGCCCGAAGGTGTCCATGGCGACGATCACACCGACCGTGGTGAGCAGGCCGGTGCCGGCCAGCGCCACCGCGAACAGCGCCAGCATGATCGACGTACCGCCGAGCAGGAACGCCCCGTAGACGCCGAGGCCGATCAACAGGGCGGTGTAGACGGCCGATTCGAGGCCGATCGAGATGCCGGCGAGGACCACGGTGGCCGGGCCGGTCAGCGAGGACTTGCCGATGTCCATGACCGGACGCCGGTTGGTCTCGGTGAAGTAGCCGGTCAGCTGCTGGATGACGGCCGCCAGCAGGATGCCGATGGCGACCGCGACCAGCGCGAGGATCCGCGGATCGCCGTCCTTGGCCCTGATGGCCGCGTCGGAGATGCCGTCGAGGTCGGCGTACTTCGACGGCAGGTACACGAAGACCGCGATCGCGACCAGCACGAGCGAGATCACCGCGGAGATGAAGAAGCCGCGGTTGATGGCGCTCATGCCGCTGCGGTCGCTACGGCGCGGGGCGACCGCGAAGATGCCGATCATCGCGGTGAGCACACCGATGGCCGGTACCAGGAGCGGGAAGGCGAGACCCGCGTCCCCGAAGGCCGCCTTTCCGAGGATCAGCGCGGCGACCAGGGTCACCGCGTAGGACTCGAAGAGGTCGGCCGCCATGCCGGCGCAGTCGCCGACGTTGTCGCCCACGTTGTCGGCGATGGTCGCGGCATTGCGCGGGTCGTCCTCCGGAATGCCCTGTTCGACCTTGCCGACCAGGTCGGCGCCGACGTCGGCGGCCTTGGTGAAGATGCCGCCGCCGACACGCATGAACATGGCGATCAGGGCGGCGCCCAGGCCGAATCCTTCGAGCACCTTCGGCGCGTCGGCCGCGTACACCAGCACCACACAGGAGGCGCCGAGCAGGCCGAGCCCCACCGTGAACATGCCGACCACGCCGCCCGTGCGGAAAGCGATCTTCATGGCTTTGTGCGAGACGGCGGTGAGATCCTTTTCCGGTTCACCTTCCGCCGGGGTGGCTTCCCGGGCGGCCGCGGCGACGCGGACATTGCTGCGTACGGCGAGCCACATGCCGATATAGCCGGTGGCCGCCGAGAAGGCCGCGCCGATCAAGAAGAAGATCGATCGGCCGGCGCGTTGATTCCAGTCGTCCGCGGGCAGCAGCAGGAGCAGGAAGAACACCACGACGGCGAACACGCCGAGGGTGCGCAGCTGCCGGGCCAGATAGGCGTTCGCGCCTTCCTGGACCGCCCCTGCGATCTTCTTCATGCTGTCGGTGCCCTCGCCGGCCGCGAGTACCTGGCGCACCAGGATCCAGGCGACCACGAGCGCGGCCAGCGCCACGACGGCGATCACCGCGACCAGGACCCGGTTGTCGTCGGTCAGGACCGCGGCCGCCAGGGTTGTGGGGTGATCCAACTGATGAGGGGTAGAAAGCCCCGCCATTCGTCCTCCTTGACGCTTGGGCTGAGCTCAAGATGTGGACGGATTCTAGGTACCCGCGAGTGATCTAAACAGGGGACGGTAAGCGGAATTGGCCTTCTCTTGCTCTTCAGCAAATGATCGAGGTCATGCCGACCAACCCGAAAGTGGTAACGCCCTAAAAGCATTGACGATCACCACTGGCCTATTCGGCGCTTGATCAAATTATCGGGCGATCCGCCGGGACATTGATCGTGAATTCTTTCACGAATTCGGCGACCGGATGACATCCGAAGGAAAATAACAAGAAGGGCCCTGCTGAGCAGGGCCCTTCTCATGATCGGGTGACTCAGGTGAGCGCGACTCCGGGCGGGGTGGTCGGCCAGGTCATGCGGATCAGGCCGCCGTGTTCCCCGGCGGTGACCTCGACGTCGTCGACGAGGCCGCTGATGACCGCGAGGCCCATCTCGTCCTCCTCGGCCTCCACGTCCGCGTCGGGCGCCGCACCGGTCGCCCGGTCGACGGGGACGGAACGGGGCGCATCGTCGCCGACCTCGATGGAGAACTGCTTCTCCTCCTCGATCAGCGCCACCCGCACCGGATCGGTGATGCCGGCGCTCTGGTGCAGACCGACAGCGCGGGAACAGGCCTCGCCGACGGCCAGCCGGACCTCGTCCAGGACGGCCTCGTCCACTCCGGCCCTGCGTGCCACCGCCGCCGCCACCAGTCGGGCGGTGCGGACGTGCTCGGGCAGCGCGCTGAAGCGGAGTTCAACGGTGGCCATACGTCCCCCTCGGAACTACAGGCGTGCGGTAGGGGGCCGGATCGCCGAAAAACCCGGCCCCCCGATGAATTGCGTCCGCCGCGGGCCTGCGACCCGTGAACGGCTGCCGGCACAGGCACGCGGGCCCGAGCGGGCAGGGGCGACACGGGCCTGCGTACGGCTCTGTACGAGCCCGTGTCGGAGGCCGACCGGACGGCGCGGACCGATCGGCGGCCCGGGAGACGTCGGCCGGACCGGGTCAGTCGGTGGCCGCCACCGCTTCCTCGACCGAGGTGTGGATCGGGAACACCTTGGTGAGACCGGTGATTCGGAAGATCTTCAGAATGCGCTCCTGGTTGCAGACCAGGCGCAGTGAGCCCTCATGGGCTCGCACCCGCTTCAGGCCGCCGACCAGCACGCCGAGCCCGGTGGAGTCGAGGAAGTCCACGCCCTCCATGTCAACGACGAGGTGGAAATTCCCGTCGTTCACCAGCTCGACCAACTGCTCGCGCAGCTTGGGCGCGGTATATACGTCGATTTCGCCACCGACCTCAACGACCGTGCGATCGCCGACGGTACGGGTCGACAGGGACAGGTCCACGGATCCTCCAGCACCTTGCTATCGAGCGGGTCGCCCCTTGGGACACCTCGGCCTGCGGCCCCCGGGACGGTACGCCAGCCGCGATGGCATTCAATCACTTACCGGCAGGCGTGCACGACGCCTTGGCCCCATTGTCCGTCACGCCAGTGACACACTCGGTCCCGATGGCCATAAATCACCGATCCGATCGACCCTCGGCTCCGGCCGCGTCCGGGTTCTCTCCGGGCACGGTCCTGGACCGGCTCGCCTCCGGGCCGAGCCGGGCTTCGCGCATCACTCATACGGAGCACTTGCCCCCGCGGGCGGGTCGGCATGCCGTCTGGCCTGACCGGATTCGTTCGGAGGTGGTCGCGGCGGTACAGGCGTGCGGCATCGACCATCCCTGGGAGCACCAGGCGCTGGCCGCCGAGCACGCCCTGGACGGCGCCTCGGTGGTGGTCGCCACCGGCACCGCCTCCGGCAAGTCGCTGGCCTATCTCGTGCCGGTCCTCTCCACCCTCCTGGACGGCTCCGAGGCACCCAACGGCCGTGGTGCCACCGCCCTCTACCTGGCGCCCACCAAGGCACTGGCGGCAGACCAGTGCCGATCGGTGAAGGAACTTTCACAACCGCTGGGCACCGCCGTACGGCCCGCGGTGTACGACGGCGACACCCCGTACGAGGAGCGGGAGTGGGTCCGCCAGTACGCCAACTACGTGCTCACCAACCCGGACATGCTGCACCGCGGGATACTTCCCGGGCACGCCCGCTGGTCCTCCTTCCTGAAGTCGCTGAAGTACGTCGTCATCGACGAGTGCCACACCTACCGGGGCGTCTTCGGCTCGCACGTCGCCCAGGTGCTGCGCCGCCTACGCCGCCTGTGCGCCCGCTACGGCGCCTCCCCGGTCTTCCTGCTGGCCTCCGCGACCGCCGCCGAGCCGGCCGTCGCCGCCCGCCGTCTCACCGGCCTGCCGGTCGTGGAGATCGCCGAGGACGCCTCCCCGCGCGGCGAGCTGGTCTTCGCCCTCTGGGAGCCGCCGCTGACCGAGCTGCACGGCGAGAAGGGCGCCCCGGTCCGCCGTACCGCCACCGCGGAGACCGCCGATCTGCTGACCGACCTCGCCGTGCAGGGCGTGCGGTCGGTGGCCTTCGTGCGCTCCCGGCGTGGCGCCGAGCTGATCGCCCTCATCGCGCAGGACCGGCTGGCCGAGGTCGACCGTTCCCTCGCCCGGCGTGTCGCGGCCTATCGCGGCGGCTACCTCCCCGAGGAGCGGCGCGCCCTGGAACGCGCGCTGCACTCCGGGGAGCTCCTCGGACTTGCCGCCACGACGGCCCTGGAGCTGGGCGTGGACGTCTCCGGGCTGGACGCCGTACTGATCGCCGGGTACCCGGGTACGAGGGCCTCTGTGTGGCAGCAGGCGGGTCGTGCCGGCCGCTCCGGGCAGGGCGCCCTCGCGGTCCTGGTGGCCCGCGACGACCCGCTGGACACGTTCCTCGTCCATCATCCCGAGGCCCTGTTCGACCAACCGGTGGAATCGACGGTCCTCGACCCCGACAACCCGTACGTCCTCGCCCCGCATCTGTGTGCCGCCGCGGCCGAGATCCCGCTCACCGACGACGACCTCGACCTGTTCGGCCCCGCCTGCGCGGAGCTGCTGCCGCAGCTGGAGGCCGCGAAGCTGCTGCGCCGCCGTACCAAGGCCTGGCACTGGACCCGGCGCGAGCGGGCCGCCGAGCTGACCGACATCCGCGGCGAGGGCGGCCGCCCGGTGCAGGTCGTCGAGGCGGGCACGGGGCGGCTGCTCGGCACGGTGGACGCCAGCGCCGCGCACTCCACGGTCCACGAGGGCGCGGTCCACCTGCACCAGGGCCGCACCTACCTGGTGCGCTCCCTGGACCTGGAGGACTCGGTCGCGCTGGTCGAACAGGCCGAGCCGCCGTACTCCACGGTCGCCCGCGACACCACGGCCATCTCCGTCCTGGAGACCGACATCGAGGTTCCCTGGGGCGACGGCCGCCTCTGCTACGGGTCCGTCGAGGTCACCAACCAGGTGGTCTCCTTCCTCCGCCGCCGGCTCATCACCGGCGAGGTGCTGGGCGAGACGAAACTCGACCTCCCGCCCCGGACGCTGCGCACCCGCGCGGTGTGGTGGACCGTCACCGAGGACCAGCTCGACGAGGCCCGGATCACCCCGGAGATCCTCGGCGGTGCCCTGCACGCCGCCGAACACGCCTCCATCGGCCTGCTCCCGCTCTTCGCGACCTGCGACCGCTGGGACATCGGCGGCGTGTCCATCCCCCTGCACCCCGACACGCTGCTGCCGACGGTCTTCGTCTACGACGGCCACCCGGGCGGCGCGGGCTTCGCGGAGCGCGCCTTCCACACGGCCCGCGCGTGGCTCACCGCCACCCGCGAGGCGATCGCCGCGTGCGAGTGCGAGGCCGGGTGCCCGTCCTGCATCCAGTCACCCAAGTGCGGGAACGGGAACGATCCGTTGCACAAGCGGGGGGCGGTGCGACTCCTCACGGTGCTGCTGAAGGGGGCGCCCGAGTAGGGCCGACATCGGGCGCCGGCCCACTGCGGGCCGGTGGGGGCCGGTCGCCCCCCCCACGCGGCGGAGCCGCACCTGTCACAGCGCCGCGCCCCTGTGGGGCGCGTTACGGCGGCGCCCAATCCACCGGGCCCGCTCTGGCCCTGACCTCCGCCGCGAACAGCCCGTCCCCCGAGGCCACCGACACGTCCGAGACATCCCCGACGACCACGCACCGCGTCAGCCGCGCACCCTGTGCCCGTGCCACCCGGTCGGCCCGGGCGCAGGCCCCCGCGGTCCCTTCGGCCCAGTGGTCCGCGGCCGCGAGCGCGGCCATGTCGGCACCACCGGCCGCCCGATGGCGGCCGACGACAGCCTGCCCCAGTCCGATGACGACCCCGAAGACCACGCACAGCACAGCGATCGCCCCGACGCTCCACACAGTGGCGGAGCCTTGATCACGCGCCCCGCCGCAGCGTGCCCGGTAGGAGCGTGGGGCTGTGACGTGTGCGGCTCCGCCGCGTGGGCGCGAGCAGCCCCCACCGGCCCGCAGCCACCCGACCGCCGCACGCCCCGTCACGGCCCCCGCTCCTCCGCCAACGCCACCGCCGACTCGCGTACTTCGAACGGCAGCGCTCCCAGCACCGGTGGCCTCGCCACCACCGTCACCCGGACCTGGTCGCCCTCCCGGCCGACGGTCACCGTCGCGCCGTCCGGCGCCGCCTCCTTCGTCACGGCGACCACCGCGCCCTCGGCGTCCTGCCGCGCGGCGGCCCGCGCCCCGGTGCGGGCGGCGTCCACGCACCGGATCTGGGCGGCCACCACGAGCAGCCCCCACACCAGCGCCATCGTGAACGCCACCAGCACCGGCAGCACCACGGCCGTCTCCGCCGTCACGAACCCGCGGTCCGACCCGCGCCCGCGCTCACATCCGCGCACTGAGGGCTCGTTTCACGATGTTCTGAAGCTCCGCACTGACCTGTCCGCTCGTCACGACCGCGTAGAGCACGGCCGCGAACGCGACGGCGGCGATGATCCCCATCGCGTACTCGGACGTAACCATTCCGGCGTCCCCGCGCAGCAACTTCCGCATCTTCCGGTACATCTCGACTCCACTCCCTTGAATTCCGAATTCAGTGATCTGTTCCTGTTGGCGGCCCGTTGTCGCCCCTTTCATCCACCACCCCCTCGCATCACCCCGCCCGCGAGCCCGATCACCACGGGCAGCACCCCGACCGCGATGAACGCGGGCAGGAAACACAGCCCGACCGGCGCGGAGATCAGCACGGCCGCCCGCCGGGCCCGTGCGGTCGCGCTTCTCGCCCACTCCGCGCGGGCGTCAGCGGCGAGCCGGGCGACCGGAACGGCCGCCGGCAGCCCGGACTCGGTCGCGCGCTCCAGCAGCCGGGCGAGGGCGGCGGCCCCCGGCAGTGCCGCCAACCGCCGCCAGGCGTCCACCGGTTCACCGCCCAGTCGAACCTCAGCCGCACCCCGCGCGAGCCCTTCCCCGACGGGCCCGCCGAGCGCCTCGCCGACGGCCTGCGCGGCGAGGACCGGGCCCGCCCCGGCGGCGATGCAAGCGGCCAGCAGGTCGGAGGCGAGCGGGAGTTGGCGCGCGGCCCGGGACGCCTCGGCCTGCGCCGCCCGTCCCGCGTCTCCCTGCCGGCGCCGCCACCGCCACAGCCCCACGGCCACGCCCAGGCCCAGCAGCGCCCCGACGACCCCACCGACCAGCACCCAGCCGCCGCACACCACACCGACCACCGGCAGCCATCCGCGGACGGCACCCGCGACGTCGCAACGCCGCTCAGGCATCTCCAGGGCCAGCAGTTCGGCCACCCTGCGCCTGGCCCAGCGCCTGCGCCGGGCCCGCTCCAGCCGCCACGCCGACCAGCCCAGGACCAGCAGCACCGCGACCGTCGCCCCCAGCCTGTGGACAACCTCCGCGCTCATGCCGCCTCAGCTCCCCGCACGATCCGGGCCGCCCACCACATCCCCGTGCCCTCGAACACCGCTCCGACGACCAGGCAGCCCAGCCCGGCCCCGGTGTGCAGCAGTACGCGCAGCGGATCGGCGCCCATGGCCGAGCCGAGCAGAAGACCGAGGGCGGGCAGCGCGGCGAGCAGCACCACGGTGGCCCGGGCCCCGGACAACTGGGCGCGCAGGTCGGCACGCTGGTCCCGTTCGGCGCGCAGGGCCGCCTCCAGGCGGTCGAGGCCGGCGGCGAGCCCCGCACCCTGGTCGACGGCCACCCGCCAGCACGCCGCGAGCCCCAGCAGGCCGCCGGCGCCCGACTGGCGCGCGGCCGTCGCGAGCGCGCCCGGCACGTCCCCGCCGAAGCGGGCCGCCGCCACCACGGCCGCCTGGGCCTCGGCGAGCCCGCCGGAGTCCCGCGCGGCCCGCAGCAGCGCCTCGCCCGGCTGCCGTCCCGCGCGCACCTCACCGGCGAGCGCCCCGCAGAGCACGATCACCGCGTCGGCGCGTGCCTGCCGGACCCGCCCCGCCTGGCGGGCCAGCCGCAGCCGGCGCAGCACCGGCACCCCGGCCGCCCCGGCGAGGAGCGGAAGCACCGAGGCGGCGACGAGGGCCAGCGCGATGCCGACGGTCAGGGCCCACCACTCGCCCCGCCAACGGCCGCGCAGCCGCCGCAACTCCCCGGCCGTCTGCTCCCACAAGGGCGGTCCGGCCGCCACCGCACCGCCCCCGGCGAGCAACAGCCGCGCCCGCCGTACCTCGCGCTGCCGCTCGGCCAGGAGCCAGGCCATGACTCCGCCGCACACCACCGCCGCACCCACCGTCGTCTCACCCATCGCACGAACCCCTTTCAACTCACAGATCACTTGCGTCACTTCGCAGCAACCCCCGCAGCCGCTCCCACCCCGGCTCGCGCGCGAAGGCCTCCGCACTCCAGCGCAGTGCCGGTACCGTCCGCACCAGACCCGTGGGATCCCGTTCCAGCACATGCACCTCGGCGATCCGCCGTCGGCCCGTGCGGTCCCGCACGAGGTGCAGCACCACCGACAGCGCGGCCGCCAACTGGCTGTGCAGGGCGGCCCGGTCGAGCCCCGCGGCCGTACCGAGTGCCTCCAGGCGGGCGGGGACGTCCGCGGCCGCGTTTGCGTGCACCGTGCCGCAGCCGCCCTCGTGGCCGGTGTTGAGCGCGGCCAGCAGGTGCACGACCTCGGGGCCGCGCACCTCGCCGACGACCAGCCGGTCGGGGCGCATCCGCAGCGCCTGCCGGACCAGGTCCTCCAGGGTCACCAGGCCGGCGCCCTCCTGGTTGGCGGGTCTGGTCTCCAGCCGCACGACGTGCGGGTGTTCGGGCCTGAGCTCCGCCGAGTCCTCGGCGAGCACGATCCGCTCCCCCGGGCCCACCAGACCGAGCAACGCGCTCAGCAGGGTCGTCTTGCCGGTGCCGGTGCCACCGCTGACCAGAAAAGAGAGCCGGGCCGCCAGCAGCGCGCGCAGGATCCGGTCGCCGCCCGGTGGCACGGTCCCGGCCGCCACCAGTTCGTCGAGCGTGAACGCCCGCGGCCGCACCACCCTGAGGGACAGACAGGTGCAGCCGACCGCCACTGGAGGCAGCACCGCGTGCAGACGGGTGCCGTCGGGCAGCCGGGCGTCCGCCCAGGGCCGGGCGTCGTCCAGGCGCCGGCCGGCCACCGCGGCCAGCCGCTGTGCGAGTCGTCGTACGGCCGCCGCGTCCGGGAAGGCGACGGGGGTCAGTTCCAGGCCGCCGCCGCGGTCCACCCAGACCCGGTCCGGGGCGGACACCAGGACGTCGGTGACCGTGGGGTCGGCGAGCAGGGGTTCCAGGGGGCCGCTGCCGACCAGTTCGGAGCGCAGTCGCTCGGCCGCGCCGAGAACCTCGGCGTCGCCGAGCACCCGACCCTGTGCGCGCAGCGCCTGCGCCACGCGCGCGGGGGTCGGTTCGGCGCCGCTCTCGGCGAGCCAGCGCCGGACCCCGTCGAGCAGGGCCGGGCCGTCCACGCCCGCGGTGCCGGGCCTCATACGCCACCCGCCTCGACGAGCGTGCGCTCCCAGAAGCCCTTGCAGAAGCGCGCCAGTGGCCCGCGGGCGGCGGCTCCGGGCGGTTTCCGGTTCGGGCGGGACAGGCCCGGTTCGACAGGCACCTCGCCGGCCAGCGGCAGGCCGAGCAGCCGGGCCACCTCGCGGTCGTCGAGTCCCGGCGCGTACGGGCCCCGTACCGCCACCCGGAGGTCGCGCACGACCATGCCGACGGTGGCCGCCACCCGGGCCGCCGCCGCGATCGCACGGAGTTCGGCGGGGACCACCAGGACGGCGAGGTCGAGCTGGGTGAGGACCTCGGCGACCTCGTCGTCCAGGCGGCGCGGCAGGTCGACGACGACCGTGCCGCCCCGCCTGCGGACGGCGGCGAGCACCGCGCGGACGGCGGGCGGCGGGATCGCCACGCTGGCGCCGCGGTCCCAGCTGAGGATCCGCAGCGAGTGCAGCTCCGGCAGCGACTCCTCCAGGGCCCCGCTGCCGAGCCGGCCGCGGGAGGCGGCGAACGCGGGCCAGCGCAGGCCTTCGGCGGTCTCGGCGCCGAGGAGTACGTCGATTCCGCCGCCCAGTGGATCCGCGTCCACGAGGAGGGTGCGCAGTCCCTCCCGTGCGGAGGTGACGGCGAGCGCGCAGGCCAGCGTGGAGGCACCGGCCCCGCCCCGGCCGCCGATCACCCCGACGGTGAGGGCCGGGCGGCCCACACCCTCGACGACGTCGGCGATCCGGTCCACGAGCCACTGCTCGCCGTCGGGCAGCATCAGGACGTGGTCCGCGCCGATCTCCACGGCGCGTTTCCACACGTCCGGGTCGTCCTGGTCCTGGCCGACCAGCACCACCCCGCGTCGGCGCGCGGCCCCGCGCACCCGGCGTGCGGCGTCGTCGCCGACCAGGACGAGCGGGGCGGACTCCCAGCCGCCGCCGCGTTCCGGTACCCCGTGGTGGACCTCGGGTTTGGCGCCGGCCGCCGCGCACAGGCGCAACAGGTCGTCGAGGAGTTCGGCGTCCTCGGTGACGATCATCGGGCGTCCGGGCCGTCCCGGGGCGGCGGACGGTGGTTCGTGGGTGACAGTTCCGGCCACGTGAGCTTCCCCCTCGGCTGCGTTCTTGCGCGCGGCCTCCGGGGCCACGCGATTCCCATACGTGTGAAGAACCGGCAAGCGGCCTCCATATGCACGGCCGATAGAAACCGGCCATTGGCGCCCGACAATCGGAACCGGCCATGAACTCGCCGCCGCCGGAGCGCGCTGGAATCACGGTGCGACGAACCCGGAAATCGTGTGGATCTTGGTCCAAAACTGTGGACAACTCGATGGTTGTGAATATCGCTGTCACCCATACCGGTGAGGCCCGTTCTGGGCTCTGTGCGACTTCCACAGCGCAGCGTTGTGACTACACAGCGTGACGGATCGCGGGCATGCGAGAGGGGCGGCCACAGCCGCCCGACCAGGGTCTCAGGACCCGGAGAAGAGAGGAAAAACCCGTCCGGACATGCGACGACCCCCACCGGGGGGGAGAGTGGGGGTCGTCTCCACGGCCGACTCGGGGGGGGAGGAGCCGGACCGGGTTAGCACGGTCGCGAACGATCCGTGACTTCCATGGTGTACCCGAGAGCCCTCTCAGGCAAACCCACGCGCCCCACCTTACGCCGAATGGTGGGCGCCTATGCTCGGGGGCGTGGAAAACCACTCCTTGCCCCGCACAGCAGCCTTCTTTGACCTGGACAAGACGGTCATTGCGAAGTCGAGCACGCTCACCTTCAGCAAGTCGTTCTACCAAGGCGGTCTGATCAACCGCAGGGCGGCGCTGCGCAACGCGTACTCCCAGTTCGTGTTCCTGGTCGGCGGTATGGACCACGACCAGATGGAGCGCACCCGCGCGTACCTGTCCGGCCTGGTCCGTGGCTGGAATGTCCAGCAGGTCAAGGAGATCGTCGCCGAGACCCTGCACGACCTGATCGACCCGATCATCTACGACGAGGCCGCCTCCCTCATCGAGGCCCATCACCGGGCCGGCCGGGACGTCGTCATCGTCTCCACCTCGGGCGCCGAGGTGGTCGAGCCGATCGGCGAACTGCTCGGCGCCGACCGGGTGGTGGCCACCCGCATGGTCGTCGGCGACGACGGCTGCTACACCGGCGAGGTGGAGTACTACGCCTACGGTCCGACGAAGGCCGAGGCGATCCGGGAGCTGGCCGCCTCCGAGGGGTACGACCTCGACCGCTGCTACGCGTACAGCGACTCGGCGACCGACCTGCCGATGCTCCAGGCCGTCGGGCATCCGCACGCGGTCAACCCGGACCGGACGCTGCGCCGCGAGGCACTCGGGCGCGGCTGGCCGATCCTGGACTTCCACCGCCCGGTCCGGCTCAAGCAGCGCATCTCCGCGCCCCCGCGCCCGGCCCTGGTCGCCGCGGCCGCGATAGGAGCGGCAGCCGCCACCGCGGGCCTGGTCTGGTACGCGAGCAGGCGCCGGAACTCAGTTGCCTGAACCGGCGCACCATCCCCTCTTTCGCCCGTTCAGCCGATCGATGTCCCTTTTTTGCGCCTTAGCGTGTCTTTGAAGCTAAAAGTAAAGAACTGCGGGCAGGGGTTCCGCTTGCTCCGGGCTTGCAGTACAAAGGGGTTAGCGGCCCGCGAGACCGAAGGACATCCGAGAGGATCACCTTTTTAAACGCATTTGGCCCCACGGACCCCGCATGGACACTGAGCACCCACGCGACGTCGACCCGTCGATTACGGGCCAGCCGCACCAGGTGACGGGCAAAGCACCCGACCTGATGGGCGACATTTCGAGGACGCCTGGTAACCCGGTGAACATGCCAGCGGCGGTACGAGAACTCGTACCGCCGCAACCCGTTCAGGCAGCCTTCCCGGCCGCCCGTGGCCTTTACGCCTACGCCGCGCCGCGCTGCAACGCCTCGCAGACCGCGGTCGACTCCCGGACGCCCAGCTCGATCGCGCGGCCGCAGTGCGCGATCCAGGCCGCCATGCCGTCCGGGGTGCCCGATACATAGCCGTCCAGGGCCGCCAGATACGAGGCACGGCCCAGTTCGGCGTGGCCGACCTCGGCGGGGCAGATCGACTTGGGGTCGAGGCCGCTGCCGATCAGCACGATCCGCTCGGCCGCGCGCGCCACCAGCCCGTTGTACGAGGTGAAGGGCCGCAGCGCGAGCAGCTCGCCGTGCACCACGGCAGCTGTCACCAGCGCCGGCGCGGAACTGCCCGCGATGATCAGCTCGGCGAGCCCGTCGAGGCGCCCCGACACCTCGTCGGCGGCCGGCAGCGGCAGCTCGATCAGCGGCTCGTCGACACCTTCACCGGCCCGGCGCGGCCGGCCCACCTCGTCGTCCCCGGTCGCGGCCGCCACCAGATGCAGCCGGGCCAGTACGCGCAGCGGCGACTGTCGCCAGATGGAAAGCAATTGGCCTGCCTCGGCGGTCAGCCGCAGGGCGGCGCCCACCACGCGCGCGTCGTCGTCGACACCGAAGTCGGAGCGCCGCCGGACCTCCTCCAGCGCCCAGTCGGCACCGGACAGCGCCGCACTGCCCCGGGCGCCGCGCAGCGCGGCCTCGGACGTGACGGCGTTGCTGCGGCGCCGCATGACCCGGTGCCCGTAGACCCGGTCCACGGCCTTGCGCACGGACTCCACGGACTCGGCCACACCGGGCAGCGAGCCCAGGGCCGCGAGCGGATCGGCGGTCGCACGTGTCGTACTCATGAGTACGACCCTACGCACCCCCGGCCCGCCGCTCCACGAAGGAGTGGTCTTCTTCACTTCACCTGACACGTACAGCTATCAGGCGACTACTCTTCGTGAACATGAAAATTGCTTTCGTCGGGAAGGGCGGCAGCGGCAAGACCACGCTCTCCTCCCTGTTCATCCGCCATCTCGCGGCCGCCGGCGCGCCGGTCGTCGCCGTCGACGCCGACATCAACCAGCACCTGGGCCCCGCGCTCGGCCTCGACGAGCGGGAGTCGGCGACGCTGCCCGCGATGGGCGAGCGGCTCTCCGTGATCAAGGACTACCTGCGCGGCAACAACCCGCGCATCGCCTCCGCCGCGACGATGATCAAGACCACCCCGCCCGGCGAGGGCTCGCGGCTGGTCCGGGTACGGGAACCCAATCCGGTGTACGACGCCTGTGCGCGCCCGGTGGAACTCGACGGCGGCGCCGTCCGTTTGATGGTCACCGGGCCCTTCACGGACGCGGACCTGGGGGTCTCCTGCTACCACTCCAAGACCGGAGCGGTCGAGCTGTTCCTGAACCACCTCGTCGACGGCCCCGACGAGTACGTCGTGGTCGACATGACGGCGGGTTCGGACTCCTTCGCCTCCGGCATGTTCACCCGCTTCGACATCACGTTCCTCGTCGCCGAGCCGACCCGGAAGGGGGTCTCCGTCTATCGCCAGTACAAGGAGTACGCCCGGGACTTCGGCGTCGTGCTGAAGGTCGTCGGCAACAAGGTGCAGGGGCAGGACGACATCGACTTCCTCCGCGCGGAGGTCGGGGACGACCTGCTGGTCACGGTCGGGCACTCGGACTGGGTGCGCGCCATGGAGAAGGGCCGCCCGCCCCGGTTCGAACTCCTGGAGGACGCCAACTCCCGTGCCCTGCACACCCTCAAGGTCGCCGCCGACGCGACGTACGACCTGCGGGACTGGGAGCGCTACACCCGGCAGATGGTCCACTTCCACCTGAAGAACGCCCAGTCGTGGGGCAACGAGCGCACCGGGGCCGACCTGGCGGCACAGATCGACCCCGGCTTCGTGCTCGGCGAGGGAGTGGCGGCGCCCGTCTGACGGAGGTGGGCACTCCGTCGGCGGGGCGCCGACTTCCGCCCGCCGCCTACTGCTTGACCGCCGGCGCCCCGGGCACCCCCTTCGGTGCCGGGGCGGGGCGGCCGGAGAGGAAGGACGCCCAGCCCTGCCGCGGGGCCTCGCCCACGTTCAGGGTGCGCAGCCTCGCCAGGACCTGCGGGTCCTGGGCGTCCAGCCAGTCGGCCAGCTGGTGGAAGGAGACACAGCGCACCTCGGGCTTGTTGCAGACGTTCTCGACGACCTCGTCGATGGCCCGCATGTAGGTGCCGCCGTTCCAGGACTCGAAGTGATTGCCGATGACGAGCGGCGCGCGGTTGCCGTTGTAGGCCCGGTTGAAGCCCTGGATCAGCCCGTCACGCATCTGATCGCCCCAGTAGTCGTACTTGTCGGGGTCGCCCTGGGTCGAGGTGCCGGACTGGTTGACCATGAAGTTGTAGTCCATGGTCAGCTGCTCGAAGGAGTGACCGGGGAAGGGGACGAGCTGCATCGACAGGTCCCACAGCCCTTCCTTCCTCTTGGGCCAGACCTGGTCGTTGACACCGCTGGTGTCGTAGCGGAAGCCCAACTGGCTCGCCGCCTTCATGAAGTTCTTCTGCCCCTCCAGGCAGGGGGTGCGGGCGCCGATGAGCTCCTTGTCGTAGTCGAAGGGCAGCGGTGCGGCGTTCTTCATGCCCGTGTTGGTCTTCCAGCTCTTCACGAACTGCTTGGCCTGGGAGATCTCGCTCTTCCACTCCGCCACCGACCACTCGCCGACACCCCCGTCGGGGCCGCAGAAGTGCCCGTTGAAGTGGGTGCCGATCTCGTTGCCCTCCAGCCAGGCCAGCCGCAGCTGCTTGACGGTGTCGGAGATGCCCTGCTCGTCGTTGAAGCCGATCTCGGAGCGGCCGGGCGAGTGCTGCGGGGGCCGGTAGAGGTCACGTTTCTCCTCGGGCAGCATGTAGACGCCGCTGAGGAAGTACGTCATGGTCGCGTTGTTCTCCTTGGAGACCTTGCGGAAGTGCGAGAACAGCTTCTGGCTGTCCTCGCCCGCGCCGTCCCAGGAGAACACCACGAACTGCGGGGGCTTCTCGCCCGGCTGGAGCTTCTCCGGCCGGGGCAGATGGGGCTGCGCCCCGGTGTACGCGGTGGAACCGTCGCCGATCAGACGGACCATGCTCTGCGGCGCCGGTGCTCCCTTCTGCGGCCCGGACGCCCCTTCTTCGGTCTTGGTGCCGGTGGCGCAACCCGCCAGCGACGCGGCACAGGCCGCGGCGGCCACGGCGCCGACGGCGATCCTCTGGGTGGCGGCCAATTCCGCCCACCTTCTTCCTTCTCTCGGCAAACGCCGATCACGGCGTTTTATGGCGGTGTGCCGGATATATGCCGACAGCGCCGTCAAGGTCGCATAGGACCGAGAGAGGGATTAATACGACAAGCCGATGAACTGCTCAGTTCACCCATGGAGGTGAAGGTATGCCCCATTTGCTCAGAAAATCCATGCCTGCCCTTTACTCTGCATTACGATTCGTTTACCGAGTGTTGATTCATCCCGCCACCGCATGCCGTGACCCACGGCCGCGACCACGCCCCAGCCCGGCGGCGAGGGGTCCCCCCTGTTCCGCGACCGCGCTGCCCCGGAGGAGACGGGAAACATGTCATCAGCCTGCGTACCCACCCACCCCGAGAGTCTCGGCCTGGCCCAGGCCGGAGCCCGGGCCGGAGCCACAAGTCCCCAGCACATCAAGGGCGCTGACCGGCCACCGAACCCGCCCACGCCCCCGCGCCGGCGTTTCCGGATCGAGGGCGCCGATCTGTCCGCGTCCGTCTCGGTCTTCCTGATCGCCCTGCCGCTCTCCCTCGGCATCGCCCTCGCCACCGGCGCCCCGCTCCAGGCCGGGCTGGTCGCGGCGGCCGTCGGCGGACTGGTCGCCGGGCGGCTCGGCGGCTGCCCGCTCCAGGTCAGCGGCCCGGCCGCCGGGCTCACCGTGGTCACCGCCGATCTGATCCACCGCTACGGCTGGCAGGCCACCTGCGGCATCACCGTCCTCGCCGGACTGGCCCAACTCGGCCTGGGTTGCCTGCGGGTGGCCCGCACCGCGCTCGCCGTCAGCCCGGCCGTGGTGCACGGCATGCTCGCCGGCATCGGTGTCACCATCGCCGTCGCCCAGCTGCACATCGTGCTCGGCGGCAACCCGCAGAGCTCGGTCCTCGCCAACGTGCGCGCGCTGCCCGCGCAGTTGGCGAACCTGCACCCGGCCGCCGTGGCGATGAGCGCGCTGACCCTGGCCCTGCTGTTCGGCTGGCCCCGGATCCCCGGCAGAGCGGGCCGTGTGCTGCGCACGGTCCCGGCGGCCCTGGTCGCCGTCGCCGGTGCCACCGCGACCGCCTCGCTCACCGGGCTCACCCTGCCCCGGGTCGACCTGCCGTCCTGGAGCAGCCATGCCCTGGCAGGGCTGCCCGAGGGGCCGGTCCTCGGCATCGTGGCCGCCGTGCTCACCACCACGCTGGTGTGCGGTGTGCAGTCGCTGCTCGGCGCGGTCGCCGTGGACAAGCTGGTGGCCGGCCGCCCCGGACCCCAGTCCCGGGTCGGCCGGTCCGACCTGGACCGCGAACTGCTCGGTCAGGGCGCGGCCAACATCGTCTCCGGGGCGCTCGGCGGACTGCCGGTCGCGGGGGTCGCGGTGCGCAGTTCGGCGAATGTGCAATCCGGTGCCGTCAGCCGGAACTCCACGATGCTGCACGGCGTTTTCGTAGTAGTCGCCGCGCTGCTGATGGTCCCGTTCCTGGATCTCATCCCGCTCGCCTCGCTCGCCGCCCTGGTGATGGCCGTCGGCATCCAGATGGTGTCCCTGCACCACATCCGCACGGTGACCCGCCACCGTGAGGTCGCGGTGTACGTCGTCACCACACTCGGCGTGGTGATCCTCGGTGTCCTTGGGGGCGTGCTCCTCGGGGTCGCCGTGGCCGTCGCCGTCGCCCTGCACCGCCTCGCCCGCACCCGCATCACCCATGAAGAGCAGGGAGGAGTCCATCGCGTACATGTAAGAGGACAGCTGACGTTCCTGGCGGTCCCCCGGCTCAGCAGAGCCCTGCATCTCGTACCCCAAGGCGCTCCCGCCGTGGTGGAGTTGGACGGTTCGTTCATGGACCACGCGGCGTACGAGTCACTGCGGGACTGGCGCCGGGCCCACATCTCACAGGGCGGTTCCGCCGAGCTGACCGGCTGCCGGGTGGGGGTGCGCTCACCGGGGTACGACCACGGACCGGAGCACGGGCCTCGCCCCGAGCCCCGTGCCGGTCACGGACATGGGCCGGGGCTC
Organism: Streptomyces sp. NPDC007157; assembly: GCF_040634235.1. NCBI lineage: Bacteria > Bacillati > Actinomycetota > Actinomycetes > Kitasatosporales > Streptomycetaceae > Streptomyces > Streptomyces sp. NPDC007157. The sequence continues at coordinate 123,500 of NZ_JBEYFE010000026.1, forward strand.
GTCAGGCCGGGCCTCGCCCGCTGGGGCGGCGGCGGAGCGGCCGGCACCGGCCATGAACTCGCGCAGGGGATCGGCCTGTTCCAGCGCGACACCGCGCCCCTGGTGCGGGAGGAGCTGGCCCGGCTGGCGCGCGAGGGGCAGCGGCCGTCGCAGCTCTTCCTCACCTGCGCCGACTCCCGGCTCGTCACGTCGATGATCACCTCCAGTGGTCCGGGTGACCTGTTCGTGGTCCGCAACGTCGGTAACCTGGTCCCCCTTCCGGGTGAGGAGAACGGCGACGACTCGGTGGCGGCCGCGATCGAGTACGCGGTGGACGTACTGAAGGTGCGGTCCATCACCGTGTGCGGGCACTCCGGGTGCGGGGCGATGCAGGCGCTGCTGAGTTCCGGGGCCGAGGGCGGCACGAGTCCGCTCGGCCGCTGGCTGCGGCACGGGCTGCCGAGCCTGGCGCGGCTGGCCGACGACGGCCGTCCGGGGGTCCGGCTGGCCGGGCGAGCGGCGGCGGACACGGCGGAGCGGCTCTGTCTGACCAATGTGGTCCAGCAACTGGAGCATCTGCGGGCGCACGACTCGGTGGCGCGGGCGCTGGGGGCCGGTGAGCTGGAGCTGCACGGGATGTACTTCCATGTGGGCGAGGCGCAGGCGTATCTGCTGGGCCGGCCCGAAGGCGAGGAAGAGGGAGAGGTGTTCGAGGGGGTACCGGGCGCGGAGGAGCTGCGCAGCCCGGCCTGAGGAGGCGGCGGGGACCTGTCGGCGCCGTCCAGGCCGGCACCGGCGGGCCCTGCGTGTCCCACCGCACTCGACAGGTCTAAACCAATTTTTCGACGGCCCTTGTCACCGGGCCCCCGGGTCTGATGAGCTGTGGCCTGGGACACAACGGACACCCTTGGAAAGGGAGATGTCGTGAGCAACGAAAGCCTGGCCAACCTCTTGAAGGAGGAGCGACGCTTCGCGCCGCCCGCTGACCTGGCCGAGAACGCCAATGTCACGGCCGAGGCGTACGAACAGGCCAAGGCTGACAGGCTCGGCTTCTGGGCCGAGCAGGCCCGCCGGCTGACCTGGGCCAAGGAGCCGACCGAGACGCTGGACTGGTCGAACCCGCCGTTCGCGAAGTGGTTCAAGGACGGCGAGCTCAATGTCGCGTACAACTGCGTGGACCGGCACGTGGAAGCCGGCCACGGCGACCGGGTCGCGATCCACTTCGAGGGCGAGCCCGGCGACAGCCGCGCGATCACCTATGCCGAGCTGAAGGACGAGGTCTCCAAGGCAGCGAACGCCCTGCTGGAGCTGGGAGTCCGCAAGGGCGACCGGGTCGCGGTCTACATGCCGATGATCCCGGAGACGGCGGTCGCGATGCTCGCCTGCGCCCGGATCGGCGCCGCGCACTCCGTGGTCTTCGGCGGCTTCTCGGCGGACGCGCTCGCCACCCGTATCCAGGACGCGGACGCCAAGGTGGTCATCACCTCCGACGGCGGCTACCGGCGCGGCAAGCCGTCCGCGCTCAAGCCGGCCGTGGACGAGGCGGCCGGCAAGGCCGGCAACGTCGAGCATGTGCTGGTCGTCCGGCGCACCGGGCAGGAAGTGGCCTGGGACGACACCCGGGACGTGTGGTGGCACGAGATCGTCGAGCGGCAGTCGGCCGAGCACACGCCCGAGGCCTTCGACGCCGAGCACCCGCTGTTCATCCTCTACACGTCCGGTACGACGGGCAAGCCGAAGGGCATCCTGCACACCTCTGGCGGCTACCTCACCCAGGCGTCGTACACGCACTGGGCGGTGTTCGACCTCAAGCCGGAGACGGACGTGTACTGGTGCACGGCCGACGTCGGCTGGGTGACCGGCCACTCGTACATCGTGTACGGGCCGCTGGCCAACGGCGCGACGCAGGTGATGTACGAGGGCACTCCGGACACCCCGCACCAGGGCCGGTTCTGGGAGATCGTGCAGAAGTACGGGGTGACGATCCTTTACACGGCGCCCACCGCGATCCGGACGTTCATGAAGTGGGGCGACGACATCCCCGCCAAGTTCGACCTGTCCTCCCTGCGGGTGCTGGGTTCGGTGGGCGAGCCCATCAACCCCGAGGCCTGGATCTGGTACCGCAAGCACATCGGCGCCGACCGGACCCCCATCGTGGACACCTGGTGGCAGACCGAGACCGGCGCGATGATGATCTCGCCGCTGCCGGGTGTCACCGCGACCAAGCCCGGTTCCGCACAGACCCCGCTGCCCGGCATCTCGGCCACGGTGGTGGACGACGAGGCGCGTGAGGTGCCCAACGGCGGTGGCGGCTACCTGGTGCTGACCGAGCCGTGGCCGTCGATGCTGCGCACCATCTGGGGCGACGACCAGCGGTTCCTGGACACCTACTGGTCGCGTTTCGAGGGCAAGTACTTCGCCGGTGACGGGGCGAAGAAGGACGACGACGGCGACATCTGGCTGCTCGGCCGGGTGGACGACGTCATGCTGGTCTCCGGGCACAACATCTCGACGACCGAGGTGGAGTCGGCGCTGGTGTCGCACCCGTCGGTCGCCGAGGCGGCCGTGGTCGGCGCGGCGGACGAGACGACCGGGCAGGCGATCGTCGCCTTCGTGATCCTGCGCGGCACGGCGAACGCCGAGGACGAGGGCCTCGTCAACGAGCTGCGCAACCACGTCGGCGCCACGCTCGGCCCGATCGCCAAGCCCAAGCGGGTCCTGCCGGTGGCGGAGCTGCCGAAGACCCGCTCCGGCAAGATCATGCGCCGGTTGCTGCGGGACGTCGCCGAGAACCGCCAGCTCGGCGATGTGACCACGCTGACGGACTCGACGGTCATGGACCTCATCCAGGCGAAGCTCCCGGCGGCGCCGAGCGAGGACTGACCCCGACCGACGGTTCCCAAAAGGGGCGCCCGGCGCGAAACGCGCCGGGCGCCCCTTTTGCACCTACCGTGAGACTCACCTGACAACTCTCGTCACACCTTAGGTAAACTAAGCAAAGAGCGTGTTCCACAAGGTGTGCCGGGAAGTCTGGTCGGCAAGTAGACCCGTCCTGCCCACCGACCGGAGGTCTCCGTGTCCGCGCCCCGCACCACCCCCGCCCGCAAGGTCCTCGGCCGGCTCTCGCTGCCCGAACGGACCTTCGTCGCGGACGCGCTGCGGACCGAGACCGTCGGCGGTGTGCTGCTGCTGATCGCCGCGATAGCCGCGCTGGTCTGGGCGAACATACCCGCGCTGCACCACAGCTACGAGATCGTCGGCGACTTCCACCTCGGCCCCGGCACCCTCGGCCTGAACCTGTCCGTCACCCACTGGGCCGCCGACGGCCTGCTCGCCGTCTTCTTCTTCGTCGCCGGCATCGAACTCAAGCGCGAGCTGGTCGCCGGCGACCTGCGGGACCCGAAGGCGGCCGTGCTGCCGGTGGTCGCCGCGCTGTGCGGGATGGTCGTACCGGCGCTCGTCTACACCCTCACCAACCTCGCCGGCGGCGGCTCCACCCAGGGCTGGGCGGTGCCCACGGCCACCGACATCGCCTTCGCGCTGGCCGTGCTGGCCGTCATCGGCACCTCGCTGCCGGGCGCCCTGCGCGCCTTCCTGCTCACCCTCGCGGTCGTCGACGACCTGTTCGCGATCCTGATCATCGCGGTCTTCTTCACCGCCCGGATCGACTTCGCCGCGCTCGGCGGCGCGGCCCTGGGCCTCGCCGTCTTCTGGCTGCTGCTGAGAAAGGGCGTACGCGGCTGGTACGTGTACGTGCCCCTCGCGCTCGTCATCTGGGCGCTGATGTACAACAGCGGCGTGCACGCGACCATCGCCGGTGTCGCCATGGGCCTGATGCTGCGCTGCACCACCCGTGAGGGTGAGCAGCACTCCCCCGGCGAGCACATCGAGCATCTGGTGCGACCGTTGTCGGCAGGGCTCGCCGTGCCCCTGTTCGCGCTCTTCAGCGCCGGCGTGAAGGTGTCCGGAGGAGCGCTCGGAGACGTGTTCGGCAAACCCGAGACGCTCGGGGTGGTCCTCGGACTGGTGGTCGGCAAGACGGTCGGGATATTCGGCGGGACCTGGCTCACCGCCCGCTTCACCCGGGCCTCGCTCAGCGAGGACCTGGCCTGGGGCGACGTCTTCGCGGTCGCCTCGCTCGCCGGCATCGGCTTCACCGTGTCGCTGCTCATCGGCGAACTCGCCTTCGACGGCGACACCGTGCTCACCGACGAGGTCAAAGCCGCAGTACTCACCGGTTCGCTGATCGCGGCCCTGTGCGCCACGGTGCTGCTGAAGATACGCAACGCCCGCTACCGCCGGCTCGTCGAGGCCGAGGAGCGGGACGAGGACCTCGACGGCATCCCGGACGTCTACGAGCAGGACGACCCGGCGTACCACCTGCGGATGGCGGCGATCTACGACCGCAAGGCCGCCGAACACCGCCGCATAGCCGCCGAGAAAGCCGGGCAGGCGGCCGGGTAGGGGCCGGCGAGGGCCGCCACGGGCACGACCGGGCAGGGGCCGCCGAAGGCCGTCACAGGCACGACGCGCCTGCCGAAGTGCCGGGCGGGGCGGGCGCGCAGGGCAACCGTCCGGCATGATCTGACGAGACGGTACAAAAGACGATGACAAGTACGCAGAGGGAGACCGCGATGAGCGCACCCGACGGCAGCCCGGTCGGTGCCGAACGCAGCATCGGCCAGTTGTTCGCCTCGGCCACGGCCGAGATGTCGGCGCTGGTGCACGACGAGATCGCGCTGGCCAAGGCCCAGCTGAAGCAGGACGTCAAGCGGGGCGCGACGAGCGGCGGCGCCTTCTCGGCGGCCGGTGTGCTGCTGCTGTTCTCCCTGCCGATGCTCAACTTCGCGCTGGCCTACGGCATTCGGACCTGGAGCCACTGGAACCTCGCGATCTGCTTCCTGCTCTCCTTCGCGGCGAACGTCCTGGTAGCCGTCGCCCTCGCGCTGATCGGCGTGGTGTTCGCGAAGAAGGCCAAGAAGGGCCAGGGCCCGCAGAAGGTCGCCGCGTCGGTGAAGGAGACGGCGGGCGTACTGCAGAACGCCAAGCCGCATCCGCGTCCGGCCCTCCCCAGGGATGACGTGCCGGCCATCGAGGCTGTGGGACGCTCGTCGTCATGAGCGATCCCGCCCCCTCGGCCGTACGGCTCGAAGGCCCCTGGACACACCGGGACGTCGCGGCGAACGGCGCGCGCTTCCACATCGCCGAACTCGGCGACGGCCCGCTGGTCATGCTGGTGCACGGCTTCCCGGAGTTCTGGTGGACCTGGCGGCACCAGCTGGTCGCGCTCGCCGACGCGGGCTTCCGGGCCGTCGCCATGGACCTCAGGGGCGTCGGCGGCAGCGACCGGACCCCGCGCGGCTACGACCCGGCCAACCTCGCCCTCGACATCACCGGCGTGATCCGCTCCCTCGGCGAGCCGGACGCCGCGCTGGTCGGTCACGACCTGGGCGGCTATCTGGCGTGGACCGCGGCCGCGATGCGCCCCAAGCTGGTCCGGCGGCTCGCGGTGGTGTCCATGCCGCACCCGAGGCGCTGGCGCTCGGCGATGCTCCGGGACCGCCGGCAGTCCGCCGCCGCCTCCTACATCTGGGGCTTCCAGCGGCCATGGGTCCCCGAGCGGCAGCTCACCGCCGACGACGGGGCGCTGGTCGGCCGGCTGATCCGGGACTGGTCGGGGCCGCGGCTGCCCGAGGACGAGACGGTGGAGACGTACCAGCGGGCCATGTGCATCCCCTCCACCGCGCACTGCTCGATCGAGCCGTACCGCTGGCTGGTGCGCTCGCTGGCCCGCCCGGACGGCATCCAGTTCAACCGCCGGATGAAGCGCCCGGTGCGCGTCCCGACGCTGCATCTGCACGGCTCCCTGGACCCGGTGGCCCGCACCCGCAGCGCGGCCGGCTCCGGCGAGTACGTCGAAGCCCCGTACCGCTGGCGGCTGTTCGACGGGCTCGGGCACTTCCCGCACGAGGAGGACCCGGTCGCGTTCTCCACCGAACTGGTCAACTGGCTGAAAGACCCCGAGCCCGATCGGTGACCGCGCCGATGCGCCCGGTATCCGGATCTGCACACCTGTTCTACGAACGGCCACATGCCCCGCGCATAGGCCGATTGAGGGCCGCGCCGGAGGTTATCGACCTTGGGGCGGGGGCAGACGTCGGGGTATGGGCTGGACGCACGACTACAGTGACGCACCCCGCAACCGCCGTACGACAGGCGGTCTGAACTCCCATCGAGGAGCCGCCCCGCAGTTGCCGGGCACGGACCTCAGGGTGGGGATTCCGCATATCCTGCGCCGCCGGGCCCGCTGGGTCTCGGTCCGTCTGCGCCATACCCGCACATGATCCCTCACAGCGCGCAGCTGTCGGTCCCGACCTGCTGATTCGCGGTACGGCCCCGGGCGATGTCCGCCTGGATCTCGTCGGCCGTGAGGGCGTACCCGGTGTCGGCGTCGTCCAGTGACTTGGCGAAGACGACCCCGTACACCTTGCCTTGGGGCGTGAGCAGCGGGCCGCCGGAGTTGCCCTGGCGGACGGTCGCGTACAGCGAGTAGACGTCACGGCGGACGGTGCCGCGGTGGTAGATGTCCGGGCCGTTGGCGGTGATACGGCCGCGCACCCGGGCGGCACGGACGTCGTACGACCCGTTCTCCGGGAACCCGGCGACGATCGCGCTGTCGCTGGTCTCGGCGTCCGCCGCGGAGAACTTCAGGGCCTTCGCCGACAGGTCCGGCACGTCGAGTACGGCGATGTCGCGCTGCCAGTCGTACAGGACGACCCTGGCGTCGTACTTGCGGCCCTCGCCGCCGATCTGGACGGTGGGCTTGTCGACGCCGCCGACCACGTGCGCGTTGGTCATGACACGGCGGTCGGCGAAGACGAAGCCGGTGCCCTCCAGGATCTTGCCGCAGCTCTGCGCGGTGCCCGTCACCTTGACGATGGACCGCCTGGCGGTGGTGGCCACCGCGCTGTTCGCGAGCGCCGGGTCGGGCGGCGAGACATCGGTGATCGGCTCGTTGGCGAAGGGGCTGAAGACCTGCGGGAAGCCGTTCTGCGCGAGGACCGCGGAGAAGTCCGCGAACCAGGTGTCGGCCTGGCTGGGCAGCGCTCTGGACACCCCGAGGAGCACCTTGGAGTTACGGACCTCCTTGCCGAGCGTCGGCAGCGTGGTGCCCGCGAGCGCGGAGCCGATCAGCCACGCGACCAGCAGCATCGCCAGCACGTTGACCAGCGCGCCGCCGGTGGCGTCCAGCGCGCGGGCCGGGGACCAGGTGATGTACCGGCGCAGTTTGTTGCCCAGATGCGTGGTCAGGGCCTGGCCGACCGAGGCGCAGACGATGACGACGACCACGGCGACCACCGCGGCGGTCGTGCCCACCTCGGCGTTGTCGGTCACCGCGTCCCAGATCACCGGCAGGACGTAGACGGCGACGAGTCCGCCGCCCAGGAAGCCGATCACCGACAGGATGCCGACGACGAACCCCTGGCGGTAGCCGACGATCGCGAACCACACGGCGGCGACCAGCAACAGGATGTCCAGCACATTCACGGTGGACACCCTGTCATGACCGCCAGTCGAGCGGGACCAGCTTCTCGCGGTCCCAGGAGCGCTCCCATCCCGCGTAGTGCAGCAGCCGGTCGATCACCCCGGCCGTGAACCCCCACACCAAGGTCGATTCGACCAGGAATGCCGGACCTCGGTGGCCGCTGGGGTGCACGGCGGTGGCCCGGTTGGTCGGATTCGTGAGATCCGCCACGGGGACCGTGAAGACCCTCGCCGTCTCGTTCGGATCCACCACCCCCACCGGGCTCGGCTCGCGCCACCAGCCCAGCACCGGGGTGACCACGAAGTGGCTCACCGGGATGTACAGCCTGGGCAGCACCCCGAACAGCTGCACACCGGCCGGATCGAGCCCGGTCTCCTCCTCGGCCTCACGGAGAGCGGCCCGCAGCGGCCCGTCGGCCTTCGGGTCGCCGTCCTCGGGGTCGAGGGCGCCGCCGGGGAACGAGGGCTGCCCGGCGTGCGAGCGCAAGCTGCCGGCCCGCTCCATGAGCAGCAGCTCCGGCCCCTGCTCGCCGTCGCCGAACAGGATCAGCACGGCCGACTGCCGTCCCGCGCCGTTCTCCGGCGGCAGGAAGCGGCTCAGCTGGACCGGCTGGACCGTCTCGGCGGCCCGCACCACCGGGTCCAGCCACTCCGGCAGGCCGTCCTTGCTGAGCGCCACGCCCGCCTGCGGATCCCCCGTGTGCGCCTTGCCGCCCTGTGTCATGGCGTCCCCCGTCCTGCCCTGCTGCCCCCGCCTGCCCGTTCCAACGCCCGAAGACTCCTCGATCGTTCCGTTTCTCGCCCCTCAGAAGATCCCTGGGTCATGTCCCTGATGCGGCGCCCAGCGGCGGCGCCGGCCTGCCGCCCGCGTCCAGGTACGCCTGCGGGGGCTTGAGGCGCTGGCCGGGGAAGCCGCCCTTCTCGTACTTGAGCAGCTTCTTCGCCTTCTCCGGGTCGGTCTCGCCCTCGCCGTAGGCCGGGCAGAGCGGCGCGATGGGACAGACCCCGCAGGCGGGCTTGCGGGCGTGGCACATCCGGCGGCCGTGCCAGATCACATGGTGCGAGAGGTCCGTCCACTCGCTCTTGGGGAACAGCGCGCCGACGGCCGCCTCGATCTTGTCGGGGTCGGTCTCCGCGGTCCACCGCCAGCGGCGGACCAGGCGCTGGAAGTGCGTGTCCACGGTGATGCCAGGGCGTCCGAAGGCGTTGCCCAGCACCACGAAGGCGGTCTTGCGGCCGACGCCGGGCAGCTTCACGAGGTCTTCGAGCCGCCCCGGGACCTCGCCGCCGAACGACTCCACCAGGCCCTTGGAGAGCCCTATCACCGACTTGGTCTTGGCCCGGAAGAAACCGCACGGCCGCAGGATCTCCTCGACCTCCTCCGGGTTGGCCTCGGCCAGTTCCTCGGGGGTGGGGTACTTCGCGAACAGCGTCGGGGTGGTCTGGTTGACGCGCAGGTCGGTGGTCTGGGCGGAGAGCACCGTGGCGACCAGCAGCTGGAAGGGGTTCTCGAAGTCCAGCTCGGGGTGGGCGTACGGGTAGACCTCGGCGAGTTCGCGGTCGATCCGGCGGGCACGGCGCACCAGGGCGGTGTGCGACTCGGGCTTCCAGGCCACCTGCGGCTTCTCGGCGACGGCCTGCTTGGACGCGGCCTTCTTGGATACGGCCTTCTTGGACGCGGCGGCTTTGGACGCGGACCGCTGGGCACCCGTCTGCGCGGCCGCGGTCTTCACCGGTGCCGCCTTCTTCGCTGCCGCCTTCTTCGCCACCGCTGTCTTCTTCGCCACCGCCGTTTTCTTCGCTACCGCCTTCTTCGACACCGTCTTCTTCACCGCGACCTTCTTTACCGCCTTTGCCGCTTTCGTCGCCCTTTTCGGCTCATCAGAGGCAGCATCGGACCCCTGTTCGCCCACAGCGGAATCACGACGTACAACCACCTGCCCAGCCCCCTTGGCCTGTGCTCTCACCGGCGATTTGGACACCCGGCCAGCCTAGAGCCCGGCACCGACATCCGCCCCGGACCCGGAAGATCAGCCCCCGATTGGACCCCTGCCGCTTACCTCGGGACACCTGTGCGGCATCCTTGTGACAGATCACACTGTTTGAATCCTCCGGCAAAATGGGGAGCACGGTCCCCTGGTACCAAGGGGGAGCAAGATCCCCTGAGCAGGTCGACAAGGAGAGAACTCGTGGACGACGTTCTGCGGCGCAACCCGCTCTTCGCGGCGCTCGATGACGAGCAGTCCGCGGAGCTGCGTGCCTCCATGAGTGAGGTGACCCTCGCGCGTGGCGACTCCCTTTTCCACGAGGGCGACCCGGGCGACCGGCTTTATGTCGTCACCGAGGGCAAGGTCAAGCTCCACCGCACTTCCCCCGACGGCCGCGAGAACATGCTCGCCGTCGTCGGCCCCGGCGAACTGATCGGCGAGCTGTCGCTGTTCGACCCGGGCCCGCGTACGGCGACGGCGACCGCACTGACCGAGGTCAAGCTGCTGGGTCTGGGCCACGGTGACCTCCAGCCCTGGCTGAACGCCCGCCCGGAGGTGGCCACCGCCCTGCTGCGCGCCGTCGCCCGCCGACTGCGCAAGACCAACGACGCCATGTCCGACCTGGTCTTCTCCGACGTCCCGGGTCGGGTCGCGCGCGCCCTGCTGGACCTGTCGCGCCGCTTCGGTGTGCAGTCCGAGGAAGGCATCCACGTCGTCCACGACCTCACGCAGGAGGAGCTGGCCCAGCTGGTCGGCGCGTCCCGCGAGACCGTGAACAAGGCGCTGGCGGACTTCGCGCAGCGTGGGTGGCTGCGTCTGGAGGCGCGGGCCGTGATCCTGCTGGATGTCGAGCGTCTGGCGAAGCGGTCTCGGTAGGCGCCGGTTCCTGGGGGCTGCCGCCCCCAGACCCCCGCATCGTCGGCCTTCGGCCTCGTCCTCAAGCGCCGGACGGGCTGGTATTTGGTTCCCCATGCCTGAAACAGTCTCGTCCCGGGGTCTCGACCCCCTGGGCTTCATCGAGCGCGAGGGCTCGCACGCGCGCGTGCCGCACGTGTTCCGCCCCGTGGTCGCCGCCGCCCGCGACCGCGTCCTGGACGTCTTCGGGGCGCGGCTGGACAGCGCCTACCTCTACGGGTCGATCCCGCGCGGCACCGCGCGCGTGGGACGCAGCGACCTGGACCTGGTGATCGTCCTGCGGACGGAGCCGAGCACCGCCGACCTGGACGCGGCCCTTGGCCTCGGCCAGGCCGTCGACAAGGAGTTCCCGGAGATCGACGGGGTCGGGACCCTGCTCTTCTCCCGCGCGCGGGTGCTCGACGAGCGGGAGCGGTACGACATCGGCTGGTTCGTGGCCTGTCTGTGCACCCCGTTGCTCGGCGAGGACCTCGCCGAGTATCTGCCCCGCTACCGCCCCGACTCCCTGCTCGCCCGCGAGACCAACGGCGACCTCGCCCGGTACCTGCCGCGCTGGCGGCAGCGGATCGCGGCCGCGGGCGACAGCGAGGAGGCCCTGCGGCCCCTGGTGCGCTTCATGTCACGGCATCTGGTGCGGACCGGCTTCACCCTCGTCATGCCCCGCTGGAACGGCTGGACCAGCGATCTGCGGGAGATGGCCGAGGTGTTCGCCGGCTACTACCCGGAGCGGGCCGAACAGCTGCGCCGCGCGGCCGGGTTGGGGTACGAGCCCGTCGGCGACCGTACGGTCCTGCGGTCGTACGTCGACGACCTGGGCCCTTGGCTGGCGGACGAGTACGCGCGCGTGCACGGCGTGAAGACCCCCAGACCCGTGGGCTGGGAGTAGACCCGGCCCAGGGGCTGGATCCGTCCAGGTACCAGGTCTGCGGGCTCCCGGGGCTGCGGGCTGCGGGCTGCGGGCTGCGGGCTGCGGCTAGATCAGTCCGTGTTCGCCGAGGTAGTCCAGCTGGGCCCGTACCGACAGTTCCGCGGCGGGCCACAGGGAGCGGTCCACGTCCGCGTAGACGTGGGCGACGACCTCGGCCGGGCTGCGGTGGCCGTTCTCCACGGCCGTCTCGACCTGGGCGAGCCGGTGGGCGCGATGGGCCAGATAGAACTCGACGGCCCCCTGGGCGTCCTCCAGGACGGGTCCGTGGCCCGGTAGGACCGTGTGGACGCCGTCGTCGACCGTCAGGGAGCGCAGCCGTCGTAGCGAGTCCAGGTAGTCGCCCAGGCGGCCGTCCGGGTGGGCCACCACCGTCGTGCCACGCCCCAGGATGGTGTCGCCGGTCAGGATCGCGCGGTCGGCCGGGAGGTGGAAGCTGAGGGAGTCGGCGGTGTGGCCGGGGGTGGGTACGACCCGGAGCTCCAGGCCGCCGGTCGTGATCACGTCGCCGGCCGCCAGCCCCTCGTCGCCCAGACGCAGCGCCGGGTCGAGGGCACGCACGCGCGTGCGGGTCAGCTCGGCGAAGCGGACGGCGCCCTCGGCGTGGTCGGGGTGGCCGTGGGTCAGGAGGGTGAGCGCGATGCGCTTGCCGGCCTTCTCGGCCGTGTCGACGACGTTCTCCAGATGGCCGTCGTCCAGCGGGCCTGGGTCGATCACGACGGCCAGGTCGGAGTCGGGCTCGGTGACGATCCAGGTGTTGGTGCCGTCCAGGGTCATCACGGAGGCGTTGGGCGCCAGCACGTTGACGGCCCGCGCGGTGGCGGGACCCGAGAGGACCCCGCCGCGCGGCTGGCCGGGCAGGGCTGCTGCGTTCGTCATGCTCAGGCTCCCCCGGTCGTGAGGTCGGTCGGTATGTGCTTGGTGAACTCGTCGTGGCCCGGCCAGGTCAGGACGATCTCGCCGTCCTCCAGGCGGGCGCGGGCCAGCACCGGGGTCATGTCCCGCGCGGGCGCCGCCGCGAGGGTCTCGGCGGCCGTGCCGTACGGCATCAGCTGGCGCAGGGTCGCGATGGTGGGCGGCATCATCAGCAGCTCGCCCTTGTCGTACCCGGCGGCCGCCTCCGCCGGGCGGATCCACACCGTGCGGTCGGCCTCCGTGGAGGCGTTCCGGGTGCGCTGGCCCTCCGGGAGGGCGGCGACGAAGAACCAGGTGTCGTAGCGGCGGGTCTCGAACTCCGGGGTGATCCAGCGCGTCCAGGCGCCCAGCAGGTCCGAGCGCAGGACCAGGCCCCGCCGGTCCAGGAACTGGGCGAAGGACAGATCACGGGCGACCAGGGCCGCGCGGTCGGCCTCCCAGTCGTCCCCGGTGGTGTCCCCGACCACGGCGTCGGCGGCCGGGCCCGCGAGCAGGACGCCGGCCTCCTCGTACGTCTCCCGCACGGCGGCGCAGACGATCGCCTGGGCGCCCGCCTCGTCGACACCGAGCCGCTGCGCCCACCACGCGCGCGTGGGGCCCGCCCAGCGGACCTGCTGGTCGTCGTCGCGCGGGTCGACACCGCCGCCGGGATACGCGTACGCGCCTCCGGCGAAGGCCATGGAGGCGCGTCTGCGCAGCATGTGGACGACGGGACCGCCGGGGGCGTCCTTCAGGAGCAGGACGGTCGCCGCGCGCTTCGGGGTCACCGGCACGAGGGTGCCCTCCGCGTGTGCGCGGATGCGGTCCGGCCACTCCGGGGGATACCACTGTCCATCGGCCATTACCGGAGGCTATCCCGTGGGGAGCGAATGTTCGAGAGGGGCTCCGGGGCACCCGGAGGTGCCACGGGAAACACTTACGGCAGCTACCGGCCGGATGCGTTACGGCAGCTACCGGCCGGATGCCGTCACGGCAGCAGTTCGACCTGGACCTCGACCTCGACCGGTGCGTCCAGCGGCAGTACCGCGACGCCCACCGCGCTGCGCGCGTGCACACCCTTGTCGCCGAGGACCTCGCCGAGCAGCTCGCTGGCGCCGTTGATCACGCCGGGCTGGCCGGTGAAGTCGGTCGCGGAGGCGACGAAGCCGACGACCTTCACCACACGCGCGATGCGGTCCAGGTCACCGGCGACGGACTTCACGGCGGCCAGGGCGTTCAGCGCGCAGGTGCGGGCCAGTTCCTTGGCCTCCTCCGCGGTGACCTCGGCGCCGACCTTGCCGGTGACCGGGAGCTTGCCGTCCACCATCGGCAGCTGGCCGGAGGTGTAGACGTACACACCCGACCGGACGGCCGGCTGGTAGGCGGCGAGCGGCGGGACGACCGCCGGCAGCGAAAGACCGAGTTCGGCCAGCTTGGCCTCGACGGAGCTCGTCACGGCTTCTCCCGCTTCAGGTAGGCCACCAGCTGCTCGGGGTTGTTGGGCCCGGGCACGACCTGGACGAGCTCCCAGCCGTCCTCGCCCCAGGTGTCCAGAATCTGCTTCGTGGCATGGACGAGCAGCGGCACGGTTGCGTATTCCCACTTGGTCATGGGGCCGACTGTATCCGCTGTGACGGACGGGACACGTGGCCGACCACCGGGCAAGTGACGGCCGGCTGCGACCGGCCTCGGCGGCCGACCGTACGCACGGTTATCCACAGCCTCCCGCGTGAGTGTCCGGCCGACTGGTTAGTCTCGAAGATGTGAGCAGGCTCCAGGTCGTCAGCGGCAAGGGCGGGACCGGAAAGACGACGGTCGCCGCCGCACTCGCGCTGGCCCTCGCGACCGAGGGGAAGCGGACGCTTCTCGTGGAGGTCGAGGGTCGGCAGGGCATCGCCCAGCTCTTCGAGACGGAGGCGTTGCCCTACCAAGAGCGGAAGATCGCGGTCGCGCCGGGAGGCGGTGAGGTCCATGCGCTGGCCATCGATCCCGAACTGGCCCTTCTGGACTACCTCCAGATGTTCTACAAGCTCGGCGGGGCTGGCCGCGCCCTGAAGAAGCTCGGCGCGATCGACTTCGCCACCACCGTCGCGCCGGGGTTGAGAGACGTCCTCCTGACCGGCAAGGCGTGCGAGGCGGTGCGCAGGAAGGACAAGGCCGGCCGGTTCATCTACGACTACGTCGTCATGGACGCCCCGCCGACCGGCCGCATCACCCGCTTCCTGAACGTGAACGACGAGGTGGCCGGGCTCGCCAAGATCGGCCCGATACACAATCAGGCGCAGGCCGTGATGCGGGTGCTGAAGTCCAAGGAGACGGCCGTGCACCTGGTCACCCTGCTGGAGGAGATGCCGGTCCAGGAGACCGCCGACGGCATCGCCGAACTGCGCGCGGCGCGGCTGCCGGTGGGCCGGGTCATCGTGAACATGGTCCGGCCGCAGGTGTTGGACGCGGCCGACCTGGAACTCGTACGGACCGTACCGCGCACCGCAGTGGCGCAGACGCTGTCCACCGCCGGTCTGGGCGGGGCGCGGCGCGGCGGGAAGGCCGAGCAGCTGGTGGACCCGCTGCTAACACAGGCCGCCGAGTACGCCGAGCGGTACGCGCTGGAGCACGAGCAGCGCGCGGTCCTCGCCGAGCTGGACCTGCCGCGGCACGAACTGCCGCTGCTCGCCGAGGGGATGGACCTGGCAGGCCTGTACGAACTCGCCACCGAGCTGCGGAAACAGGGGATGTCATGACTTCGGCTCCGGATCCGGACCCGGTGCAGGACGGCACGCGCCGACTGGCCCACGCGCCCGCGCTCGACGTCGACGCGCTGCTCGACGACCGGAACACCCGGATCGTGGTGTGCTGCGGCTCGGGCGGGGTCGGGAAGACGACGACCGCGGCGGCGCTGGGGCTGCGGGCCGCGGAGCGCGGCCGCAAGGTGGTCGTGCTCACCATCGACCCGGCCAAGCGGCTGGCGCAGTCCATGGGCATCGACTCGCTCGACAACGTGCCACGGAAGGTGAAGGGCACCGAGGACCGAGGAGAGGCGTCACGCGGCGATTCGGCCGAGGACCTCGGGCAGCGTGCCGGTGGCGAACTGCACGCCATGATGCTCGACATGAAGCGCACCTTCGACGAGGTGGTCGAGGCGCACGCGGACGCCGAGCGGGCGGCGGCCATCCTGGCCAACCCCTTCTACCAGTCGCTCTCGGCGGGCTTTGCGGGCACGCAGGAGTACATGGCGATGGAGAAGCTGGGCCAGTTGCGGGCCCGGGACGAGTGGGACCTGATCGTCGTCGACACCCCGCCCTCCCGCTCCGCGCTGGACTTCCTGGACGCGCCGAAGCGGCTGGGCTCCTTCCTGGACGGGAAACTGATCCGCCTGCTCACCGCGCCGGCGAAGCTGGGCGGTCGCGCGGGCATGGCCTTCCTGAACGTCGGCATGTCGATGATGACCGGCACCCTCGGCAAGCTGCTCGGCGGGCAACTGCTGAAGGACGTCCAGACGTTCGTGGCCGCGATGGACACGACGTTCGGCGGGTTCCGCACGCGCGCGGACGCGACGTACAAGCTGCTTCAGGCGCCCGGTACGGCGTTCCTGGTGGTGGCGGCTCCGGAGCGGGACGCGCTGCGCGAGGCCGCGTACTTCGTGGAGCGGCTGGCCGCGGAGGACATGCCGCTGGTCGGTCTGGTCCTCAACCGTGTCCACGGCAGCGGCGCCGCCCGGTTGTCCGCCGAGCGCGCGCTCGCCGCCGCGGAAAACCTTGAGGTCGCGGAAAACCCTGAGGCCGCGGAAAATCTTGAGGAGTCCCGCATTGTGGATCAGGGTGGCGGGAAAGCTGGACTTCGTAACTCTCCCGACACGTACGGCAGTTCTGAATCATCCGCGTCCGAGTCCGACGGCTCCCCCTCGTCCGGACTCGACGGGACGACGACGCCCCAGACGCCCCCGGCACACCAGCTACCCCAGGCAGACGAATCCCCCTCGTCCGCGCCAGGGCCCAACGCGTCCGGGCCCGACTCCGACTCCTCCGGCGGTCCGGACCGCACCGTGGACCAGCTCACCGCAGGCCTGCTGAGGCTGCACGCCGAGCGCATGCAGCTGCTCTCCCGCGAGCAGCGCACACGTGACCGCTTCACCGCACGCCACCCCGAGGTGGCCGTGGTGGAAGTGGCCGCGCTGCCCGGCGATGTGCACGACCTCGCGGGACTGCGGGACATCGGCGACCGGCTCGCGGCCGGCCGGCCGGAGCTGCCGTAGCCCAACCGGCCCCAGCCAAGCTGCTGAGTCGTATACCGGTAGGCGGTCGTATGCCCGTAGCCGGCCGTATGCCGTAGTCGTATGCCCGTAGTCCTATGCCCGCGGAGTCTCCGGTGGGCGTATGCCTCCGGCAGGTTCGGCGGGTTGTTCAGCCGGTGGTGCGGCGGGTGATTCAGCTCACTGCCGCGTAGTGCTCGTACACCTCGTCGCTGTCGAGGGGGACGATGCCGGTCCCCCGCTCGTACTCCGAGCGCGCTGTCTCCAGGAGCCTGCGCCAGGAGGTCACGGTGGGCCGCCGGCGCAGCAGTGCGCGGCGCTCCCGCTCGGTCATTCCTCCCCACACGCCGAACTCGACGCGATTGTCCAGCGCGTCCGCCAGGCATTCCGTGCGTACCGGACACCCGGTGCACACCGCCTTGGCCCTGTTCTGCGCTGCTCCCTGAACGAACAGTTCATCCGGATCGGTAGTGCGGCAGGCGGCCTGCGCACTCCAGTCGGTTACCCAGCCCATACCGGCGCCGTCCTCTCCCGAATCGAGGCTCCCCCACGGCGGCAGCGGCATATTCACCGCCGCCAGTTGAGGACGTTACGGAAGGTGGGCACAGCGCAACACCCCCTTCGGGCCCAATCTTGAATGGCCCGAACGGACTATGGGTAAGCGGCAGATCACCCGCGGGAGTGAGCTGGCGACATCCGTGACCATCCCGGCAAACCGGGACAGCTGTGGTGCGCCACAACGGACGCCGGATGACACACGAGGCGGATTCGGACACGCCTTCAACACATCACCCGAAAAAAATGGGCGGGTTCCGGAACGATTCGGGGTCGCCGGACGTATTGATACGTGGCCGCGCTGCTGTGACAGTTGAGAGCAGCTTAGGCCAAGGCCTGCACGTGTGTCCGGCGAATGGCAAGGTAGACCGTTCATGTCGTCGTGCCGTCGGCGAGGCGCAGCCATGCGGTCGGACGGATCGGGCCGCGGCGGGCCGGTGTTCTGGTCGCGTCGCCCTCTATGTCACGATCCGGCACTCGAACATCCCGAGAGCAGGCCGCTCACGCGGAATGCTCATCCCTACGGATTAGGCTGCCCCCATGCCAAAGAAGCGCTCGGGCGGTGGTCTGTCGACCACGCAGCAGGCCGCCAAATTCCTCGGTGTCAGTGTGCTCGCGGGAGCCGTGATGGCGGGCATCGCACTGCCCGCTGCAGGCGCCCTGGGCCTCGCGGCCAAGGGTTCGGTCCAGGGCTTCGACGACATCCCGGCCAACCTGAAGAGCCCGCAGCTCAGCCAGCGGACCAGGATCCTCGACAGCAAGGGCAACCAGATCGCCCAGGTCTACTCCCGTGACCGCACGGTGGTGGACCTCAAGGACATCTCGCCGTACATGCAGAAGGCGATCGTCGCGATCGAGGACTCGCGCTACTACCAGCACGGCGCCATCGACCTGAAGGGCGTCCTGCGCGCGCTGAACAAGAACGCGGTGAGCGGCGGGGTCGCCCAGGGCGCCTCCACACTCACCCAGCAGCTGGTGAAGAACTACTTCATCGAGGAGGCCGGCGACGACCCCACCAAGGTCGCCCAGGCCACCCAGCAGACCCTCGGCCGCAAGGTCAAGGAGCTGAAGTACGCGATCCAGCTGGAAGAGAAGCTCGGCAAGAAGAAGATCCTCGAGAACTACCTGAACATCACCTTCTTCGGCGAGCAGGCCTACGGCATCGAGGCCGCATCCCAGCGCTACTTCTCCCAGCACGCCAAGAACCTCAACCTCCAGCAGTCGGCGCTGCTCGCCGGCATCGTGCAGTCGCCCAGCCGGTACGACCCGGTCAACGACGAGGCCGAGGCCACCAAGCGGCGCAACGTGGTGCTGGAGCGCATGGCCCAACTCGGCGACATCTCCCAGGCGGAGGCCGACAAGGCCAAGGAAGCCCCGCTCGGCCTGCATGTCACCCAGCCCAAGAACGGCTGCATCACCGCCACCAAGGGCGCCGGGTTCTTCTGCAAGTACGTCGAGAACGTCTTCCTCACCGACGCGACCTTCGGCAAGACCCGCGAGGCGCGCGCCAAGCTCTGGAACCAGGGCGGCCTGACGATCCGCACCACCCTGGACCCGCAGGCCCAGGACTCGGTGCAGGCCTCGATCAAGGACCACGTCTACAAGGCCGACTCGGTCGCCGCGGCCGCCACCCTGGTGGAGCCCGGCACCGGCAAGATCCTGGCGATGGGCCAGTCGAAGCCGTACGGCTACAACAAGAACGAGACCGAGTACAACTTCTCGGTCGACCGGGACTACGGCGGCTCCAACTACGGCTTCCCGACGGGTTCGACGTTCAAGCCGTTCGTGGCAGCGGCCGCCATCGAGGGCGGCAAGCCGGCGACGCAGGAGTACTCGGCGCCGTACAAGATGAACTACCCGAGCCCCGTCCAGCAGTGCGACGGCAAGCAGTGGGTCAACACGGACAACGAGCAGGTCGAGAACGAGAACGAGTCCGAGGTCGGGCCGTACCAGATGAAGAAGGCGATGGCGAAGTCCATCAACACCTACTTCGTCCAGCTGATCTCCGACATCGGCCTGTGCCCGGTGGTCAAGATGACCGACGCGCTCCACGTCCACCAGGGCGACGGCTCGAAGCTCCCGCAGACCCCGTCCATCGCCCTGGGCGCGATCGGCCTCTCCCCGCTGACCATGGCGAGCGCGTACGCCACCTTCGCCGACCGCGGCATGTACTGCACGCCGGTCGCCATCGAGTCGATCACCCAGAAGGTCGGCAACGAGCAGAAGTCCCTGCCCGTGCCGAAGTCGACCTGCTCGCGGGCGATGAGCGAGAAGACCGCCGACACCATCAACACCCTGCTGCGCGGAGTGGTCGACTCCGGTACCGGTCAGGAGGCCGGCCTGGACGACCGCGAGAGCGCCGGCAAGACGGGTACGACGGACGCCCGCAAGAACGCCTGGTTCGTCGGCTACACGCCGAACCTCGCGGGCGCGGTCTGGGTCGGCAGCGCCAAGCAGAACATCGAGATGACCAACATCACCATCGGCGGCGTCTTCCACAGCGAGGTCTACGGCGCCGACACGCCCGGCCCGATCTGGAAGGACGCCATGACCGGCGCCCTGGAGGGCAAGCAGACGGAGTCCTTCAACCTCGTCGACATCCCGGACGAGGACGACCACGACAAGGGCAACGGGAACGGCCACGGCCGCAACGGCGACGACACGGGCGGCCTGATCGGCGGTCTCATCGGCGGCAACACGGGCGACGGCGGCACGACGAACGGCGGGAACAACGGCGGCAACTCCACCCCGAACCCGACGTTCTCCTTGCCCGACGGCTTCATCCAGGGCAACGGGAACGGCGGGAACAACGGAAACGGAGGAGTCAGGGGCTGACCGGCCTCCTGCCTTCGCCTTCTCAAGCGGTACGACGGCGGGGGCGCCGCCCGCACCCATGGGGGGGCCCCCCCGGGGGCCGCCCCGCGCGGCCGGGGGCACGCCGGGTCCACCCCCGG
>NZ_JBEYFE010000027.1:0-143155 GCF_040634235.1 Streptomyces sp. NPDC007157
CCGGCCCGTCTTCCAGCCGCGGCCGGCGGCCGCGCGGCGGCGCGCCCCCGCCCCCCGGCCCCGGGGGGGGGGCGGGGCCGCCGCCCGCCCCCCCCCCCCCCACCGCTGTGTCCTCGTCCACCGCTGTGTCCTCGTCCGCTCGGAGACTCTTGGCCGAGCAGCGGGGCGGGGACAGCGTCTCACCGGTCGAAGTAGCTGAAATCACCCACGGTCCATGCGCTGACGTCCTTGATCGCGACTCGGTACATGCCGCCCGTCTCCGGGATACCGAGGGTGCCCTGCAGGATCCGCGCGAGATGGAAGTGCAGATGCGTGGGATCTCCGCCGCGGCCGGGCCGTTCCCCTCGCGGGCCGCCGGTGAAGACGTCGGAGAACGGGCCGAGACGGTCCGATTCCTTCAGGACCTCCGCCACCCGCTCCCTCCACACGGCCTCGGGAGCCAGCCGGCCGGTGATGACGGCGCCGCCGACGACCACGGTCAGCGACATCTGATTGCTTCGCTCGGACTCCACCGCGGCGGAGAGAGCGACAAGCAGTTCATCAGGGTTCGACATGAGAGCAGATCCTATTCAGCTGCCTGTCTCGGGGCCGCCCCGCGTACGGCGGAAGGCGGTTTTTGACCGAGCGGCGAGGGGCCCCGACCTTCGTGGCGCCGCGCGCGGCGACCTAGGGGGAGGGCATCGTCGCAGGTGGCAGGATTCCTCCTCTGCCATGGGGGTGAAATCTACTCTTGCCAGAGTAGACATTGCCTCTCGGCGTGGTTATGCTTCCTGACGTAGAACACGGTCGAACGAGACCCGGCAGAAACGAACTGGCGGGTAGCTGTACACGAAGTTTGCAGGTCAGTGCGGCTCTCGAGCCTCGAAGCCAAGGTTTCCCAGAACGGCGACGGCGCTGGGAGCCGCACTGGGCGGCTCGCATGTCGAGGAGCTGCCGCAGTACCGCAGTGCCGATTCATCCAGAGATTGGTTCAGAGAGGAACGGAGGAGCAGACGCCATCAGGATCGCCCGGCCCGAGAAGCACTCGGCCCGGGTACCCGCAAGACCCCGGAATGGATGGTGGTCCCCGGTCAAGCAGCTGCGATCCCCCGCTACCCCGCCCTCTGCCGGGCCGGGTAGCGGAAACAGAAGGTCGGCACAGCAGTAGGGCCGACAGATGGTGTTGAATTTCCTTCGGGGCCTTGGTGCCGTACGGCACCAAGGCCCCTCGACGCGTTGCTGCACAGCGAGGTGACATGACAGCGGACAACCCTCTTAGTGATTTTCTGGACGATGACGACTACCCCGCCTACACGATGGGCCGGGCAGCCGAGATGCTCGGCACCACCCCGGGCTTCCTCCGAGCCATCGGCGAGGCTCGTCTGATCACTCCGCTCCGCTCGGAGGGTGGACATCGCCGGTACTCCCGCTACCAACTGCGGATCGCCGCTCGCGCCCGTGAGCTCGTCGACAGGGGCACCCCGATCGAGGCCGCCTGCCGCATCGTCATCCTCGAGGACCAGCTCGAGGAAGCTCAGCGCATCAACGCCGAGTACCGTCGTGCCGCGGACGAGGCGGCCGGCAGCTCCGGTTCCAGCTGATCGCGTGGGCGCGGGCCACCCGGAGCGCCTTGTGGTGGCCGCACGAGAGTACGGGCCGGAAGCCCCGCGGTCGGGGTGACGACAGCGTCGGCTGTCGTCGCTCCCGATGCTCGACCCACTGCTCAAGCGGCCTGCTCGAAGCCGCGGATCAGTTCCGACGGCGTGCCCCAGCCGTGCCCATGAGAGCGGGCAACAGCGGTCAATCACGGTGCGATCCCGCACTCCGCCGTTCCATCTCATCGCCATGACACCGCGGGAAGCCGACGAGTCGACTTCATCAGGCGTATCGGGGCGGTGCGCCTGGTGTGAGCCCAGCGACCGGTCAGGCCGGTTCGCCGATCTGCGCAGTCGACCACTGACCTGTGCGGCCGCTCCTCGGCCCGGGATCACCCTGCTCCGGTGGCCCAACCCGTTGTGTATCGCCTGGAGCCGCTCCCGGTCCGCGTCCACCGATCGGTGGACGCGAAGTTCAACCGGGTGCCTCTGTCGGCCAACTACCCGGGGCAGCAAGGCTTTTAGGCATGAAATCACTCACTGTTCGCATGGCGCGTTGGAGCGCCCGGCACCCCTGGCGGGCCATCGTCGGCTGGCTCGTGTTCGTGGTGTTGTGCCTGGCGGTCGGCAGTGCCGTCGGCACGCACAGCGCTACTACGGCCGACTACCGGGTCGGCGAGGCCGGCCGGGCGGAGGCGATGGCCGCCCAGGGCCATCTGGAACGCAGGTCCACCGAGCAGGTGCTGATCTCCTCCAGGTCGGGCCCCCTCGACCAGGCCGCGGCCCAGGCTGCCGCGAAGGACCTGACCGCCCGGATGAAGCGGCTGCCCGAGGTGGCGGGCGTGGCCGACCCGCTGCTGTCCGGGGACCGCCGGATCCTCATGGTCGAGGTGGCCCTCAAGGGCGAGGAACGGGACGCGAAGGACAAGGTCGACGCGCTGCTCGCGCAGACCGAGGCCGTGGGGAAGGCGCGTCCCGGGCTGCTGCTGCAGGAAACCGGGAGTCCCTCCATCAGCAAGGGGGTCGACCAGCAGCGCGGCGACGACCTGGCGCTGTCGGAGGAGATCACGCTGCCCATCACCCTGGTCACCCTGTTGGTCGTCTTCGGGTCCGTGACCATGGCGGGGGTGCCGCTGCTGCTGGCCCTGTCGTCGATCGCGGCGGCCGTCGGGCTGTCGATGGTGGCCTCGCACCTGTCCCCGGACGCCGGGGTCGGCACGAACGTCATCCTGATGATCGGCCTCGCCGTCGGCGTCGACTACACGCTCTTCTACCTCAAGCGGGAACGTGAGGAGCGGGCCCGCGCGGGCGGCCGGCTGAGCGCCGAGGCACTGGTGGAGCTGGCCGCGGCGACCTCGGGGCGGGCGGTCGTGATCTCCGGGCTCGCGGTCGTGGCCTCCACCGCGACGCTGTATCTCGCCTCCGACGTCATCTTCTCCTCGCTGGCCACCGGCACCATCGTGGTCGTCCTGGTCGCGGTGGCCAGTTCCCTGACCGCGCTGCCGGCGCTGCTGGTCAAGCTCGGACAGCGGGCCGAGCGCCGGGCCCGGCGCCGGGCCGAACGCGGCAAGCCGGCGCGCCGGACCCGGAACGACGACGGCGGCCGGGTGTGGGCCGCGCTGCTGCGGCCGGCGAGCAGGCACCCCCTGGCCACCCTGTGTGTCTCGGTGTTCGCCCTGCTCGCGCTCGTGACCCCGTTGGCAGGCCTGAAGATCACGGAGATGAGCCGGGACACGCACTCCCGGGACATCCCCGCCATGCGGGTGTACGACCGGCTCAACGAGGCGTTCCCGGAGCAGCGGGTCACGCACCAGGTCGTCGTACGCGCCGACGCCGCGCGCGCCGCCGAGGTCACCGGCGCGCTGCGCGAGCTGGTCCGGCGCGCCGACGCGGACCCGCTGTTCACCGGCGCCTCGGGCATCCGGACGTCGACCGACCACCGGATCAGTGTGCTCGAACTGAAGGTGCCGTACCTGGGTAATTCCGAGCAGGCGTACGACTCCCTCGACCACCTGCGGAAGGACTATCTGCCCGCGACTGTCGGCCGGATCGACGGGGCGGAGTACGGAGTGAGCGGGGATGTCGCCCGGTACGCGGACTATCCCGCTCACCAGAACAGCAAACTCCCCCTGGTCCTCGGGGCGTTGCTGCTGGTCACCTTCGCGATGACCGCGTACGCGTTCCGCTCCGTGGTACTGGGTCTGATCGGTGTCGTACTGAATCTGCTGTCCGCGGCGGCGGCGCTCGGACTGCTGGTCCTGGTCTTCCAGGGGACCTGGGCCGAAGGGCTGCTGGACTTCCACTCCACCGGTTCCATCGGCTCGCGCGTACCGCTGTTCCTCTTCGTGATCCTCTTCGGGCTCTCGATGGACTACCAGGTGTTCGTGGTGAGCCGGATCAGGGAGGCCGTGCTCGCGGGCGTGTCCACCCGGCAGGCCGTGCTGGAGGGAATCCGCAGGTCGGCGAGTGTGGTGACCAGTGCCGCGGTGGTGATGACGACGGTGTTCTCGAGTTTCGTCTTCCTGCACATCATCGAGATGAAGCAGATCGGTTTCGTCCTCGCGGCGGCCGTGCTGCTCGACGCCTTCGTCGTCCGGATCATGGTTCTGCCGTCGGTGATGCTGCTGCTCGGCGAGGCGAGCTGGTGGCCCTCGCGGGCGGCAGGGCGTAAGGGGGCGGCGGCTCAAATCGCCGACGGGGAAGTGGTGGGCGACGTACGTTGATCGGTATGACTGCTCTCGCCGACCCCCTGGCCGACGCCTTCTGGGCCACGTCGCTGCGCCGGTGGAACACGGTGTGCTGGGCGCTCTTCGGCGCGATGGCCGTCGGGCTGGTGACGACGGCTCCGTCCGGCGGGAGCAAGTACAAGGCGCTCGCGCTGCTCGGCTGCGTGGTGCTGTGCTACGCGGTTCTCGACCGCTTCCCGGGGAACCCCGTCGTACGTCCGCAGGTCTATCTCTCGGTGCTGGTGCTCGCACTCGGCGGGCTGGCGTATCTGGGCAGTAGCTATGCGGCGCTGTTCATGGTGACGCTGCCGCACTACTGGATGTTCGGGCGTACTCCGAGGAATTCCATGGGGTTCCTCGGAGCGGCCACCGGTGTCACGCTGACCGGGGCCCTGGTCCGGCAGGGCTGGTCGGCGGAGTTCTTCGGCGAGACGCTGGTGTCCACCCTGATCGTGGTCGCGGTGGGTGTGCTGATCGGCCTGTGGGCGCACTCGGTCGTCGCGCAGAGCAGCGAACGGGCGCGGCTGATCGAGGAGTTGGAGCGGACGGAGGTGCAGCTGTCCGAGGCTCACCAGCGGCAGGGCGCGGCGGACGAACGGGAACGCATCGCACGGGACATTCACGACACGCTCGCGCAGGGCTTCGCTTCGATCGTCGTCCTCGCGGAGGCGGCACGGGCGGGCATCTCCGACGACCCGGCGCGCAGTGCCCGGCAACTGTGGTCGATCGAATCCACCGCTCGTGAAAACCTCGCCGAGGCCCGGGAGTTGGTGGGCTCGGCGAGGCAGCCGGGTCCGGGCCGGGCGGCGGCCGGTACGGTCGCGCAGACGCTGCGCCGTACCCTGGACCGCTTCGCGGAGGACACCGGACTCGCCGTGGCCGCCGACCTGGCGGACCTGGAGTGCGACCAGCAGACCCGGATCGCGCTGCTGCGCTGCACCCAGGAGTCCCTGGCCAACGTGCGCAAACACGCGCGCGCGTCCACGGTCGGCGTGGTCCTGGTCCGGCGTCCGTACGGAGTGGAGCTGGAGATCACCGACGACGGCAGCGGGTTCGTGGCGGGGGAGTCGACGGGCTTCGGGCTCGACGGCATGCGCAAGCGACTGGCGGAGCTGGGCGGGAGGCTCACGGTGACGAGTTCGGTGGGCGACGGTACCCGGATCCTGGCGATGATCCCGCCGGAGAGCGAGGTGGAGGCATGAGGGAACGAGGTCTGCGCATCGTCGTGGTGGACGATCACACCGTGATGCGGGCCGGAGTGGTCGCCCTGCTCGCGGCCGACGACAGCATAGAGATCGTCGGTGAGGCGGGCGACGGACGCGCGGCGCTCGAACTCGTCGAGCGGTACGACCCCGATGTCGCCCTGGTCGATCTGCGGATGCCCGTGCTCGACGGGGTGGCCACGACGACCGAGATCGTCGCCCGGTATCCACGTACCCGGGTGCTGATCCTGACGACGTACGACACCGATACGGAGATCGAGCGCGGTGTGGAGGCCGGGGCCATCGGTTATCTGCTCAAGGACACCACTCGGGAGCAGCTCGTCGACGCCATCCACGCGGCGGCACGTGGCGAGACGGTGCTCGCTCCCCGGGTCGCCGAGAAGCTCGTGGCGCGGATGCGGCGTCCCGTCCAGGACCCGCTGACCGACCGTGAGACCGACGTCCTCGACGCGGTGGCCGACGGCCTCACCAACGCCGAGATCGGCAGACGCCTCGTGATCGCCGAGGCCACGGTGAAGACGCATCTGCTGCGCCTGTTCGCCAAGCTCGACGTGAACGACCGGACGAGGGCGGTGGTGGTGGCCATGGAGAGGGGGCTCCTGCGACGGCCTTAGAGGCGCCTCGGCCCGCAGCGAAAGAAAAGGCCGGGGCGGGCGGTCGTCGGCGCCGGTCGGACAGCAGGTGACGGCCCGCCGGGCGGACCGGGGGCCGTCAGGGTGTTTCGGGTCATGAGCCGGAGTTCGGAGTCAGGAGTTCCTGCCTCCGTGGCCGTGCGAGTCGGTCTTGATACGGATGCTGAGGGACTTCGCGCTCTCATGGTTCTGGGCGTGGTCGACGGAGTGGAACAGCAGTAGGTGCTTGCCGTCGCCGCGCACCTTGATCCGTGAGGTGTACTGCTTCCAGCCCCTGCCGTCGAGGTTGTACTCGGTCCTGGCCACACCGGACACGTGGTCCGTGGCGGTGAGAGTGACGGTGACGTTCGAGTGGTGAACGCCGTGCCCGTCGGGGGGCGGGGCCGTCGTGGCCTTGGTGACCGGGGGCGTGGTGTCCAGTGGTTCGTTCATCGCCTCGTCGGCCGGGGTCATCTCGTTCTCCGCGGTCGGCGCCGGCATGCTGCCCGAGGCGCTGGTACCGCCGATGGTGCCGACGCGCAGCAGGAGGTTGCCCCAGTCGTCCCAGCCGGTGAGCTGAGTGCGCTGTCCGTCGCCGTTGGCGTCGTAGCTGACCCGGCTCTCGCTGATCAGGCCGTCACAGTTCCAGTCGACCTGCTTGTCCGCCGCGGGAACGGTGACGAAGGCGCCGCCCCCTCCCGGGTTCGCGCAGTAGTGCTTGAGGTCGTAGTTGCCGCTGCTGGTCGGATAGGACCTCTCGTCGAGACTGTTCTCGTCGAGTGCGGTGTTCTGACCGGAGAGAGCCATGTTCCCGGTGGTGGACCCGGAGGTGAGGCCCACCTGGTACGCGTAGTTCAGCACGCTGAAGTACTGCGGCTTGTGGTTGACGTTGTTGCTTCCGCCATGCTCCAGGTTGAGATTGTGGCCCAACTCGTGCATGAACGTACCGGCCTGCTCGGAGACGGTGCCCACCTGATTGGTGAAGCTGCCCAGGCTGACGATGAGGTCGCTGCCCGGGGTGGGGGCGATGCCGCTGGAGTTGCTGCCGGGTTCCAGGTTGTGTGCCGAGATGGCGTAGTGGAAGATCGGTGCCCGGCCGGTGTCCTTGAAGCCCCCGGTCTCCGTCTTGATCGTGTTGAACGCGTTCCACTGGTAGAGACCGTTGACCGAGGTTCCCAGGTTCTTCGTCTCCGGGAGTTGTCGGGCCGTGCTCAGGTCTCCCCACTTCTTGTCGGCCGCGAAGTCGAGGATGCTGTCCGGTCCGGCGTCCACGTGCAGGTTGATGCCGGTACTGGGCGAGTGGCGGCGGTACGGCGAGTTCGCGAAGGCGGTGACCACCCGTTTGATCGCCTCGGCCGAGAGGGCGTGGCTGTGGGTCTGGTTCGCCATCCAGTCGACCTGGACGAAGATGTCCGGCTTGTTGACGCTCGCCCCCATTGCCGGCAGGTTGATGAACTTCAGGCCGGTCCCGGGCTGGGTGTGGGCGCTGCCGTCGGCCGGGTTGATGTAGATGCCGTTCCTCTTCCAGCTGTCCGGGATCCCGTCGCAGGTCGTGGAGTTGCAGTCGAAGGTGAAGTCGACGGTCGGGTCGAGGCCCTGACCGCCGCTGTGACTGATCACGTACCCGGACGGTGCCGAGGCGGTGTAGCCGGCCGAACCGAGCAAGGGGGCGTCCCAGCCGATGTTCACCCGCCCGGACTCCCGGTAGATGTTGAGAGCCACGGTCCCCACGTTGCCGCGAGGATCGTTGCACGCGTTGAGGGTCCAGCTGGCGGTGGTGCCCGCGTTGATGCGGTCCGGCAGGGTGGCGGGGCACCCGTTGTAACTGTACGGGCCCAGGGTCAGGTCGCGGTCGCTGTTGTTGGTGAACCGCACGGTCAACTGGGTACCCGAGCGCGACGCGGCGGCCGCCGGCGTGCCGGCCGCCGCCAGAGTGACCAGTACCAGGGTCAGCATGCCCAGGAGCGTGAGCCTGCCGGAAGACGGGCCGGTGCCTCCGGCTCGTCTCCCGGCAGTACCGCCATGACGCTGTGTGTTCATGACGGCACGGTAGGGTGACGCTCCGTGTCTGCCTCGTGTGACGCGACCTGGTGTCACTCCGCTGGCCGTCCGTGCGTCGCCGGTCCCGGCCCCCGACGGGGTGTGCCGGTGTCAATCCTGACGTTTCCTCCTCTCACTTGACCCGCTATTGCACGGCTGTGACGGCGAGCGCACAGCTCTGTCACTCCCTCTGGGAAGACTTCTCTCATCGCGAAGGGCGGCAAGCCGACGGACCGGTTCAGGTCCCGGGGACGGCAGGCGGTTCCCGTGAAACTCTCATCGCAGTGTCATTCACATCCCTGGGGGAACCTCGATGTCCGCTCGTAACCGTCGGAACACCGCAGCTGTCACCACCGCGGGCGCCGCCGCACTGCTCACCCTGTGCGGCGCGGCCGCCACCGCGACGGCCGTCCCGTCCTCCGGCGGCGACGCCAAGGGCAGCGCCGCGATGGTCGCCGCGGCCGCGTCCGCCCACACGGTCACCGTGCCCAGGGGACTCACCATCAGCGACGGCACCCGTCACGTCCTGGTCAACGGCAAGTCGATCGACTTCGGTACCACCGTCCGTGACCTGGCCTGGAACCCCAGCGGCAGCAAGGCCGCCTTCGTCGACGGGCACGGCGACCTCATCGTCTCCAACCCGGACGGCAGCCACCGCGTCACCGTCGCCGCCAACCCGGGCGGACAGACCTGGTCCCACCCCACCTGGCAGGTGACCGCCGCCGACCGGGCGAACCACATCCCCGCGAAGAACAACCTCATCTTCTCGGCCAAGATCCACGGCAGCACCGTCCTGGAGGGCGTCAAGGCCACCAGCAACCACGGCAAGCCGACCAAGATCAGCCTGAACGGTGACCCGGGAGACGGCAACGTCCCCCAGACCGAGAACACCTGGCCGAATGTCGGCGGCAACTACGGCTCGGCCGTCTACGAGAACACCCACACCGGCGAGGTCTACATCCGTGACGACTACCTGCGGCAGCAGGGCGGCGCGCTGACCAAGGGTTCCGAGCCCGCTCTCTCCCCCGACAACGAGGAGGTCGTCTTCGTCCGCTCCGTCCACGGGCACGATCACCTCTTCGTCGAGGACTTCGGCGGCTCCACCCACGTCGTCAAGGACGTCACCCCCAGCGCCACCGCCGACTACACCGAGCCCACCTGGTCGCCCAACGGCAAGACCATCGCTTTCCGCGCCCCGACCGGTACGTACACCATCACGAAGACCGCCCACGGCTTCGGCAAGCCCGTCAAGGTCTCCAGCCACACCGGCCTGCCCGCCTACCGCGGCTGACCGCCCCCCAACCGGCCGCCGGAGCGGGCGAGTTCGGCCTGGAGCTCGGGCAGGTGCTGGTCGGCGGTGTCGTGCGGCAGGTACTCGACCACGTCGAGAAAACGGAACAGAACCCGGGTCTCGGTGACGGCGAACTCGTAGTCGCCGTACCCCACCACGGCACCCATGTCCCCACGGACAGCGCCCCGGACGACATGCGCGGTCATGTCGTCCGGGCTCTGTGCCGTCAGCCCCCGCCGCGCGTTGGGCCGTGCCAGATAGGGGCAGACCATCGAGGCGTAGAGCATGCACGCGCGGTGCCCCGGCGCCTCCAGGGTCGCCGCCATGTTGCGGTACGGCCGCCCGGCGGCGAGCGCCTCGCGGATCGCGGCACTCTCCGCGGCGCCGACCACCCGCCACACCGGCCCCTTGGGGATCAGGGTGTTGCAGACGGAACACAGACGCTGTCGTGCGCACTCGGCGCTGCGTCCGTAGTCGGTGAGCGCGAACTGGGGCTCGTCGCCCTCCCACGGGGTGATGGCGGGTACGGGATACCCACGGCTGTCACGAGGTCTGGCCTCGACGGCCGCCGGCATGGGCACGGAATCGAATCGCACACCCCATGGTGAACCAGATGGCCCCGCCACCGCGACGGTCGGCAGGCAGGTACCGGCCCGGTGTCCACCTCGGAAGCGGGTGGGGCCGGCCGGACGAAGGGGCTGCCGACAGGGGCGTCAGTGCGACGAGCGGTTCGGTCAGTTGACTCCCGAGGCGGCGTGACCGGCCGGCTCATGGGCCCGGTGTCCGCCCTCGGAGTCCCAGACGGCCTCCACGGCTCGGTCGGCCTCGGACACCGTCCGCAGGCGCGCCGCCTCCTCCATCAACCGGCTCGCGGTCGACGTACCCAGTGGGTCGCTCGCGGCGGCCATCAGCCAGGCGGCCGACACCTGGTCCGTCCCCGGCGGTACCACCAGCAGGTTCCACCGGCCCACGCGGTAGGAGAGCAGCAGCAGTTCGTGCGGGTCCTGCTCGGCCAGGAACCAGCCGACGTTGACCACATGCCCGGCGACGGGCACCTTGCGTGGAACGACCGGCCAGTGGGTGGGATTCACCGTGACCCGGGTGATCCGCCCCCACAGCGGATCCAGCACGGCGGTCAGGGCGGGGAGTTCCGCCGCGAGATCACGGGAGCGGGGCCACCAGGCGCCGTCCAGGAGAGCCGGTTGGGGACCGACGGGAGCCAGCGACAGGCGGAGCGCGGACGAGGAGGAAGACGAAGAAGGGAACGAAGAAGAGGGAGACGGAGGTGGTGCGGACGGCGACAACCGGTCTTCGAGTGTCGGCGAGAAGGAAATGGCCGCAGTCATGACGCGAACCTTGCCCCGGGCCGACCGCGATCGGCCCGGCCTATTCGATCGCCGAAAACGACACGAGCGTGGTAGCCGGTGCGCGGAATATCCTCGGTGATTTCAGCCTACTCCTCGGACAAGCCGAGGGGACCGTCGCGCCGGCGGCCGGCGTATCGCCGGGGAAGGGAAGGACCTGGTCGCACGTCCCACTCCCAGCGCCGGGCGGAGCACGAAACCCCTGATGCCCGAAATGCGCACCAGGCATAGAGTGAAAGCAGGTCGGCACACTCTCACGTGCGACCGGCCTGGAAGGGCGACCCCGGTGTGTAGACGCCGGGGTCGTTGGGGGACGGCCCACGCGCCACCGGAAGCAGGGCGCGCAGCGCGGGGCGCGGGTTTCGGTTCGCTGGGAGCGATTCCGGACCCGGGAGACCGGTCCGGTCGAACCGGGCCGACCGTCCTCCAGCGTCTTGTGGTGACGGGCAGTTGGGGGCCGACATGCCGCCCATGGCGTAATCGGCTCGTCGGACCGGTGGGCGGTGCAAGCCTGGGCCGGTCGACAGCGTCGTGCCGCGCCGATCGCCGCTGACTGCCGGATGGATCCGAGAGGGGCGGGGTGTGCGTTGCGTCTGGGCACCGTGAGTCGGGACAGCTGGTCGGGTGCTGAAGCGCCGACGCCGTTCCGGCGGTCACCGACCCGCATCCACCGCGGTTCGAGGAGGCCGGGGCACCGGGCCGCCCGGCGAAGACCGCGTGGACGCGGCCGTCCCATGAGTTCCCCGGCCGGATCGCGCCCCGGGGTGAAGGGAAGCAAGCAGCGATGACGGACGGTGGGCACAAGCCCGGCGGGATCGGGGTGGACCGGTCGGAGGGGTTCGGCGAACGACTGCTGGGTGTGCTGCTGGACCGGGCCCATGAGATGCCGCCGGAGCTGATCGCCCCACTCGTCGCGGAAGAGGTGGCCAGGGTCGGGGGGCGCGATGTCTCCATCCTCCTCCAGGACTACGAACAGGTGCTGCTGGTGCCGCTGCCGGGCCGGAGGCTGAGGGTCGGCGGCCCCGAGTCGGTCGACGACTCGCCCGCCGGCGAGGCGTTCCTGAGCCGCAGAACCGTGGAGGTGCCACAGCACGGCAGTGTGCGGATGTACCTGCCGCTGCTGGACGGCAGCGACCAGATCGGGGCGATGGCCGTCACCCTGGACAGGGTCGACGACGACGACCGTCGACTGCTCCGCAGACTCGCGGGCCTGGTGGCGGACATGATCGTCACCAAGGACGCCTACACCGACCTGTTCTTCCAGGCCCGCCGCAGCGCCCCGATGAGCGTGGCCGCGGAGATCCAGTGGTCGTTGCTTCCCCCGCTGTCGATGACCGTTCCCCAGGTCGAGGTGGCCGGAATCCTGGAGCCCGCCTACGACGTGGCCGGAGACAGCTTCGACTACGCCCTCAACGGCGACACCCTTCACGTGGCCATGATCGACGCGATGGGCCACGGGCTGGATGCCGCGACGATGGCGACGGTGGCCATCGGCGCCTATCGCCACACGCGACGGGCCGACACGGAGCTGTCCCAGGTGTACGCGTTCATGGACAGGGCCATCAACGAGCAGTTCGGCCCCGACCACTTCGTCACCGCGCAGATGATGGTTCTCGACATCGCCACCGGCCGGCTGCGGTGGGTCAACGCCGGCCACCCCGCGCCGTTCCTGATCCGGGACCGCGCCGTGGTGGACCGGCTGGAGAGCCCGACCACGTTGCCGGTCGGCTTCGGCGGCGAGGAGCCGGTGGTCACCGAGCGGATGCTGTGTCCCGGGGATCGGCTGCTGTGCTTCACCGACGGCCTGATCGAGGAGCACCAGGCCGGCGGGGAACAGTTCGGTGAGGAGCAGCTCGTCGAGTGGACCAACCGGATCCTCCGCGACCGCACCGAGGTACGGGCGGTGGTGCGGGCCCTCTCCCACGCCCTGAAAGAGGAACGTGGCGGCACCACGACCGACGACGCGACCATCTTCCTCATCGAGTGGCGAGGCGGCGACGCCGACCATCTGGCCGCCCTCGACTGAGCCCGCGACGAAGGCGCGCCGTGTCCGAGCTCGGACGCCGTGTCCGCTTCCTTCGCCGCAACGCCGCAACACTGTGCGAGCCCGACGCCGGCACCGGAACTCTGCGGTCAGACGCTGAACGGTGACTCGATCGTTTCCCCTCCCATGCCCCTCCGATACCCCTCCGTTTCCCGTCCGATACCCCTCCGGGAAAATCACCGATACCTCCATCGGTGGCGGAATTTCGTGTATCTTCACGACCGTCACACAAATCGCATCATCGCGTATTCGTGCATTTGTGCGCCCTTTCGAATCCGGTAGGGCGTCATTCGTTCGATTTATGTGAGGGCAGGGCAATCCGCGTACCGCGGTCCGTCCTTCCCTGGGGGGCACGTGAGAGCGCAGCCAGACAACGGGGTGTTTGACCGTGACGACATCCTGACAGCCGCCGCCCGTGTGGTGCACGCACTGGGCGCACCGGGGGTGGCCACGGCCGAACCGGATTCCGAGCAGGTGTTTGAGCAGATCGAACAAGCGGTCAGGGATCGTCTGCCCGAGGTCGCCCGCCACTCGTCCGAGCGATGGCGGGCGGCGCTGCGGAAAATCCGCGAACAGGAGCGGCGGCACCTCTTTCCGGCGGGACGGGGGTGGCTCGCCACCGCACTCGCCGGCGGGGAAATGGCCGAGGCGACTTTCGTGGAATGCGGCTGCGAGAGAATCCGGATCAGCCGGGTCACGGGTGACACGGGTGACGCCTTTCCGGGCAGTGAAGTTCTTTTCGAAGCGGAATGGAACACCCTCCCCGCCGGCGAGGGAGATCGCTCCGCCGGCCGAATACGACGACTCTTCGAGCTGGCATCCGGAAAGCCCACGGCCGAGGAATTCGACCGGTCCCTGGGCCAGGCGCTGGAACGGGCCCTGCGCCGGCTGCCCGAGCGCCTCGCCGGGGACATACCGCTCGTCGTCGCCGTGCGCGCGGCCGGCTGGACCTGCCTGGAGCAGGCTGTCGAACGGCTCGCTCCGCCCACGGCCCTGCTGTGGCTGCGTCTCCCGGCCGGGTGGCCGGACGGCCCCGACGACCTGCTCGCCCCGACCCCACTGCGCCGGACCCTGTGGTTCGCCGCCGCGCGCGTCCAGCCGTCCACCGGAGCGGTGCAGGTGGTGCGGCAGCCGCTGTTCTGGGCTGGCAGCACGGCATCCGTGCCGGGACGGGGGCCCGCAGAGCAGCTCGCCGAGGTACAGGTGGAGGCCCACTCCGACGGCGAGGAGGAGCCGCATGCCGGTGCCGTCGTCGTCACGGGACCGGTCGAGGACGCCCCCGCCGACTGGCACGCTGTCCGGGCCGACCGGCTGGTGCTCCCGGCAACGGGACAGGCGACGCTGCGCTACCGGCTCGACGGGCCCGGGCGGGTCCGGCTCCTGTACGAGGGCGGTCACCGGCCCGAGTCCACCGCCTGGACCACGCTCGTCGACAGACTGCCGCGCAGACTCGCGCCCCCGCGCCCCCTCGACCTGGTGGTGGCCGTGGAAACCGCGGTCCGGCGTCGGCAGGGCGCGGCCCAGCTGGCCGCCCGCGTCCGCCGGGCGAAGGCTGTCGTCGAGGCCGTGCGGGACGGCACCCGCCACCCGGAGTCGCTGCGGGTCGCGCTCATCGGCTACCGGGACCACATGCCGCTGGCCGGCCCCGGCGACACCAGCCCCCTCCACTACCGGACCGGATTCTGCCCCGTCACCTCGGCGCTGCGGATCCTGGAGGAGTGGGAGCCCAGCCCGCTGCACCACGACTTCGCCACCGGCCTCGAACACGTCCCGCACGAACTGCACTCCTGGCAGGGCCGGTGGCGCCCCGGCAGCCTGCGCGGCCTGATCGTCGTCGGGTCGCGCCCGCCGCATCCGCACAGCCGGCAACCGCAGGCGGTGCGCCGACGGGCCCCCGTGCGGGTCTGCCCCGACCGGCTGGACTGGGTGACCGCGCTGGCCCGGCTGCGCCACGAGCAGCAGCTCAGTTGTCTTGCCCTGGTGGACGAGCCGGACTGGATGGACGACGACGGCGAACCGCTCGTGGCCCGCTGGGCCCGCCAGGCCTGGGCCCACATCGGTGCCCAGGGCTGTTTCGACGCGCACGAGGACCCGGAGCGGGTGGTGACGGGCCTGTTGCTCGACACCCGCGCCGGGACGGGTGACGGCGGGCTTCCGGGGCTCGCCCTGGCGGCGGGCCGACCGGAGCGCTGGCTGCCGTACGTGCCGCCCCAGGCGCCCTGACACGACGTCGGGCACCGCACATCGGCTTCCGCGCAGTGCGGAGGCCGCCGACACAGGGGGGAACATGAAAGACCGAGACGACACCACCGGATCCGAACCGCAGCAGGCGGGGCGCAGCCGCGCCGACAGCGGCCGCAAGAACCCCTACGCCGCCTTCGAACAGCACCTCGCGCTGCCCGGCCCCGCACCCTCGCCCACCCCGCCGATGACGTTCCCCGTGCAGGAGGACGCCCGGGTCGCGGAGGGCGTGGAACCACGGACACCACCGCTGCCCCGCACCCGGCCGGGGCCGGGCAAGGAGCCGCCGGCGAAGTGGCCCGAGACCACCGAGGAGTCCGTCGCCCCGGCCCCGCCCGCCGACGGGACCGACACGGTCGCGTCCACCATCACGCTCTGGGGCGGCATGGGCAGCGGCAAGTCGACCCTGCTGGCCGCGCTCACCCGGGCGCTGATGGATCCCGAGTACGGCTCGTGGAACGTGTTTCCCGAGGACCACGCCTCCAAGCAGTACCTCAGCGATCTCGCCCACACCTTCTACCGCGAACGCGTCTTTCCCAGCGCCACACAGGACGAGCAACTGCCCGTCCGGCTGACGCTGGTCGGGGACGTCGGCGGAACTCCCTACTCCAGCAGGTCCGCCGGCAGGCGGCGGTGGCGCCGCGGCGGGCAGCCCGCGTCGGACGTGCTCGAATTCCGGGTCTCCTTGCGGGACATGCCCGGGGAGGCCTTCGACCTGCGCTCGGAGATGGGTGCGCTGATGGGGCCGCGGCTGGTCACCGACCTGGCCGACTCGCGGGCCATGGTGTACGTCCTGGACGCGGCCCGCGAGTGGCGGGTCAACGGCGAGAACGGGCCCGTGGACGAGGACGAGCGGCAGAGCGCCGACTTCTTCACCGAGGTCCTGGACGGGGTGGCGACCGAGATCGCCATCCGCGGGCACCGCGACGGGCACCGGCTGCCGCACAGCATCGCCGTCTGCCTGGCGAAGTTCGACGACGACGACGTGTTCCGGTTCGCCTGCGAGCACGGCAACGTACGGCTCAACCCGCGCACCGGCCAGCCCGAGGCCGTCGACGCCAAACGGCTCTTCGACGACCTGTGCGACCGCTTCCCGCACGGCAGCCTCGGCGAGATCAGGAACCAGATCGGCCGCTACTTCGTGCCCGAGCGCGTCGGCTACTTCGTGTGCAGCGCCGTCGGCTTCTGGGTCGATCCGGACCGGGGCTTCGACTTCGACAACCCCTCGCTGGTCAACGCCGTCGACGACAAGGTCCGGTTCGTGGCCCCGCCCCGGCCGGTCAACGTCATGGAGCCCTTCCTGTTCC
This sequence comes from Streptomyces sp. NPDC007157, assembly GCF_040634235.1. Classification (NCBI taxonomy): domain Bacteria; kingdom Bacillati; phylum Actinomycetota; class Actinomycetes; order Kitasatosporales; family Streptomycetaceae; genus Streptomyces; species Streptomyces sp. NPDC007157. The sequence continues at coordinate 16,422 of NZ_JBEYFE010000027.1, forward strand.
TGCGCGGCCTGTCCCGGCAGCGATGACGTCCCGGGCCGGAGAGGGAGGTGCGCCCATGTCGTCCGACGGCGCCGGGCTGAGCGCGGGCTGGGCGGTCTGGGGCAAGCGCCCGCACAGCCCGCAGGGTTTCCATGTGATGGCGGCCTGGCCGCCGCAGTGGAGCAGCTACTACACCAAGGTGATCCAGCACTGGTCTCCGGGCACACCCTCGCCCGCCGACCGGCTGCCGTGGGTGACGGTCGGCCCGGGCACCGACCCGGACAACCGGATGTCCCTCGGGGTCTTCGTCCTCGACCGGACCGAGACGGCCGACGTCCACAGCCGGCCGATCAACCACGTCACCCACTTCTGGGTCCCCTACGAGGAGGCGGCCGACCGCGGTCTCGGCTGGAGCTCCCTGGCCCGCGCCGCCCTGGCCGGCCGGACCGGGCTCTCCAGGATCGCCGCGGGGGGTGAGTCCGGTGCGCTCCACGGCCCCGTACGCCTGCCGCTGTCCACCGACGAACACCTGATGAACGGCTTCGACGAGGAGTTCGTCTCGGCCAGCGACTCGCTGCTGCGCTGGCACGCGGCGGTCGCCGCCCTGCTGCTGGACGGGCCGGTGGTGGTGACCGGAGCACCGGAGGACGACCCGCTGGAAAGGCTGCGACTGCTGGACAACATCGCCGCCATGCTGCCGTACGGCCTGCGCGCGTATCTGTCGGCCGCCACCGCCACCTCCTCCGGCGCCAACCACCGCATCGGCCTGTCCTGGGGGCGCTCCGCCCCCGGACGGGCCTGTGTGCCCTGGGGCGGCGCGGTGGGCATCGAGCGGCTTTCCTCCGTGGCGCGCCACTACCACGACCTGCTGATCCACGCCTGGGAGTCCCGGGGCGGCCACACGGTCCTGGACCATCTGGCCCGCTGCACGGCCCTGTCCGACAGCGCGCACGCCGGCCTGCCGACGGCACAGCAGGCGCATCGGTCGCTGTGCGCCATGGACCACGAACTCCAGGTCGAGGCGGAGGTGTTGCGCGGCGGGCCGGTGGCCGACGACGTGGTCGACGGCTTCCTGCGCGATCCGCGGACCAACCGCAGGACCGCCAGCATGATGGCCCGGGCGAAGCTCTCCGGGACCTCCACCGACCTGTCGTTGCTGCCTCCGTACCTGAACGATCCCCAGGTGGCGGCCTCGCTCCTGAAGCGGCTGCGCGAGGACCTGCACGCCCGACGCCTCGCGTCCGTGCAGGAGAAGGTCAGCAGCCTTCTGCGGGCCACCCGCGTGGAGGGCACCAACCTCGAAGTCGTCGACCAGGCCCTCGCCTACCTCGTGGACCCGGCCGACGGACCCGACGAGGACATCGACATCACGGCCACCCTGAACCTGCTGCCGTCGCTGGAGCCGTTCGCTCCCGGCACCATGCCCCTCGCGCGTGGCGCGGTGGCCGCCCGGCCCGAGCTGACCTGGATCCTGCTGGACGGCGCGGCCGGCACCCCGGAGCCCGCCGGGTCGGTCCGCCGCTGGCTGGAGTGGCTCGACAGCGGCGCCCGTGACGAACTGGCTCTGCTGTACGACCTGTTGCGGCCGGAGACCGTCGTCTGGCAGCCGCAGTCCGCATGGCGGGCCGCCAAGCATCCCGACGAGGCCGCGCGGCTGCTGAGCCTGGCCGTCGCCTGCGGACGCGGCGACACCCTGCTGGCCTCGTCCTTCTTCGACGATCTGAGCGACGCGCTGGGGTCGAGCGGGCCGGCCCGCGTCCTGCGCCTGCGCGGTGCGCGCACCGAACAGGAGGGGTTGCGGGCCATCCTGGCCGCCGGACCGCGCGCCGCCCTCGGCCTGGCCTCGCGAGCCCGCTGGGACCTGCTGTGCGCGCTGGCCGGTGAGGCCCCGAACGCGCTGCCGCGCGACGCCGAGGCGCCGTCCAGACAGGAGATGAACCCCTATGCCGACACGCTGAAACGCCACCTGGACGCACTGTCCCAGCATCGGCGCAAGACCGCCGCGAAGACCCTGCTGCGCTGTCTGCTGCGCTTCGACCCCGCCACCGGGCGGCGCCCGGGAGTGGCGGCCCGGGCCGTGACCGAACGCCTGGTGCAGGAGCCGACGGACCCCGCACTGCGCCGTATCACCGCCGAGTCCGTCTCCGACCTGCTGACGGCGCCCGGCTGGCACGCGCAGGGCGAGGAGGCCGCATGGCTGGAGCGGCTGGCGCAGTCCGTACCGCAGATCGGCGGCACGCTGCGCCTGTACGCACTGGGTGAAGTGGCCCGCGACGGCGCTTTGAGCGCCGAGGAGTTCGGCAGGAGGCTGCGCTCGGCGCAGCGTGCCGGCGCGACCCGGGCCCAGCTCTGCGGTCCTCTGGCCGCCTGGGCGGAAGGCAGGGCGCGCCCCGGGACCGCGGTGCTGGAGCTGCTGGACGCCTACCGGGAGGCCTACCGGGAACAGGGCGACCCGGCCGGACCGGAGCAACGGGCCTTGTTGGAACAGGAGTTGTGGGAGCGGCTCGGCGAGCGGCTGTGGAGCGCGTACTTCGAGGCGGCCGAGGCCCACCTGCTGGACCAGGAGGAGCGGGCCACGGACACCATCCACCGCAACGAGCAGCTGCGCGAGGAGGTCCGGCGGCGCCGGCAGGCGCTCAGAACGCTGCACTTCACCCGCCGCTGAGCGACCCGACCACCGACCCCATCCGTACCCGAACCACCCTCCGCGCCGGGGGCGTTCACCACCCGCGCGTCTCGACCGGGCCATGCCCAGGAAGAGTTGGCACGTCATGATCACATCCGCTCCGTCCGCGCTGCGCGTACGCGCGAGTGCCACGGCCCTGCTCCTCACCGCCGCGATGTTCCTCGGCGCCTCGGCGCCCCGGGCCGACGACCTGCCCGCGGCGCCGTCACCCGCCGACATCTGCCGTTCCCTGCACATCGACGACGTGCCCGCCTCGTACGTCGTCCTGGTCGACACCTCCTCCTCGATGGAGGACCGCGGCCCCGACGGCGCCACCCAGTACGACACCGTGCGCAAACGGCTGCGGACGTTCCTCGCGGGACTCGCGCCCTCGGACCAGGTGGCGCTGGTTTCCTTCGGGCGCTCCGTCGGCGTCGTCCACCCGCTGGGCCCGGCGGCCGGCGCGCGGGACGCGGTCGACGACCTGCCCGCGCGGGCCACGGAGACCGCGAGCGACCCCGGCAGCGCCCTGGAGACCGCCGCCGACCAATTGCGCGACAGCCGTACGCCGGTGGCGGCGGTGCTGCTGCTCACCGACGGCGCGATCAACGCCCCCGACAGCGCATACGCCAAGCTGGGCTCGCCGAGCTGGCGCAAGCTCGGCGAGCGCTACCGCGCGCTGGGCGAGGACCGCACGGTGGTCGGCTACGGACTGCCGCTCGCCGACGACACGCACGTCTCCGACATCCTGGGCGCGGTCGTCGCGACGCCGCGCATCCTCCCTGTCGGGGCCACCGCCCTGGGAACACAGCTGAACAGCGCCAAGGACCGGGTGCGGACCGACAAGGCGGTCCGCACCCTGCGCGACGACGCCGGCGCGGGGGTGCGGCTGTCCCTGACCGACGGCGCCTCCGGCACCGGCACCGGCACCGGCTCCGACGCGCTCGACCTCGGCACCGGCGACCGCGAAGGCGCACGGCGGCAGACGGTACGGCTCACCGTCACCTCCACCGCCCACCACGTGCCGCTCCGGGTCCGGCTGCACGCCCGAACCGACGGGGACGGCCCGTCCGTGACCTCCGTCGGACTGCCGGAGGAGGCCGTCACCCTCGAACCGGGCGCGCGGCGGACCTACCACCTCACCCTGCTCTGGCGTCAGGACCCCCGGCCCGCCCTCGCCCCTTCCACCAAGCCCTTCGAGACGGGACTGGCCGTCTCCGCCGAGGTGACGTCGTCGTGGACGCCCACGGTCCACGGGGCACTGGGCTACCCCGGGTTCCGGCTCGCCGCCCCCGCCACGGCGCGGGTGCGGCTGCACGGCGAGGTGCCCGGCGAACCGCCCGTGTGGCTGTACCCGGTGCTGCTCGTGCTGGTGCTCGGCGGGGTGCTGGCGGGGTGGACGGCGTACCGACGGCGCAACCACCCGCTGTCCGGGACGCTCGTCATCACGGACCTGCGCTCGGGCGACCGGGTCCACCATCCGCTGGACGGGCGGCTGTTCGCGAAGGACGTCGAGGTCGCACAGGTACGCGCCCGGGTCAGGGTCCGCGGCCGGGGCCCGGCCGGGCGCACGGTGCTGGCCGTGGAGTGTGTGCGGGAACCCGTACGCGCCAACGCCCCCCGCCTCGTCGACAGCGGGGAGTGCGAACTCGGCAAGTCGACCGTCCTGTGCGGGATCGGCTTCTCCCACACGTCCGACCGGTGACGGGAGCGCAGGTGAACCCCTCCGCGCCCGCGGTCCCGTATCCGGGCCCCGCTCCGATCGTCGCCCTGGAGCGGTCCGACCCCGCCGAGGCCGCGGGGTTCCGGCTGCTGGGCCGGCTGGCCACCGGCGGCTTCGGCCACATCTACCTGGGCAGACGGGCGGTCGACCATGCCGTGGACCCGGGCGGCGACCCGTACACGCTGGCGGCCGTGAAACTGCTCAAGCACGAGTACTCCGGCAACGCCCTGCACGTGCAGCGCTTCCGTCAGGAGAGCAAGGCGCTCCTGCTGGGGGCCGGCGCCCGTATCCCCGAACTGCTGTCCTTCGAGTTCGACGCGGGCAGGCCGCCCGCCATCGCCACGCGGTTCATCCCCGGGCCCTCCCTGTACCGGGTGATGGCGGTGCACGGCGGGGCGCTGCCGGCCGAGACCGGTCACGCGGTGGGTGCCGACCTGGTCGACACCTTGATCGCGGCGCACGACCAGGGGGCGTGGCATCGCGACCTGCACCCGGGGAACGTCCTGCTGACGGCGGACGGGCCGTGGATCATCGACTTCGGTCTGACCCGGATCCGCGGCCAGCAGCTGACCCGGCCCCTCGACCAGGCCTTCGGCAATCCTCATTACTGCGCGCCGGAGCAACTGGAGGGCCTGGCCGAGACGGACGCGGCCACCGACGTCTTCGGGATCGCGGCGGTCCTGCTGTACGTGCTGACCGGACACGCGCCCTACCCGGGACCGCGCACCGCCGCCGGGCGGGCGGCGGATCTGTCCGGGCTTGGGCGGGACCAGGCGGCGCTGACGGTCGCCGCCTGTCTCGCCGAACGCGCCGGCGACCGGCCCTCGCTCGGCGAACTGCGCTCGGCGCTCGGCGAGCCCGGCGCTTTCACGCTGCCGGCCGGTGTTCGGCAGGCCCTGGACACCCACCGCGCCCTGCTGACGGAGTTCCTGCGTGGCGCGGACAACGAGGCCGACCTCACCGTGCCGTTCCGGCCGGGCCGCCGCAGCTGGAGCAGACGGGTGGGGGAGTGGGCGCACGCCCTCGCGGCCGTCGGGGACGACACCGTGGCCACCGCCGACGGAGCGGGCCGGCTGCACTGGCTGCACCCGGGGACGGGCGCGGTGGAGCGCACCGACGTCGGATTCCGACCGCCGTTGCGGCTGTGCGCGGGAGAGCGGGCGATCCTCGTCCAGGACGCCGCCGGACGGCTGGAGGCCTGGGACACCGTGTCCCGGACGCGTCGCTGGTCGGTGCCCGAGCCGGGTGGCCGGGGCCCGGCTCAGGCGCTGCTGCACGGACGCAGTGTTCTGCTCGGCGACGCCGCGGGAAGGGTTCACCACTTCGACGCCGACACCCGCCTCGTGTGGTGGCAGGGCGAGCCGCTGCCGGGCGCCACCGCGCTGGCCGTCGGCCGGCAACGGGTGTACGCGCTCATCGATCACGGACGGCAGTTGCACGCCCTCGACGACGAGGACGGCAGGGTGGCCTGGGCGGCGCCGGTCGCTCTGCGGGCGCCGGTGCGGGCGATGCCGCTGCCGGAGAAGGACGCGGTGTACCTCGCCGACACGCGGGGCGCGCTGTACTGCGTTGCGGCGACCGACGGCGCGCTGCGCTGGCGGGTACGGCTGGGGGCGCCGGTCGTCGCCGCGCCGGTGCGGGTGGGTGACGCGGTCGTCGTCGGCGACACGGCCGGAGTGGTGCATGCCCGTGACCTCGCCACGGGAGCGGAGAGGTGGCGGAGCGCCGGCCCGGGAGGAGACGAGGTCTTCGCGTTGTGTGCCACCGGAACCGTCGTGGTGTGGGGTGGGTGGCAGGGGCGTCTGCATGTCGTCGACGGGCTCGAAGGCACCTCGCTGCAGAGCTTCGACATGCACGGCCAGGTGCTCGCCGTGGTCGGTGCCCCCTCGCGGGAGACCGTGTACGCGGCGACCGCCAGCGGCGAGGTGCACGGCGTACCGCTGTGACCGAGGGCGGACGCGCCCCGCGACCGCCGCACAGAGCCATGACCGGGCCGGCTCCTCGACGAACCGGCGGACCGCACGGGGCTCCCGCCCCAAAAGCGTGGTCAGGACGAGGGCGTCGCCGCCGTGGAAGCCGTGCCGGCCGCAGTGCTCGTTCAGATCGCCGCACAGCCCGTCGCATAGGCGGGTGGGCCGGGGGTAATCGCATCGCGTGTCGCAGGCTCACGTGAATGGAGACCTCTGGTGCTGATGGCTCACCCCGCGGTGTTGAAGGACCTGGTCGTGCAGTACGAGACGCTGCGCGTGCTGCACGCCGAGAACGGCAGCCCGGCCGCACAGCGGCGGATGGACGACATCGCCTACACACTGTGCGTCTCGACCGGCACCCGGGACGTCGACATCGCCCTCGTCGCCGCCCGCCACCAGCTCCCCGGCGCCCGTCCCCAGGACGACTCCGTACTCAGCGCCGGCTGACCTCGCGCCTTCGCTGCCTCCGGTCACTCCTGGTCGGCGAAGACGCCGGTGTCGAGGTGTCCGAGGAGGTCGGCGGGATCTCGGTACACGGCGTGGGCGCCGGCCGCCTCCAGGTCCGCGCGCGGGATCCCGCCGGACAGCACCGCCACCGGGACCACTCCGTCCCGCAGGGCGGCCTTCATGTCCCAGACGGTGTCGCCGACGAACACGGCTCGTTCGCCCGGTACGCCGGCGAGTTCCCTGGCCTGCCGGACGGGGTCGGCGGCGGGTTTGCCGTCGGCGACGTCGTCCGCGCTGGTCGCCCCGAGGATGACGTCGTCCGCGTCGATGGCACGTCGTAGCGCGGCCAGTTCCGCGCCGGTCGCCGAGGTCGCCAGGACGATCTTCCAGCCCCGCCCGGCCAGTGCGCGCAGCAGGTCGCCCGCCGCGTCCAGCGCCGGGAGCCGCTCGAAGTACGTGGCGTAGAGGGCGTGGTGGGCCGCGGTGAGCTGCTCGTCCTCGTCGGGGTCGCGCTCGTCGCCATCGCCGAGCAGGCGGTCCAGCAGGTCGCCGCCGCTGAGGCCCACGGCCCGGTGGATCTCCCGCATGGGGACATGGCGTCCCGCCTGCCGGAACGCCTCCCACCAGGTGACGACGTGCAGGTGATTGGTGTCGACGAGGGTTCCGTCGACATCGAAGATCGCGGCGCGTTTCGTGGTCATCCCGAGTGCCTTCGCTTTCTCACAGTTCGCGGAGGGCGGGCAACAGCTTCTGTTCGGCCCATTCCAGGTACGGCTCCTGGTGGTCGCCGCCGATCTGGACGAGCGCGACCTCGGTGAACCCCGCGTCGACGTAGGGGCGTACGGCCTCGACGACCGCCTGCACGTGGTCGCCGCAGGGAATGCTCTCGGCCACGTCCTCGGGCCGGACGAACCGGGTGGCGGTTTCGAAGGCGGCGGGTCCGGGGAGTTCGGAGTTGACCGGCCAGCCGCCGCCGAACCAGCGGAACTGGTCGTGGGCGCGGGCGATCGCCGCGTCGCGATCGGTGTCGTAGCAGATCGGCAGCTGGCCGACCTTGGGCTTGCCCGTGCCGCCGTGCCGGTCGAACGCGGAGATCAGTTCCGGCCTGGGCTCGGTGGCGATCACCAAGTCCGCCAGATGGCCCGCGAGTTCGCACGAACGGTCGCCGGAAACGGCGACCCCGATCGGCGGGGGCGCGTCGGGCAGATCCCACAACCTGGCGTTCTCCACGTCGAAGTGGGCGCCGTGGTGGTTGACGTTCTCGCCCGCGAGGAGTGCGCGGATGATCTCGACGGCCTCTTCCAGCCTCTCCAGCCGGACGTGGGCGGCGGGCCAGCCGCCACCCACCACATGCTCGTTGAGGTTCTCCCCGGAGCCGAGTCCGAGGCGGAAGCGTCCCTGGGAGAGGAGTTGGGTGGTGGCGGCCTTCTGGGCGACGACGGCCGGGTGGTAGCGGGTTGTCGGGCACGTCACGTACGTCATCAGGGGGATGCGTTCGGTGGCCTGCGCGGCGGCACCGAGCACGCTCCACGCGTAGGAGGCGTGGCCCTGGGACTCCAGCCAGGGGGAGTAGTGGTCGGATATGACAGAGAAGTCGAAGCCGGCTCGCTCGGCGCCCACCACATGGCCGACCAACTCTCGCGGGCCCGCCTGCTCGGTCATCATCGTGTACCCGATCTGCACCATGGCGCTCGTCTCCTCGTGGGTCGGGGGCGTACGAGGACGGTCTTCCGCCCCGTCACTGCTTCGTCGTGAGCCGCAGGCCGACCTCCTGCTGCTGGTCGCCCGACCCGCTGCCCCGCTCGTCCACGGCGAACGCGACACCCAGGGCTGCACGGAGCTGATCGACAGCGACGTGGCCGCGGCTGTTCCTTGGGCAGGTCGTCACTCCCTTCCGTGGCCGACGCCATACCTCGGGGCGCTCCTGCGGGGAGGTGGTCCGCCGCATGCCTGGCGGGGAGGGGAAAGGCCATCCGGGGCGGGCCGTGATCATGGCTGGTCGGGCGGCACGAGGCGCGGGGGTCAGCGGCGCAGCATCATGACGACAACGACGATGACAATGATGATGACGATGGTACCCAGACCTATGTACACGAGGTTCTCCTTCCTTCGCGGGGCGGCACTCCTCGGTGCCGCAGAAAACCGAGTGCCCCCGTCAACGCTTTTCAGCCTTCGGTCTTCTTCGGCATGTCCGGCGGTACGGCCCGGGCCGGCGGAAGAACGCGACACACGTTGCGCCACCGCCCCATCCGTGTCCGCCACGAAACACCGAACCCAGGGGGAGCACGCGTCGACGCTCTGCCATCACGCGCAGTGGGTGGGCGAAGCCTCTGGGGATGACGGTCAGAGCGACGGATATCAAGCGCGAGATATCCGACCCATGGTGCTCTCTGGAAAACGCACGGGATCACACCCCCGGTACGTAAATTCCGTTGATCGATGGGACGGTGGCTCGATCTGTACCGTCAGCGCCGCCCTACGTCGTCGGGCGAGAAGTGGTCACCGTGATGCCGGCAGCACGCCTCCGCGGGCCGAAGAGGGGGAGGTCGGCAGGTGCGGCGGAGGCTGACGCACTGCGCCCGCACAGGAGGTGACTTCGGCTGACGCGACCCCCGGGGGGCATATTTCCGCCATCCCGGCCCTCTTTTGGATTTCCTGCCGTGCCGGTGTGTGGGATTTCGGATCATGGGCACCCGCTGTTTCGACAGAGCGTATCCGAATATCAAAGACTCGCTGATCTGCTGCGCGGTTCCGGCTGTTCAGTATGAAATCTCTGTCGTGAAATGTCTGTCGTGAAATCTCTATGAGGGAGTAGTTTTATGAGTGACAACATCTGGGGCTACCAGCCGACTTCCGGCCACACCACCGGAATCGACCTGATCGGGTACAAGGTCGAAGCCACGGACGGTGCCATCGGCAAGGTCGACAAGCACTCGGACGACGTCAACTCCTCGTATCTGGTGGTCGACACCGGCGTCTGGATCTTCGGCAAGCACGTTCTGCTGCCGGCCGGCACCGTGCGCACCGTCGACCAGGCCGAACGGAAGATCTTCGTCGACCTCACCAAGGACGAGATCAAGAACTCGCCGGAGTTCGACAAGGACAAGCACGTGGGCGACGCGGGCTACCACGAGCAGGTGGGCAGCTACTACACGGACCAGCGCCGCATCTGACTCCTCAGCCCGAACCCCGCCCAGCGGGGGTCGGCCGCGGAACACCGCGGTCGGCCCCCGCATTTGCGTGCCGCCGCCGTGTCGCCGCCGTGTCGTCGACGTCGCCGGCGAGGCGGACCGGCGGCGGGCGCCAGGGCGGCTACCAGGCGAGGGCGTCGCTCGCGTTGTCCTGCCAGTAGGTGACGGTGGCGGCGCTGTTGAAGAAGACACCGGCCTTCGGCAGCTTCAGGGTCTTCTCCTTGCTGGTCGCGTTGCCCTGCCGGTCGGCGAAGAACACGCCCAGGGTCTTCTCCTTGGCTCCGCCTTCGCCCTCGGGGGAGGACGTCGTGATGCCCGCGTACGCGGACCGGCCGGGCTCGAGCGTCACCACGGCCTGCGGCGTGGTCTCCTCGGCCCACGACAGCGGGGCCTGGGCGTCGGCGCCGGCCCTCAGGTAGGGGGCGATGTAGGCGTAGCAGGGCTTGGTGCCGGTGTTGGTGGCCTTGAGCAGCAGGTGGTTGATCGGGCGGGACACCTCGGTGACGGTCAGCTCGGTGTTCGCCGTGGTGCAGGTGACGACCGACGCGGCCTTCTTGGTGGCGGCGGAGGCGGTCTGCTCGGCGGCCTGGAAGCCGACGAGGGCGAGGGCGGCGGCGACGACCATGGAGGAGGCGGCGGCGCGGGAGACGAAACGAGTGGCGATACGCATGAGTGAGCTGCTTTCTCCGAATATCCGGAAGGCGATCTTCCGTTGTGGGCTGTGCCGGACGGTCCTGTCTGGGTGTGCTGCGTGTGATGTGCGTGGGCGCGCCGGAAGTGCGGGCCGTGAACGCGGGGTCGAGCGAGGACGATCGCCCTGTCCGGTGTGGCGTCGTTCTCGATGACCGAAGCCTGTGCCATGCGGCGTTCCGTCCGCCATTCCCCTCGGGAGTTTCGGGATGCTGGAATGCTCGTACCGGCCCTGAGCTGCAGAAACGTGGTCTTCCTGGGATGCCTGATGGAATGGAGGACCGTGCGGGCGGCTGACGAGACCGCCGGCTTCGACGCCGGCCCGGGCGCGGCTCCGCTTCCGGGACGGCAGGCCCTACTCTGATCCCCGTGAGGCAGGCAGGCGCTGGGAAGGATGATCGGCGATGACGCCCCTGAGCACCGGGGACCCGGAGTCCATAGGCGGGTACACCCTCCTCGGACGGCTCGGGACGGGCGGCATGGGAGTCGTCTATCTGGGAGTCTCCGCCTCGGGACGGCAGGTCGCGGTCAAGCTCGTACACGGGCCGTACGCCCAGGAGGAGGAGTTCCGGACGCGCTTCCGGCAGGAGATCGCGGCCGCGCGCAGAGTGAGCGGCGCCTTCACCGCGCCGGTCGTGGACGCCGACCCGGACGCCGACCGGCCGTGGATGGCGACGCTCTACGTGCCGGGGCTCAACCTCGCCGAAGTCGTGGAGAAGGACGGCCCGCTGAGCGGGCGGGAACTGCGCGCGCTGGGGCTGGGGCTCACCGAGGCGCTGCGCGACATCCACCGGGCGGGCCTGGTGCACCGGGACCTCAAACCGCGCAACGTCCTGATGACCGAGGACGGACCGCGCGTCATCGACTTCGGCATATCGCGCGCCTCTGACAACCAGAACCTCACCACGACCGGGCGGATGATCGGCACCCCGCCCTTCATGTCGCCGGAACAACTGGCCTCGCCCCGGGACGTCACCCCGGCCTCGGACGTGTTCTCGCTGGGGTCGCTGCTGGTGTTCGCGGCCGTCGGCACGGGACCGTTCGACGCCGACAGCCCGTACATCACCGGCTATCAGGTGGTGCACGGGACCCCGGACCTCGCCGGGGTGCCCGAAGTGTTCCTGGGCATCGTCGAGCGCTGCCTGGACAAGGACCCGGCCGCACGGCCCGAACTGACGGACATCCACCGCATGCTCCAGGCGCTGCCGGAATCCGACACCACCGGGTCCCCGGGGACCAGGTCCGCGGAACTCTGGGTCCGCCCCACTTCCCAGAGCGCCGCCACCGCCTCCACGGGCGCCACGACCGGCACCGGCACCGGAAAGCGACGTCGAGCCCGGATCCTGCTCACCGGCCTCGGCGCGGCGCTGGCCGTCGCGGGGCTGGCTGTCGGGGTGGGCGTCTTCGTCTCCGGTCCGGACACCACCACCTCCCGGACCTCCGCCCCGGACGCCACCGCCCGTCCCGCGTCACTGCCCGCCGGCTGGCGGCCGTGGCAGAAGGAACTGCGGTACGACGTGAAGGGTGTTCCCCTCGACTACGACAGCCCCGGATGCGTGGCGGAGGCAAGCGCCCTGTTCTGCGGCGGTACGGGCTTCACGGCCGCCAGGATCGACGCGGCCTCCGGCCGCACCCTGTGGCGGACCGGTACCCGCCCTCAGGGGGCGCAGCCGATCGGCGTCCGCGACGGGCTGGTCTACGTGTACGAGGATCCGGACGACAGGACCAGGCGCGTGGTGGCGCTCGACGCCACTACCGGGCACCGGCGGTGGCAACGCGACATCAACAAGTCCGAGGCCGCGGTCCTGTACGACGGCGGGTTGCTGACCCTGTCCCCCGACTACTCGTCGTTCGTGGCCTACGGGCCTTCCGGCAAGGAGCTGTGGCAGGCGCCCTCGCTGGACGAGTACTGCACCCCGTCGGCGCTGGGAGGCGTCCCCTACGCCCTGTGCTCGGCGGGCACCGAGCCCGGCAAGGCCCCGGTCGAGCTGATGAAGCTCGGACCCGGCAGTCTGACCGAGACCGCCACACTGCCCAAGAAGGCGGAAGCGCTCGGCGCTGTCGGCGGGCAGCCCCTCTTCCTCGCCCCCCAGACCGCGAAGGACGTGTACGAAGCCGGGTACGAACGGCCGTACAACGCACTGCTGCGGGTGGCTCGGGAGACCGGTCAGGTCAGACGGATACCGCTGGCGCGTCCGCTGACCGGCGCGGCCACCCTGGTGGACGGCGTCGTCTACTTCGTCCGGTCCGACGGGTCGGTCACCGCGGTGTCGGCGGACAGCGGCAGACAACTCTGGCACAGGGTGACGGACGTGGAGAGCCTGTCCGCGCCCGCGGTGTCGGCGACGTACCGGCGGGTCTACTTCGCCAACCGCTTCGGCCGGCTGCTGGCACTGGACAGCCGTACCGGAGCGGAGGTCTGGCGCACCTCCGCGCTGGACGACCCCGGGGACAAGGCGCAGGGCTACCCGCCGCGCGTCATGTTCGTCAAGGACGCGATCGTGGCGATGGCCGGCGACACGGCCTTCTCCCGGAGCCCGGACGGACCCAGCTGACGGACGTCCCTCCCGGCCGGTGTCCGCGACCGCGTACATCCCCGGAGGACGGGTACTCGGTGGGCCGCGAAGATTACCCACTGGAGGAGTCATGATCGCTCTCGGTGTCATTCTGCTCATCGTCGGATTCCTCACGGGAATCGGCATCCTCTGGACGATAGGGATCATCCTGCTGGTCATCGGTCTCATCCTGTGGGTGCTGGGGTCCGTGGGCCACGCGGTGGGCGGTCGCCGCCACTATTGGTGACGCGCACCGCACCTCCGGTGCGCTTCTCGGGTGTGGCGCCCTCGTGCTGCTTCGCGGGGGCGCCTCATGAACAGGGCGACCGCGGGTAAACGAACCGGAACGACGGCGAGAGCCTGTGACGAAAGAAGAGGACGACCCACAGGAAGAGTTCCATGGTCACTCCGCTGAGGAACCGGGCATCGGATCAACGGGAACCCGCGGCGCCGCTGCGCTACAGCGCCGCCTGGGACACGACGGACACATCGATCGCCGACGCGAGAGCGGCCGTACGCGCGCTGCTGGCCCGGGTCGGACACCACCCCCACCACCGGCCGAGCCAGGACGCCCAACTCGTCGTCAGTGAACTGGTCACCAATGCGCTGCGCCACGCACCCGGCCCGGTCGGCCTCGCGTTGGAGGTGTCACCCGACGCGGCCCTGTTGCGCATCACCGTGAGCGACAGTTCCCCCCGCCCGCCCGAACCGCGCGCACCCGACGCCGGCCGCGTCGGCGGACATGGCCTGCACCTGGTCACCCGCCTCTGCGGCCGGCTGCACACCGTCGCACGGGGCACCGGCAAACAGGTCGTCGCTCATCTCCGCCTGCGCAAGCCCGCCATCCCCTAGGTACTACCCGCCTCACGTACTAGGTGAGCATGCCTTCGCGCAGGCGGGCGAGGGTGCGGGACAGGAGCCGGGAGACGTGCATCTGGGAGACGCCGAGGCGTTCGCCGATCTGGGCCTGGGTGAGCTCCTCCACGAACCGCATGTGGATGATCTGCCGGTCGCGCTCGCCGAGTTCGGCGATCAGCGGGGCCAGGGTGTGGAAGTCCTCCACCAGTTCCAGCGTGGAGTCCTCGGCGCCGATGAAGTCCTGCAGGGCGCTTTCGCCGTCCTCGCCGGCGTTGATCGTGGCGTCCAGGGAGGAGGAGTTGTAGCCGTTGGCGGCCAGGCGGGCTTCGCGCACCTCGTCCTCGGGCAGGCTCATCAGGTCCGAGAGTTCCCTGACCGTGGGGGTACGGCCGAGGCGGCTGCGGAGTTCCTCGGTGGCGCGGGCGAGTTGGACACGGGCTTCCTGGAGCCGGCGCGGGACGTGCACGGCCCAGGAGGTGTCGCGGAAGAAGCGCTTGATCTCGCCGACGATGTAGGGGATCGCGAAGGAGGTGAACTCGGCCTCCCGGGAGAGGTCGAAGCGGTCGATCGCCTTGATCAGGCCGATCATGCCGACCTGGACGATGTCCTCCATCTCCTCCGGCCCGCGGCTGCGGAACCGGCCGGCCGCGAAGCGGACCAGGGACATGTTCATCTCGATCAGCGTGTTGCGGGCGTACTGGTGCTCGGGAGTGCCCTCCTCCACCACCGCCAGCTGGTCGAAGAACAGCTTCGACAACTCCCGCGCGTCCTTCGGCGCGACCTTGGAAGGGTCCGCTATCTCCGGAACTTCCACCGTCCGCCCGGCGGTCTGCAAGGTCGTCGTCGGCATGATGCGTCCTCCCGGTCGGTCGCCCTCGTCCTCGCCGGTCCGTCGCCCGGCAAGCACGCGCCTACCCCGGTCGCCGACCGGCATTCCTCGATCCGCCGTCAGTTTCCGGGCACACGGCGAAAACAGGCCCCACGGCGGAACAGGTCGGGATGGTCTCGTCCCTCGGGGGCACCCGGTAGGACATGGCTACTGGATCGGCAACGGCAGGCGGGCGCGGGCAGGTTCGGCGTGCGGCGAACAGCAAAGCGGTCGAGGTGGCGGCGCGGGCGGGCTTCGTCGCCCGTGGGGTCATCTACGCACTGATCGGTCTCCTCTCCCTGCGGATCGCCTTCTCCGGCGGGGGCCGGCAGGCCGACCGGGGCGGCGCGATCGCCGAGATCGCCCAGAAGCCCTTCGGTGCCGTACTGCTGTGGCTGCTCGGCATCGCCCTGGCCGGGATGGCCCTGTGGCGGCTGTCCGAGGCCGCCTTCGGGCAGGCGGGTCCCGACGGCGGCAAGCCGAGCAGGCGGGCGGCGGCCGCGGGCCGTTTCGTCTTCTACGGATTCGTCGCCTACTCCGTGCTCTCCTACGCCGCCGGGGACAAGGGCAGCGGCAGCGGCAGTTCCGACAAGAACTCCCAGGACGTCACGGCGAAGGCGCTGGACTGGCCAGGCGGGCAGTGGATCGTCGCCGTCGCGGGCGCCGCGGTGACCGCCGCCGGCCTCTGGATCGCCGTCCGGGCCGTGCTGCGCAAGTTCGAGAAGCACCTCAAGATGTCGGAGATGTCGCAGAAGACGCGTAAAGTCGTCTCGTTCTTCGGCGTGTTCGGCGGTACGGCCCGGGGCGTCGTCTTCGCCACCGCGGGCGGGTTCGCCATCGCCGCGGCCGTCCAGCACGAGCCCGGCAAGGCCAAGGGCATGGACGACACCCTGCGGACGTTCGCCGACACCCCCGTGGGCCCCTGGCTGCTGGCGCTGATAGCGGTCGGCCTCATGGCCTTCGGGGTCTTCTCCTGGGCCGGCGCGCGCTGGCGCAAGGTCTGACGGGCGGTCGTAATCGGCGCCCCGCCCCCTCGCCTCGCCTCGCCGGAGGGTGGTGTCGCGGGTCAGAACGGGGGCTCGGGCTCCCGACGCGGTCACGATGAACGTCCTGCAACTCCGAGGCGCGCGGGCTGTACCGGTAGTCCAGCGTGCCGGCGAACCGGTGCGTCGCCTCGTGGATGATGTACCAGGCGTTCTGGCCCTCGTCGGGGCCCCGGGAGCCATGCCCGGCACGCACGTCGGCCGTCGTGGGGCCGGGCTCTCACTCGGTGGTGTGAACTTCGTCCCGTATACCCGCGGCGGTTGCCGAAGCCGAGGTTTTTGGGGTGTTGTGTCCGGCCTAGACTCCGCGCACATGTCGCTCTGGCTGCTCAACCACTTCAGCACCCTCACGCTGGCCGTCGTCACCGTCGGCGGGACCGTTCTGCTGGCCGTTTCCGGCAGTGTGCTGATGCGCCGCAGGTACCCGTCGCTGACCCGCGGAGAGCACAACGACATGGTCGGTGTGACGCTGGGGATGTTCGGCGCGATCTACGGCATCATCCTCGCGTTCGTGATCGTCACCCTGTGGACGCAGCTGGAGGACACCCAGACCATCGTCGCCTCCGAGGCCACCGACGCGGCGCTCATCACGCGCGACGCCGCTTCGTTCCCGACCGCGGTGCGGGCCCGTCTCGACGCCGCCCTGAGCGGTTACGTCCACGCGGTCGTCGAGGACCAGTGGCCCCGGATGCGCGCGGGGCACCCCAGCTACGGGGCCACGGAAAGCCATCTCCAGGACGCCTTCGGGGTGCTCCAGACCTACGACCCGAAGAGCGAGCGGGAGCAGGTCTTCTACGAGCAGGCCGTCGGCCATCTCGACGACGTGGCCTCCCAGCGCCGCGCCCGCATCACCATGGCCCGCCAGGAACTCCCGCCGCTGCTCCAGGCCCTGGCCGTCGGCGGCGCGCTGGTCCTGGTCCCGCTCACGTTCCTCTACGGCATGCGCAAACTGAGGGTCCAGATGCTGTTCGTCGCCTCGGTCGCCGGGCTCGTCGGCTTCAGCCTGCTCCTGGTCTTCGTCCTGGACCGCCCCTTCGCCGGCGACCTCAGCGTCAGCCCCGCCCCGTATCGGGAAGGGGCTCTCGCCCGGTACTGGACCCGGTGAGCCGAGGCCAGGGCGGACGCCGGCCCTCAGCCGGTGAAGGTGAAGTACTTCCAGGCGCCGTACGTCGTCGTGTTCACGCTGTCGCCCGAGCCGCTGACGTACGAGTCGCGGACCCGGAACCGGTAGCCCTTGGGCGGGGTGCCGGTGAGCTTGACGGCGGACCTGCCCGCGGAGTCGAGCTTGAAGTACTCCTTGGCCGTGGTCTGCCAGACGCCCTCGGCGTAGATCTGGATCTGCAGCAGCTGCTTGCGGCCCGGGTACGGCGTCATCGTGGTCGTGACGAGCGGGTCCTTGGACTGGTGGAAGTAGTAGTACGTGTGCTTCCACGTGTACTTGGTCCTGTAGTGGCCGCTGAGTGCCGTGGAGACCTTGACCCGCGCGCCGGCCGTGCTCGTCGCCGTCTTCGGCGCGTAGCGGGCGTCGCCCGTGAACTTCGCCGTGAGCTTGGTCTTCCGCTTCAGGGTGAGGGTCATCGAGAGGTTGCCGCTGGAGTTGACCTTGCCGGACTTCACCAGGGTGTCGGGCTTGTCGGAGCCGTAGGGGTTGGCCCAGATCTCGACCGTGCGGTTCTTGTAGGTCGTGCCGAGGTGCGCCGTGAACGTGACGGACTTGGCGTAGTCGTACACCTTGCCGTTGTTGTCCAGCGTCAGCGTGGGCGTGGCGCGCGAGACGTCGACGGTGTCCGAGGCGGTCGCGGCGGTGTGCGTGGTGTCACCGGCGTACGTCACCTTGTACGTCACCTTGCCACCGGCCGGCGGGGTGTCCGTGAAGGAGTACGAGCCGCCCGTGCCGAGGTACTTGGTGCCGAGGGACTTGCCGTTCGGCGAGTCGAGGTCGGTGCGGGTGACCTGGAGCGGGGTGCCCGCGGGCAGCGCCAGGTTCGAGGTGAGCCTGCCCTTGACGGTGAGCGGCTTGGCGCGGGTGGCCTTCGCCGGGGCGGCCGCCGTCAGGGTGGGGGCGTACATCCGGGGCGCGTCGACGGTCTGGAACCGCATGGTCTTGTCGGACCCGGTCATCACGAACAGCCGCGAGCCGTCGGCCGACCAGACGGCGGAGTGGCCGCCCGGCATCCAGTCGCGCGACAGGTTGCGGACGCTGGCCGGCTGGGCCGGGTCGGTGCCGAAGACATACGTGTCGCCGACGTCGTCGGTGTCGAGGACGGTGGCCGCGACCGTGCCGTCCGGGGCGATGCTGACCGTCTCCGGTACCGAGACGGTCGGGAAGGTGCGCACCTCGGACAGGTCGGAGAGACGGTACTCGGTGAGCGCCCGTGTCCCGGGTCCTGCGACGACCACGTTCTGGCCGTCCGGGGTGAGGGCCGCGTCGTTGAAGAAACCATTCTTCTCGGCGGAGACGCGGATCACCGGGGTGCCGGAGGAGATGTCGTAGACGATCATCGGGCCGGAGCTGATGCCCGCGTCCAGCGCGAGCAGCGTGCCCGGGTTGTCGGGGTCGGCGCAGAGCACGGGCGGGCTGGCGAAGTCGTGACCGGCCGCCAGGTCCAGGGTCACCGTGGGCGTCTCGGCGCTCAGGTCGACCTCGCCGAGCCCGGAGTCCCACTGGTCGCCGTAGCCGAACCACAGCCGGCCGTCGGCGTAGGCGAGCTGGGAGGGGACCGTCTTGTCGCCCGTCGGGTACTCGGCGGTCTGCGTGAGCTGCGCGGTGTCGATGGCGACGATCTCGTCGGCGCCGTAGACCGCGGCCCACAGCGTGCCGGAGTCCGGGCTCAGCTCCAGGTCGAGGACCTGGGACAGGCCGGTGAGCTTGGTGACGACCCGGCCGGTGAAGTCGGTGACGACGATCTGGTTGTCGTAGGCGTCGCTGAGGAACACCCGCTGGTGCACGCCGTCCACGACGGTGTCGTTCACGCCCCAGACCGGCAGGGACGTGCTGGAGTCGGCGGCCGCCGGTGCGGCGAGCACCACCGAGCTGAACAGGGACGCCAGAGCCACGGTGGCCGCAGCGGCCGGAAGAGTGCGCAGACGCACGGTGTCGAACCCCCCGGAACGAAAGTGGGCAGGTGCCACCCCTGCGTCCGACGTGTACGAACCGTGGACCGCGCGTGGCAAGTAAGCGAAGGGTAAGTGATGGTGCGGGGTGGCCCGGTACAGGGGTCGCGGAACCCCGAGGAGCGGGGACCCGCTGTCGTACGGCCGATGCGACCGGTGTCCGTCCGGGCCTTGCCTGCGACGGGGTGGGGGCCCTTGGATGATCTGTTCCGGGCGACGCTGCCGCACCCGGACGACGGAACGGATGAGGAGTTGCCGGTGACCAGCGACCAGCGCACAGGACCGCCCGCCTTCGGAAGCGAACGCGACATGCTGCGGGCCTTTCTCGACTACCACCGGGCCACCCTCGCCATGAAGTGCGATGGACTCACCGACGAGGAGCTGCGGCGGCAGTCGATGCCGCCGTCCACGCTCTCGCTGCTCGGTCTGGTGCGCCACCTGGCCGAGGTGGAACGGGCCTGGTTCCGGCGGGTGTTCGAGGACCACGACGCGCCCATGGTCTGGTCCGACGAGATCGACTTCCAGGCGGCCTACGACGCGAGCGGGTCGACCCGGGACGAGGCGTTCACGGCCTGGGAGGCGGAGGTGGAGACCTCGCGCCGCATCGAGCGCGAGGCCGGCTCCCTGGACCAGGCCGGTTACCAGCCGAGGTGGGAGGAGGAGGTGTCGCTCCGGATGGTGATGACCCACGTCCTCCTGGAGTACGGCCGTCACAACGGACACGCCGACTTCCTGCGGGAGGGCATCGACGGGAGCGTGGGCGCCTGACCGTCCGGGCGCTCCGCGCCCGGCGGGACGGGTGCCGCCGTCGGACCGGCGGCCCGACCCGTCCGGGCGGTGTCACTCCTCGATGACCAGGCCCTTCGCTTCGAGGACCGCGGAGAGGTCGCTGACCTCGATGACGCTCTTTCCGGATCGGTAGGCGGCGATGTACGCGGCCTCGGCGTCGACGCGTTCCTGGGAGCGGCGGACCGCCTCGGCGAGGTCCTCGCGGCGGACGACCACGACACCGTCGGCGTCACCGCGCACCACGTCGCCCGGGCGGATCACCTCGCCGCCGACCAGGACGGGCTCCGCCATGGGGCCGACGGTCTCCTTGACCGTGCCCTTGATGGAGACGCCGAGGGAGAACACCGGGAAGCCGAGGTCGCGCAGTTCCCTGGTGTCGCGGACACCGGTGTCGGTGATCAGGCCGCCGAGGCCCTTGGCCACACAGGCGTTGGCCAGTACGTCGCCGAAGGAGCCCGCCTCCGCGTACTCGCCGGCGGACACGACGACGACGTCGCCGGGCCGGGCATGGGCGATGGCCACCTGGAGCATGATGTTGTCCCGGGGCGCGCAGCGCACGGTGAAGGCGGGGCCGCACAGGGACATGGTGTCCGACACCGGCTTGATCTTCGAGCTCAGGGCGCCGAGCCGGCCCTGCGCCTCGTGGATGGTGGCCGAGGAGTAGGCGCCGAGTCGCCCGACCAGGTCGGGGTCGGGGCGGTCGAACTTCGTGTTCACACGCAGCATGGGTCTCCCTCCGAGGAGCGGAACAAGGGGTGCAGTAAGGGGCGGAACAAGGGACAGGGGTCAGGTCAGGGCGGCGCAGGCGGTGGCGAGGCGTTCGCAGGCCTGTGTGAGGACCGCGCTCGACGTCGCGAAGGAGATCCGGAAGTACCCGGGGGCTCCGTAGGCCGCTCCGTGGATCACCGCCACCTGCTGCGACTCCAGGAGGTAGGCGGCGAACTCCTCGTCCGTGGAGATGCGTTCGCCGCCGGGGGTGTGCCGGCCGAGCACTTCCGTGCAGTTCACCAGGACGTAGAAGCCGCCGCTGGGTGGTGTGCAGGTCAGGCCCGGAACGCCGGTCAGCAACTTCACCGTCTCGTCCCGGCGGGCCCGGTAGACGGCGACACAGTCGTCGATGAAGCTCTGGTCGCCGGTGAGCGCGGCCGTGGCGGCCGCCTGGCTGATCGACGAGGGGCAGGAGGAGATCTGGGACTGGAGCTTGTTGACCGCTCCGACCAGGTCGGCCGGGCCGGCGCCGTAGCCGATCCGCCAGCCCGTCATGGCGTACGTCTTGGAGACACCGTTGGTGAGGAACACGCGGTCGGCGAGGCGGGGTTCGACCGCGGCGAGCGTGGTGGGGAGTTCGTCGGGGCCCCCGTCGCCGTACCAGATCTCGTCGTAGATCTCGTCGGTGAGCACCAGGACGTGCGGGTGGGCGAGCAGCACGTCGGCCAGGGCGCGGAGTTCGGCCGTCGTGTACGCGGCGCCCGTCGGGTTGTTCGGGGCGTTGAGGATCAGCCAGCGGGTGGCGTCCGTGATCGCGGACTCCAGGCGCGCCGGCGTCAGCTTGAAGCCGTCGGTCTCCGGGCAGGGCACGACGACCGGGGTGCCGTCGTTGGCGAGGACCATGTCGGGGTACGACACCCAGTACGGGGCGGGGACGACGACCTCGTCGCCCGTGTTCAGGGTGGCCATCAGGGTCAGGAAGATGATCTGCTTCGCGCCGCCGCCGACGGTGATCCGGTCCGGGGCGTATGCCAGTCGGTGGCGGTGCGTGAGCTTGTCGGCTATGGCGGCCCTGAGCTGAGGGGTGCCGTTGACCGGGGTGTACTTCGTCTCGCCGCGGCCGATGGCGTCGACCGCCGCCGCCTTGACGTGGTCGGGGGTGTCGAAGTCCGGTTCACCGACCGTGAGGTCGAGGATCCGGTGGCCCTGCGCCTTGAGCTCGCGGACGCGTTGGGCGGCGGCCGTGCTGGGGGAGGGCTTGATGCGGTCGACCCGCTGGGCCAGGGCCGTGACTGCGGTGTCGGCCATGTCAGTCGGCCCGCCGCTCGAAGTTGAGGCCGCCCGGGACCTGGAAGGTCGGCAGGATCTCCAGGTGGCCGATGTTCACATGGCGTGGTGAGCCGACGGCGAAGTCGATCGCGTCGGCGATGTCCTCCGGCTTCAGGGACTCGTAGCCGTCGTAGTAGAGGCGCTGGGCCTCCTCCATGTCGCCGAGCAGCCGGCCGAAGATCTCCGTCTCCACCCGGCCGGGGCAGATCTCGGTGACGCGGACGCGGTGGCCGTAGCCGTCGACGCGGAGCTGCCGGGAGAGGGTGTGCACGGCCGCCTTGGTCGCGTGGTAGATCGTGTTGCCGCCGAAGTTGTAGACGGCCGCGATCGAGCTGATGTTGACGATGTGCCCGAGGTCGCGTTCGACCATCCCCGGCATCATCAGACGGACGAGGTGCAGCACCGCCCGGATGTTGACCGCCACCTGCTCGTCGACGGCGAACTCGTCGGCGGTGAGGATGTTCCCGGAGCGGGAGACGCCCGCGTTGTTGACGAGGACGTCGACCTCGAGGCCGCGCAGGGTCTCGGTCAGCGCGGCGGTGTCGGTGATGTCGACGGCGTGCGGTACGCAGCCGGTGCGCCGGGCCAGGTCGGCCAGGCGGTCGGCGTTGCGGGCCACGGCGTGGACTTCGAGCCCCTGCTTCACCAGGCGCTCGACGACCACGGCACCGATCCCGGTGGAGGCACCGGTCACGAGAGCGGTCTTGTAGTCGGAGAAGGGCATGTGAACTGCTCCCAGCTGTACGGGTGTCGGGGGTGGGGGTGGGGGGTTGGGGGGGGGCGTCCCGGTGGTGCGACCCGGTGGCGCGTCCTACGCGTCGCGCAGTGGCTGGTGGGCCCGGTCCTGGACCCTCGACACGGCGACGAGCGTGCCCAGCGCCGTGACGACGGCGTAGAAGGCGGGCATGTTGACGTTCCCGGTCTCGGCGATGAGCCACGTCATCAGCAGGGGCGCGGTGCCGCCGAAGAGAGCGGAGGAGATGTTGTAGCCGAGGCCGTAGGCGGAGTAGCGCACCCGGGTCGGGAAGAGCTCGACGAGCAGGATGTGGATGACGCCGGTGTGGCCCGCGAAGACGACGGCCATGACACACGCGCCGAGGACGGCGAGCGGGACGCTGCCGGTGCCTATGAGCAGGTAACAGGGGATCGCGACGACCGCCATCGCGATCGCGGCGCCCGCGAGGACCTTCTTGCGGCCGAGCCGGTCGGAGAGCCGGCCCATGTAGGGGATGGCGATCGAGATGGCCACCAGGCTGCTCGCGGTGACGAGCAGGCCCTGCACCTTGCCGAAGTGGAGTTCGCTGCTCATGAAGGTCGGCATGTAGCTGAACAGCACGTAGTAGCCGGAGCCGTTCATCAGCGGGATGAACAGGGCGAGCAGCATCGCGCGGCGGTGCTCGGCGGAGGAGAACGCCTCCTTCAGCGGGTTCCTCGCCAGGCCGCCGCTCTCCTGGAGGCGGGTGAAGTTCGGGGTGTCGCTGATCCGCCTGCGGATGTGGATGCCGGTGACGCCGAGCGGGACGGCCAGCAGGAACGGGATCCGCCAGCCCCAGGACTCCATCCGGTCCGCGCCGAGGCCGCTGGTCAGCGCGGCGGCGATGAGCGTGCCGGTGAGCAGGGAGAGGAAGGAGGCGATCTGGGCGTAGCTGGTGTACAGGCCGCGCCTGCCCTCGGGTGCGTGCTCGGCGAGGAAGCTCATCGCGCCGGACGCCTCGCCGCCGACCGAGAAGCCCTGCGCGACCCGGAGCAGGATGAGCAGGGCCGGTGCCGCGATGCCGATGGCCGCGTAGGTCGGCAGCAGACCGATGGCCGCCGTCGCCGCGCTGATCAGCATGATCACGAAGACGAGCATCCGCTGCCGGCCGATGCGGTCGCCGAGGTGGCCGCAGATGACGCCGCCGAGCGGGCGGAAGAAGAAGGAGACGGCGTAGCCGAGGAAGACCAGCTGGACGGCGTCGGCCGAGTCGGGGAAGAAGACGGCGCCGAGGGTGCCCGCCATGAAGCCGAAGATGCCGTTGTCGTAGAGCTCGGCGAAGATGCCGACGCAGCCGGCGAGGGTGACTTTGCGGGCGGTTCTCGGGTCGACCGTGTTGGGAGTCGGTTGTGCGGCCACGGTGGCCATGGCGGTCTCCTTCAATGACGTTCGTGCGCTTTCGGGGACGGGGTGTCACTGACGTGCGGGGACTGGGGAACTACCGGACGCGGTGGGCGTCGAACACCGTGCGGACGCGGGTCTTCAGGGCCTCGATGCCGGCGCGCTGTAAGCGGTACGCGGCGACGGCCTCGGCGACCGTCCGGCGCCGGAAGCGGATAGGGCGCCCCGGGCGGGCCTGGCCGAGCGTGTCCAGGCCGGTCGAGGTGACGACCGCGAGGACGGGATAGCCGGCGGTGACGCCGCGGCCCCGGTGCAGGACGAGCAGTTCGTCGCCGGCGGGCACCTCGATCGCGCCGACCGGGACGCCACGGGAGAGCACCTCGCCGGTCGCGGTCCTGCGGGGCACGTCACCGGACATCCGCAGGCCGATGTGGTTGCTCCGCGGGGTGACGGTGAACTCCGAGCGGAACAGCCGCTCCGCCGAGTCGCCGAACTCGGCCAGGTCGGGGCCGTCGGTGACGTCGATGGTCCATGCCGTCGTCTCGGCGAGAGGCGGTACGGACGTGCGCATACGGAAGAGCGGGATGCCGTAGACGGGATGGGCGACCGGCGCGCGAAGGGGCGTACGGACGGCGACCCGGTCGCCGTCGCGCAGGGTGCGGGCGAAGCCGAGGATGGTGTCGGGGGCGCAACTGCCCAGCAGGTACGGCGACTCCACCGAACCGTGCACGGCGAGGTAGACGCGGACGCCGACCCTGATGCCGGTGACGCGGATCGTCTCGCCGGCCCGGACGACGACGGGTTCCCAGCGGGGGCGGGGGGTGTCGTCGACGGTGAGGTCGGCGGGGGCGCCGGTCACGGCGACCAGTACGTCGGCGGAGGGGGTGCAGCTGAAGTCCAGGGCGGTGATCTCCAGCAGCGGCGCGTTCTCGGCGTTGCCGGCCAGGACGTTGGCGACGCGGGCGGCGTACTGGTCGGGGGCGCCGTTGACGGGGAGTCCGTAGCGGGAGCGGCCGGGGCGGCCGAGGTCCTGGACGGTCGTGAGTCCGGCGCGGTGGACGGTGAGGGTGTCAGCCATGGTCCACCGCCAGCGGAACGCCCGCGTGGGCGTCCCATTCGTCCGCGGTGATCGGTACGAACCGGAAGGTGTCGCCCGGCCGGTACGGCGTCAGTGGCTCGGCGTCGAGGTCGAGGACGCGCAGCGGGGTACGGCCGAGGAGGGGCCAGCCGCCGGGGGACCGCATCGGGCAGATCACGGCCTGCCGGCCGGCCACCGCGACCGAGCCGGGCGGCACGCTGGTCCGCGGCGAGGCCAGCCTCGGCACCGGTGCCGGGAACGCGGGACCGTCCGTCATGGGCGCCCCCACCGGTGCGCCCAGACAGCGCACCGTCAGGTCGCGGGCGGTGTGCAGCTCCACCACCTCCCGCTCGGTCAGGCCGAGTTGGGCGGCGACGACGGGGAGGTCGGGGCCGTGCTCACCGCCGTAGACCACCGGGACGGTGAAGCGCCGGGGCGACGGTGGCGGCGCTTCACCGTGGGTGAGGCGGGCTGTCGCCCGGTGCAGGGCCCGGCGCACCGTGGCGTGGTCCGTGGTGGCGCAGTCGAACTCGACGAGGAGGGAGTCGTAGGCCGGGACGATGCCGTACACGCCGGCCGGCCTCGCCGCCTCGACCGCGTCGGCGAGGGCGTGCACGAACCGCCAGGCGCCCGCGCCCGCGGCCTTCACGACGACGGCCGAGTCGCCGCAGTCCGCGACGAGCAGGTCGCCGCTCATCGGGCGGCCTTGCCGTCGAGTACGGCGGTCAGCGGGGCGATCGCGACACCCGCCGCCTGGAGCTCCCCGCGTATGAGGCGGGCCAGCGAGATGGCTCCGGGTGTGTCGCCGTGGAGCAGGACGGTGTCGCAGTCGACGGGGATGTCACGGCCGCCGGCGCCGCGGACGACCCCCTCGGTCACCATGCGGACCGTCCGTTCGGCGATCTCCCGTTCGTCGTGGATGACCGCGCCGGGTTCGCCCCTCGGTACGAGGGTGCCGTCGTCCCGGTAGGCGCGGTCGGCGATACCGACGACGGCGACGCGCAGGTCTCGGGCGCGGGCGGCGTCGGCGAGTGCGCCGTCCTGCGCCAGGACGATCAGCGTGGGGTCGAGGGAGGCGATCGCGTCGGTCACGGCGAGCGCGTAGTCCTGCCGGACGGCGACGAGGTTGCCGAGCCGGCCGTGCGGGGCCACGTGCCGTACCCGGGTGCCGTGCGCGGCGGCGAACGCCTGGAGCGCGCCGACCTGGTACAGCACGTCGGTGCGGACCTCGTCCGGGGTCAGGTCCATCGCGCGGCGGCCGAAGCCGACGCGGTCGGGGAAGCTGGGGTGCGCGCCGACGGCGACCCCGCGGTCGACGCAGTGGCGGACGGTGGCGTCCATGATCCGCGGGTCGCCGGCGTGGAAGCCGCAGGCGATGTTCGCCGAGGTGAGGACGGAGAGGAGGGCCTCGTCGTCCCCCATGGTCCAGGGGCCGAACCCCTCGCCGAGGTCGGCCACGAGATCGACCGTGTGCGTCATGTCGTCCTCCGCCAGGAATGGAAAAACGGGAGAAAGGGGAGCCGGGGAAATGAATCCGAAACGCGATTAACGTGTCCGTTGCAATTTCTTCGGCGGGCCGCCGGCGGCCGGGAATTTCGCGTTTCGGTGACCGTAGTACCGCGGGATCGGCGCATCAAATACCCGTTGCGTGTGACGTGATAAGGGCGGGATATGACACCGCCCACGCTCCGGCCGCCCGGACCGCCCGTACGATGAGCCCTCCTGTCAGGCTGGAGGTCGCCGATGGACACCAGGCGTCTGTACTCGTTCGTGAAGATCGTCGACGCCGGGAGCATCACGCGCGCCGCCGACATCCTGCACATCGCGCAGCCCGCGCTGAGCCAGCAGGTCTCGATGCTGGAGACCCAGTTCAAGCAGCAGTTGCTGATCCGGAGCAAGCGCGGGGTGGCCCCGACCGAGGCCGGACGCGCCCTGTACCGGCACGCCCAGCTGATCCTGCGCCAGCTCGAACACGCCCAGGCGGCGGTCGACGTGTCCGGGCGGGCGCCCGCCGGGAGCGTCTCGGTGGGCCTGGCCCCCTACAGCACCGGCGCCGCGCTGGCCCTGCCGCTGCTGCGGGCCGTGCGCGAGCGCTACCCGGACATCCTGCTGCACATCAACGAGAACTTCGGCGGTGTCATCAGCGAGGCGATCATGACCGGCCGGATGGACATGGCGTTCATCTACGACGCCGGGCCCGTACGCGGTGTCCAGTTCGAGCCGATGCGGACCGAGGACCTGTACCTGGTCGCCGCGCCGGGCACCGGTCCGGCGACCGACCGGGGCGAGGTCTCCATCGCGGAGCTGGCCGATGTCGGCCTGCTGCTGCCCAGCCGTATCCACACCATCCGCCAGGTCGTGGACGCCGCCTTCCGCCATGTCTCGCTCGAACCGCGGGTCGTCGGCGAGATCGAGTCGGTGCTGACCCTGAGCAGTGCCGTCGGCGCCGGTCTCGGCGCCACCGTGCTGCCCCGGTCGGCGGCCCAGGCCATCCTCGACGTACCGAGTCCGGTGGTACGGCGGATCGTCGACCCCACGATCGAGGTCAAGCTCTCCCTCTGTACCTCCGATCACCAGCCGCTCTCGGAACCCGCCCTCGCCGTGCACGATCTCTTTCACGAGCTGATCAACGAATTCGGCGGGAATCCCGACGTCCGATGACGTCACACGAATCCGGTATTGGTCGCGGCGGCTGAGCGCTGACTAATGTTTTCACCGTCGTAACGCAAAAGCAGCGTGGGAGTGGTGGATGAAAAAGCGCGTGCTCAGTACTCGTGGCGCCCTGCCCGGCGAGGGGCTGTCCCGGCTGGCGTCCCGTCCGGACACGGACGTCGTGCACTGGACGGGCACGGGCAGGCCGGAACCGGCCGAACTGGCCTCGCTCGCCGCGGGCGCGGGCGGCGTGAGCGCCGTCCTGGCCCTGGGCAACGACCGCGTCGACGCCGAACTGCTGGACGCGGCCGGCCCCTCCCTGAAGGTGGTCGGCCTGGCCAGCATGGGGTTCGACGGCGTGGACCGGCGGGCCGCGGCCGAGCGCGGGGTCGTGGTGACCCACACCCCGGGGGTGCTGGCGGAGACGACCGCCGACCTCACGTTCGCGCTGATCCTGGCCGCCCGCCGGCGGCTCGGGGCCGCCCGTGACGCGCTGCACTCCGGGGCGTGGGACCTGTTCCGGATGGCGGACCACCTCGGCCTGGACGTGCACGGTGCCACCCTGGGCCTGGTCGGCTACGGGCAGATCGGCCGGGCGGTGGCCCGGCGCGCCGCCGGCTTCGGCATGCGCGTGCTGCACCACGACCCGTTCGGCCCGGCCGCCGACGGCCTCTCCACCCCGGTCTCGCTGCCGCGGCTCCTCGCCGAGTCCGACGTGGTCTCGCTGCACGTCCCGCTCACCGACGCCACCCGCCATCTGATCGGCGCCGCGGAACTACGGGTCATGAAGCCGACCGCCACGCTGGTCAACACCTCCCGGGGCGGGGTGGTGGACGAGGCCGCGCTGCTGCACGCCCTCGACGAGGGCCGCCTGCACTCGGCCGGGCTCGACGTGTACGAACGCGAGCCGCGCGGCGCGGACGTGGCCGACCTGACCGCCCGGCCGAACCTGTTCGCCCTGCCGCACATCGGCTCCGCCACCGAGCCGACCCGCGCCGCGATGGTGGACCTCGCCGTGGACAACGTCCTGGACGTCCTCGACGGGCGCCCGGCCCGCACACCGCTGCCGGGTACCAGGGCGGAACCCGGCGCGACATCGGACCCGGTGCCCGGCACGACGGCCGGTCCCCGGCCCGGCACGAAGGCGGAACCGGCATGACGGGCAGCCCGCTGTTCGACGTCGCCGGGCGCATCGCCCTGGTCACCGGTTCCAGCCGGGGCATCGGGCGGGCGCTGGCCGAGGGACTGCTGGAGGCCGGCTGCACGGTCGTCCTCAACGGCCGGGACGAGACGGCCCTCGCCCGCACCCGCGACGAACTCGCCGGAAACTCCCCGGTGTTCGCCTACGCCTTCGACGTGACCGACTCCGCCGCCGTGGCCGCGAACGTCGCCGCGATCGAGGACCAGGTAGGCCCGATCGACATCCTGGTCAACAACACCGGCGCCCAACACCGCGCGCCGCTGGTCGACTTCACCGACGACGACTGGCAGCGCCTGCTCGGCACCAACCTCACCAGCGCCTTCCTCATGGGCCGGGAGGTCGCCCGCCGGATGGTCCCGCGCGGGCACGGGAAGATCGTCAACATCCTGTCGGTGCAGAGCGAGACGGTACGGCCCGGCATCGCCCCCTACTCCGCCACCAAGGGCGGGCTGAAGCTGCTGACCAAGGGCATGTGCGCGGACCTCGGCCCCTCGGGCATCCAGGTCAACGGCCTGGGGCCGGGCTACTTCGAGACCGAACTCACCGCGGCACTGGTCGCGGACGAGGAGTTCAGCGCGTGGGTACGGGGACGCACCCCGGCCGGACGCTGGGGCAGGGTCTCCGACCTGATCGGTGCCCTGATCTTCCTGGCGTCACCCGCGTCCGACTTCGTCAACGGCCAGGTGCTGTACGTCGACGGCGGCATGCTGTCGGTCCTGTGACCCGAGGGAAGGAGCATCACATGCACGCGTGCGTGGTCCACAAGGCGGGCGATCTCCGGGTCGAGGAGTGGGACCCCGGCCTGCCCGGCCCCGGGCAGGTGCTGGTGGCCGCGTCCCTGGGCGGCATCTGCGGTTCGGACCTGCACTACTACCACCGCGGCTCGGTCGGCGACTTCCACGTCCGCGAACCTCTGGTGCTGGGCCACGAGGTCGTCGGCCGGATCGCCGCGCTCGGCCCCGGTACCGAGGACGGCCCCGCGGTCGGCACCCCGGTGGCGATCCACCCGGCCACCCCGTGCGGGACCTGCCCGGAGTGCGTGCGCGACCGGCGCAACGTGTGCGGTCATGCCCGCTATCTCGGCAGCGCCGCCCGGATGCCGCACGTCCAGGGCGGTTTCGCCGAGCGGTTCGTCGTGCCGGCCGACCAGGTACGGGCGCTGCCGGCCGGGCTCGACCCGCGTCGTGCCGTACTCGCCGAGCCGCTGTCGGTCGCCCTGCACGCGGTGCGCCGCGCCGGGGAAGTGGCCGGCAAGCGGGTGCTGGTCACCGGCGCCGGCCCGATCGGTGCCCTGGTGGTCGCCGCACTGCGGCACGCGGGAGCCGCCGAAGTGATCGTCAGTGACCTGCTGGACGCTCCGTTGGCCGTCGCCGCGAGCGTCGGCGCCACGGCCACCGTCCGGGCGGACCGCCCCGACGACCCGGCCTGGCCGGACGACGTCGACGTCGCGGTGGAGGCGTCCGGCTCCGGGGCGGGCCTGGGTACCTGTGTCCGGCGGGTCCGCCGGGGCGGCACGGTCGTCCTCCTCGGACTGCTGCCGCCCGGCGAGACCGGCTTCCTCGGCAACGTCGTCGTCACCCGCGAGATCACCCTCCGGGGCGCCTTCCGTTTCGACCACGAATTCGACGACGCGCTCGCGCTCCTGGCCTCGGGCCTGGACGTCGGCCCGGTCGTCAGCCACACCCTGCCCCTGGCTCGTGCGGTCGAGGCGTTCGACCTGGCCGGCGACCGTACGAGGGCGTCCAAGGTCCTCCTGGACCTGGGCGGCGAATGAGGAACTCAGAAGTGCGATCCCCCTGCCACCCGACTGCGGGTGGAGGGGTCTCCGTTTGACCGTCGTCGATACCGGACTAGGCTGATTTGTCTCCCTGCTGCCGACCCTCCGGCCCTCCCGTTCCGCTGTGCACGTCGAGCTTTTCGCGTCGAGGAAGTGGAAGCACATGACCGCCTCTGGGATGTTGAAATCAGGCAAGGGCAGGCTGGCGCTCGGAGTGACGGTGCTCGCCGCCCTGACCGTGGTGCCGGCGCACGCGGCGGACGGCGTCGGCGCGGCTCCGGGGGGCCAGAAGCCGACCGTGGTGCTCGTGCACGGAGCGTTCGCCGACGGGTCCAGCTGGAACGCGGTGGTGCGGCGCCTGCAGGCGGACGGCTACCAGGTCATCGCGCCGCCCAACACGCTACGCGGGATACCCCAGGACTCCACGTACCTGAACAGCCTCCTGAAGACCATCAAGGGACCGATCGTCCTCGTCGGACACTCCTACGGCGGCGAGGTGATCTCGCAGGCGGCCGACGGGCTGGACAACGTCAAGGCGCTGGTCTACATCAACGCGATCATGCCGGACAAGGGCGAGTCGTTCTCCAGTCTCTCCAGCAAGTTCCCGGCCGTCCCGCTCACCGAGGCGTTCCAGCAGGTTCCGTTCCGTAACGGCGACGGCACCACCGGCACGGACGTGTACATCCAGCCCGGCAAGCTGCACGCGACCTTCGCCCAGGACCTCCCGCAGCAGCAGGCGTCCGTCCTGGCGGCGACACAACGCCCGATCGCGCAGTCCGCGTTCACCGACAAGCTCACCGCGGCGGCCTGGCGGGACAAGCCGGTCTACGTACTCGTCGGCAACCAGGACCGGGCGATCAACCCGAGCCTCGAGAAGTACGAGGCCAAGCGCGCCCACGCACGCAAGACCGTGGCGATCGACTCCTCGCACGTGTCCCTGATCTCGCACCCCCAGGAGGTCACCGACCTCATCGTGAGTGCGGCCCGGAACTCCGGACAGCATTGACTCCGGTCGGCGGAGCGAGCATTGCGGCAGCCCGGGCGGCAGTCCCCGCGCGGGATCCAGGTAATTCAGGTCCGTGGGCCGAGCAGGCGGATCGCGTCGGCGGCCACCGTCGCGTCCGCGTCGTTGGTCAGCTCGACCGACGTGCCGAGACCGGCCGGCAGGTGGTACTCGCCGAGGGAGACCCAGGTGCCGCCGCGCGGGTCGGCGGCTCCCGCCGTCCGCTGGTCGATTCGGACCGTGGCGGTCGTGCCGTCCGCCTGCACGACGGTGTACGGGGCGTTGCTCGCGCGGGTGGCCGCCGGGGGATACGACGCCTGGATCTCGTACTCGCCGTCCTGCGGTACGACCGGCCGCCAGCGCACCTTCCTCGTGCCCGAACCGGCGGGAGCCGTACGGTAGTTGCCCGACCAGAAGCCGGGGTCCGCGGTCGCCGTCGGCCAGCTGCCTGAGACCACCTCGAAGCCCAGCCGGTCGTTGTCCACGACCACCTCCGCACGGACGTCGGCCGAGCCCGGCGCCTCGATCAGGCTGAGCGAGTCGAGGCCGAGCAGGGTTCCGCCGCCCCTGCCGGGCCCCGTCACCGCGCACCGCACGGTGTGCCGTCCGGCGCGCAGCCGGGCGGTGCCGAGGTGAGCCAGGTCGAAGCCGGCCGCCGTCTGCGCCGTGGTGTCGATCGCGTGAGCGGGCAGCCCGCTGCCGTCGTCCACCGTGACGGTGACGAGGCCGCCGTCCGCCGAGCGGTAGTGGCGCAGCAGCAGCTCGTACTCGCCGGTGCGCGGCACCCGGATCGTGAACCGGACCGTGTCGCCGACCTGTGCGGGCGTGAGGACCAGTCGTTCGCCCCCGCCGCGCGCCAGCGGGTCGCCGACGGTCGTCACGACGCCGCCGCCCGTGACCTCGCGGTCCGTGGCGGCCAGGGCGACGACGGTCTCCCGGTAGCGGGGGCCGTGGCGCAGGCTGTCGCGGCCGCGGGTCAGCCAGTCGAGCGAGAAACGGCAGACGTTGACCCGGAGCGGGACGCTCGCCGAGTCGCCGTCGCAGCCGTAGAGCAGGATCACGGTGCCGTCGGAGAGGTGGGCGAGGTCGGAGTAGAAGGCACGGTTCTCGTTGACGACCCGCGAGTAGCGGTACGAGTAGCCCTCGTCGTAGCTGACCGACACCGTCATGTTGCGTCTGACGGGGGAGTCGGGGCGGCTGAACAGGAGCCGGTCGGTGCCGTGGCCGCCGGGGCCGCCGGTGTGGCGCAACAGGCTGGCGTCCACCGCGTTGAGCGAGCCGGTGCCCCCGTCGAGCGCCGGCTGCGACCAGGTCAGACCGTCGTCCTCGCTGACGGAGACGATCCGCTGCCCCTCACCGCCCGCCGCGGCCCGGCCGTTCACCAGCACGCTGCCGTCGGCGCGCTGCACCATCCGCGCCTCGTTGATGGGGTAGGCGACCTGGACGGGCACTTCGCCGGTCGCCTGCCAGGTGGCGCCGTGGTCGTCGCTGTGGATCGGCGCCACACCGTAGTACCGCTCGGCCACCGTGTTGCCGACGATCACCCTGCGGTGCAGGCAGTTGAGCAGCAGCCGGCCGGATCTCAGCTGGAGTCCGTGGCCCGGTCCGGGGCCGTGCAGCGCCCAGTCGTAGGGAAACCCGTCGAACAGGCCCGCCAGGTGCCGTGCTTCGCCCCAGGTCCGGCCGCCGTCCCGGCTGGAGATCAGGTAGAGGTCGCCCGAGTCGCCCGAGCAGGAGGTGTTCTCCGGCAGCCGGAGCGAGAGCATGTAGAAGAGGAAGACCTCCCGGGTCCGCCGGTCCACGACCAGCGCCGGGTTGCCCCAGGACTCGCCGTCGACGGAGGCGACCAGGGTGCGGCTCTCCTCCCAGGTCCGGCCGCCATCGGTACTGCGGCGCAGCAGCAGATCGCGCGGCCCGGCGTCGCACACCTCGTGCCGGCCCTCGGTGACGGCGAGGACGGTGTCGTCGGGCAGCACGGCCAGCGCGTGCACGTGGTAGCTCACGAGCGGGCCCTCGACGGAGTCCCAGAGGGTCTGCTCCTCGAAGAAGGCGCCGGGCCGGTCGGACCCGGAGGACCGGTCGGCGGCGTGCGCCGGGGAGCCGAGGGCCGCGGGGCCGAACGCGGCGGCCGCGGAGACGCCGGCCACGCCCAGGGCGAAGGATCTGCGGTTCATGGCGGTGCGCTGCGGTCCGTTGTCGGACATGGTGGGCCACCCCTTTCGGGCGGTACGGAGGGAGCGGTACGGCGGAACGGGAGCCGGCGGGTACCGGTAGCGAGCGGGGGGCGTGCGGGATCAGGCGCGTATGAGATGTGCGTCGACCGGCGCGAGCAGGTCGAGCAGGGCGTGTCGTTCCTCGTCGGAGCACGGCGCGAAGGGGGCCGCGACATGCGGCGGGCACAGCCCTCGTGCGGCCAGGACGGCCTTCACCGCCGGCACACCGGGTCGTACGGTGTGCAGCGCCAGCACCCGGTCGAGCAGCTGCTGCGCGCGGCGCGCGTCATCGTCCCGGCCGTCGCGGTGGGCCCGGAACAGTTCCACGGCCGCGCCCGGCGCCAGGTTGGCCACCCCGGGGACCACCCCGTCGGCCCCGAGGCGCAACGCGTCCAGCGCCTGCCGTTCCGCGCCCTGGCTGACCCCGAAGTCGTCGCGCCGGCGGGCCGCGGTGAGGGCGTGGCCGAACAGCGCGAGGTCGCCCGAGCTGTCCTTGATGCCCACGAGGTGGGCGAGTCCGGTCAGTTCGTCGAGCAGGGCGGGGGTCAGCGGATTGCTGTAGCGGGGGGCGTTGTAGGCGACGACGGGAACGCCGAGGCCGGCCAGGGCCGCGTAGTGGGCGACGATCTCGTCGTGCCGGTGGTGGAAGTAGACCGGCGGACTGAGCACCAGCGCGTCCGGCGCGGCGGGCAGCACGGCCTCCGCCCGGGCCAGCGCACCGGCGGTGCCGGGAGCGGTGACATTCACCAACACGGGTCCGCCGTCGACCAGTTGGCGCCAGCGTTCGGCCACCCCCGTGGCGAACTCGGCCAGTTCCGCCGTGGGCAGCAGCGGGCCCTCGCCGTTGCTGCCGAAGAGCATGAGGCCGCGGGCGCCTGCCGCCGCCAGCGCGCCGAGCAGGGCGTCGGCGGCCGGGACCGACGGTCGTCCCGGGCGGTCCATCGGCGTGACCAACGGGACCGTCACACCGGCCAGCAGGGCTCGTCCGCCGGTCTTCCTGTTCTCGTCGCCGCCCAGCCGCTCCGCCGCGAGCGCGGTGACGGGCCGGCGTCCGGCTGCTGCGCCGTCGTGCCTGTTCCGGCCGCTCATCAGTACCCCCTGACCTCGGGCCAGGCCAGTTCGACTCCGGCGCGGGTGAGTTCGGTCTGGAAGCGGCTCAGCAACTCGGCGTCCTCGTAGACCTGGTCGGCCTCCAGGCGGTTGTCGAGGCAGTGCGCCGCCAGTGATCCGGCCGCCTCGCCGATGTTCCACTCGACGGGGTGCAGCCGGTAACAGCCGTTGGTGATGTGGGTGGTGCCGATGTTCTTGCACACCGGCAGGAGATTGCGAAGCCGTACCGGGAGCAGGGCGCCCAGCGGGATCTGGAAGGGGCTGCTGGCGACGTCGATGTAGGTGTCGCCGCCGGTGGAGGGGTGCAGGTCGATCCGGTACATCCCGATGCCGACGGAGTCCGGACAGCGCACCGCGCCGTGCTCGCCCCGGACGGCCAGGGACAGGTCCTGTTCGACGATCCGGCGCCGGGCCACGATCCGCCGCGACTCCCGGATGTACGGTGCCTTCGCCAGTCCGTCGGCCGTGCCGAACACGTCGCCGCGCAGCCGTAGCCCCGGCCAGCCGGTGCCGCCGTCGGGGCGGGGCGCCTCGGTCTGGAGCCAGTAGAGCATGCTCATGCTCAGCTCACGGGCCCCCGCCAGATGCCGGACGCGCTCCTTGTCGTCCACCCCGATCAGCGGTCCGGGCAGATAGTCGATCATGGGCCAGTTGACGATGGTCACATCGCTCGCGGCGAAGCCCGGCCGGTACAGCTTCCGGGAGACCACCCGGCGGAACTCCCACAGCTCCTTGTCCCCCGCGTCCTTGCCCTGGTCGGCGACCACCGGCCCCGCCGCATCGGCGTTCGGGGTGAAGCCGCGCTCCACGGTCTCCAGCGTCCTCGGGTCGGGCGCGCTCAGGCTCAGCAGCCGGTTCGGCCACTGCGGGGGGTGGTAGGCGGCCCAGGCGTCGTAACCGGCCGGGCGGTCGACGGTGTGGTCCTCGCCGGCCAGATGGTCGACGGCGAACACCCAGGAGAACGCCTGCATGTTGGCCGGCTGCGCCTCCGCCGGCGCGCTCGGCTCCCCGGTGTCCCGACGCGACTCGAACCCCGTCACGTGCTCGGCGCCGGTCAGCGGCAGCAGGTCGCCGAGTTCCGTCGCGTCCAGGACGTACGGCGCCGACACCTCGACCTGGCTGCCGTCCCGGCTCTCCACCAGCACGGACCGCACCCGGTCGCCGGCCACGGACGCGGCCACCGGCCGGTGCCCGTACAGGATCCGCAGCCGGCCGGCCGCCACGTACGGCGCGACCATGGCCTCCAGCACGGCGACGGCCACCCTCGGCTCGTGACAGAGCGCGCTGACCCGCCCCTCGCCCGGGTTGAGATACCGGCGCCGCCTGGCCTCCTCGGTGAGCGGGTACCACCTCCGGTAGTGGTCGCGGATCGCCTCGCGCAGCGCCCGGTAGGTGCGGGTGGCGCCGAACTGCTCGATCCAGGTGTGCTCGTCGGGCGGTACGCCCTGACTGGTGAGCTGACCGCCGATCCACTCGGTCTCCTCGGTGAGCAGGACCGTCCGCCCCCGGTCGAGGGCGGCCAGCGCGGCGGCCACGCCCCCGAGGCCCCCGCCCACCACGAGGATGTCCGTGGCCGCCGACGTCTCCGCGCTCATGTCCCGCTCCCGTCCTGTGCGGCACGCCCGCGATCCGGGCCGAACACGAAGCTCCGGGGTGCGCCCTTCACGTCCACCGGCACGGGCGGGCCACCGCCCGGCGGGGTGACCAGGACGTCACCGACGCCCTCCGCGGTCCCGCTCACCCGGTCGCCGGTCAGCCGGTAGCCGCGTACGACGACTCCGGGCGCCATGTCCAGCAGCACCCGTCCGTCGAGGCCGACGGTGAGCCGGTCGGCCGCCCGGACGTCCAGGCGCCCTTCGCCGAGCGGCAGGTTGCACAACTCGGCGGGCTCGCCCGGGTGCGCGAACCGCCAGCCTTCGGTCCGCGCGTCGGCCAGCTCCCCGAAGGCGAGATACGCCAGCAGCCCGCCCCAGGCCATCAGCCCGTCCGACCGCTTCTGGAGACCCGTCAGGTTCTCGCCCGCCACGGCCGGATAGTTCTCCCTGACATGGCCGTGCTCCCGCCACTCGTCGAGGAACAGCCGCAGCAGGGCCCCGACCACCGGCCGGCTCAACTCGGTGAGTTCGTAACGCCGTAGCCCGCGTACGGCGAGATAGGCCATCGGCGCCCAGATCCGGCCGCGCCAGTAGGTGGCGGCGAAACCGGGGTCGTTGCGCGCCACGCTGGGCAACGGACGGGTGCCGCCCAGTACTTCGGGCCGGAGCAGGTCGGTGGCCATCGCCGCCGCACGGCCGGCGTCCGGCAACCCGCCGAGCAGCGCGTACAGCATCGTCGGCGAGACATGCGGATCGTGCGCGCCCGCCGAGGTGAGATTGCGGTAGCCGCGGTGCTCCTCGTCCCACAGCAGCCGGTCGGCGGCCGCCCTGGCCGTGGCCGCCTCGGCGCGCAGCCGGTCGGCCGTCGCACCCTGTCCCAGGACTTCGGCGATCTCCGCCAGGGCCTCGGCGTCGGCGATGTGCAGGGCGTTCAGGCCGACGTCGGCGAGGTCCATGGTGTGGGTCGCCGGGTCGTAGCGGGCCTCGTCGTACATCGGCGAGTCGTCCAGTCCCGACTCCCGTCTGGCCCGGTCCAGGGTCGCCGAGGCGGGGTCGTCCGGAACCGGGTCGGAACCCCAGGCGAGCAGCCCGTGCGGTCCGCGCCGGGCCCGGGGCCACCAGTCGTGCCAGGCCAGCAGTGCCGGGAAGGTGTCGGCGAGGAGTGTCGTGTCGCGGGTCTCGGGCGACAGGCCGCCCGCCAGATACGCCTGGTGGACCGTGAGTGCGCCCACCGGCGGCTGCGAACGGTCGTCGGTGCGGCCCCGCTCGTCCGAGATCCGGTTCGGGATCATCCCGGCCGCGTCCGCGTACGGGAGGATCTGCCCGAAGATGCCGCGCGCGTAGTCCCGGTCGACCGCGGAGGCGGCGAGGCCGGTGAAGAAGGTGTCCCAGGCGTGCAGGGCCCAGGTGCCGTAGAAGCCCTTGCGCTCGGCGCAGACGAAGTCCCGCGAGGTGGGGGTGAGGACGCGGCCGAGGTCCGGGGCGTAGACGGTGTTCCAGGTGACGGCCCTGGTCAGGGCGGATGCGGCTGCGCCCAGCCAGCCGGTGGAGCGGAGTTGGGTGTGCGCCGCTGCGAGGGCCGCTTCGTGTCGTCTTTCGGGTGCGGCGCCACGGGGGCTGGTCGCGCGGTTCCCCGCGCCCCTTCGGGGCGCTGATGTGGCCGACGTGATCCGTAGGTCTACGGCGTTGTCGCTCGGCTCGGCGTCGAAGGCCAGCAGCAGTGCGTCTGCCGGGCCCTCGATCCTACGGGCCGGTGTCGAGGTGGTGACCGTCCAGCGGAGCCCACCGGCACGGACGACGGCCGTCCGGCCCGTCGGCTCCTCGATGGCGTGCAGGCCCTCCACCGATGCCACGATCACGCCCGTACTCTCGGCGCGCACGTCCAGCACATCGCCCGGGCCGCCCGCGAAGACCAGCCGCAGCCGGTGGCCGGCCGCGCGTACCGTCACCTCGGCGTAGCTGCCGTCCACGGTGTGCGGGCCCAGGCGGTCGAGACCGTCGCGCCAGGTGAAGCCGTCGAGGACGGGGTCGTCGGGGCCCAGTACGCCGAACCGCACCCGTGGGCCGGACGGCAGCCTGCTCATACCCGTGTGGGTGCGGACGTCCCAGGTGTTCCAGCCGGTCGGCGCCGGAGTCACCGCGGCGCGCCTCTCGCTCATACGCCCGCCTTGTCGTCGGCGGTGCCGTCACCGGGCACCGAGTCGTCCAGGTCCAGGGCCGCGTCCAGCAGGGCCCGGGTGTACGCGTGCTGCGGGGCGGTCAGCACCTCGGCGGTCCGGCCCTCCTCCACGAGCACGCCCCGGCGCATCACCGCCACCCGGTCGGCGATCTGGTGCACCACCCCCAGGTCGTGGGAGATGAACAGCATCGCGAGCCGGTGCCTGCCCCGCAGGTCCACCAGCAGCCGCAGGATCTGGGCCTGCACCGACACGTCGAGCGCCGACACCGCCTCGTCGCAGACCAGCAGCCGGGGCCGTACCGCCAGCGCTCTGGCGATGCTGACCCGCTGGCACTGGCCGCCCGACAGCTCCCCCGCGCGCCGTGACGCCACCTCGGGGTCGAGCCCCATGTCGGCGAGGAGTCGGTGCAGGGCTTCGGTGCGGTCGCCCTCGGGCGCGGTGACCGGGTGGGTGTTCCACACCTCGGCGATGATCGAGGCGACCGTCATCCGCGGGTTCAGCGAGGAACGCGGGTCCTGGAAGACCATCTGGACCGCGCGCCGCAACTCGGGGGGCCTGCGTCCCGCGCGGGCGAGCGGCCGGCCGTCGAAGGTGAGCGTTCCGGCGCCGGGCCGCAGCAGTCCGGCCACGCACCGGGCCACGGTCGTCTTGCCGGAGCCGGACTCGCCGACCAGGCCGAGTGTCTCCTCGGGTGCGACCGACAGGCTCACCCCGTCGACGGCGACCAGACCGCCCCGGCGGCCCGGTCCCCGCCCGCCGTAACTGACGCGCAGATCCCGCACATCGAGGAGTGGGTCCTCGCTCGTGCTCACGAACCCAGCACCTCCTCCGCGAAGTGGCAGGCGCTCCGGCGGCCCGGCGCCACCTCCCGCACCTCCGGTACTTCGGCGCGGCAGCGGGCGCGGGCGAGCGGGCAGCGTGGATGGAAGGCGCAGCCGGCCGGCCGGTTCGCCGGGGTCGCGGGGGCGCCCGGCAGCGGGTCGGCGAGTGCGGTGCGGGTTCTGACGGCGGGCACGCTGCGTACCAGGGCGGCGGTGTAGGGGTGGGCGGGGCGGCGCAGT
This sequence comes from Streptomyces sp. NPDC007157, assembly GCF_040634235.1. Classification (NCBI taxonomy): domain Bacteria; kingdom Bacillati; phylum Actinomycetota; class Actinomycetes; order Kitasatosporales; family Streptomycetaceae; genus Streptomyces; species Streptomyces sp. NPDC007157. The sequence goes on from NZ_JBEYFE010000027.1 coordinate 56,316, forward strand.
GCGGCGCGGGCGGGGCCGTGCTCGCAGACCCGCCCCGCGTACATGACCACGACCTGCTCGGCCACCTGCGACACGACCCGCAGGTCATGGCTGACCAGCAGCATCGACAGGCCGTCCGCCGTCTGGATGTCGGCGAGCAGCCGCAGGATCCGGGACTGCACGGTGACGTCGAGCGCGGTGGTGGGCTCGTCGGCGAGCAGCAGGGTGGGCCGGCCGGCCAACGCCATGGCGATCATGGCGCGTTGACGCAGGCCGCCGGAGAGTTCGTGCGGGTAGGCGCGCATCCGCCGCTCCGGCTCCGGCACGCCGGCCCGGTCCAGGAGCTCGACGACCCGCCGGGTCACCTCGGCGCGCGGCAGCCGGTCACGGCGGGGGATCTCGCCGACCTGGCGGCCGATCCGCTGGGTCGGGTTGAGCGCGGCGAGCGGGTCCTGGAAGATCATCGCGATCTCCCGGCCGCGTACCGCACGGCGCCGGGCCGGGTCGGCGGCGATCAGGTCCTCGCCGTGCCACAGCAGCCGGCCCGCCAGGGTGGCGCCCTCGGGCGGCAGGCCCAGGACCGCGAGGGCGGTCATGGTCTTTCCGCTGCCCGACTCGCCGATCAGCCCGACGGTGGTGGCGCGTGGCACGTCGAAGGAGACGCCGTCCACCGCGCGTACCCGGGTGCCGTGCGGGCCGGGCAGTTCCACCACCAGGCCGTCGACGCGCAGCGGCGGCCCGTCGGTCGCGGGCGGGGCCGGTGCGGCGGCCCCGCGTTCGGGTGCGGTTCCGGCGGGGGTCACGAGCCGTCGGTCCGTACGCCGGCGAAGTCCGGCAGGCCGCTGGCGTCGGGGACGAAGCCCTTCAGGTCGCTGTTCCAGGCGTAGGCGATGCTCACCGACATCGGGTACATCCCGACGGCGTCCCGCCAGATGATCCGGCTCGCCCGGCCGTATAGGTCGGTGCGCTGCTGTTTGTCGGCCGTCGCGCCCGCCGACGCCAGCAGTCCGTCCAGCTGCTTGTCGCAGTAGCCCATCCGGTTGGCGGCGCAGGTGTAGAGGCGGCCGAGGTTGCTGGCCGCGTCGTAGCTGGGGGTGGCCAGCTGCTGGAAGTTGATGTCCCACTTGAGGGCGATCAGGTCCGCGGTGAAGGTGGCCTGCTCCTTCTCCAGCGGGTCCGCCCGCACGCCGACCTTCTGCAGGTCGGAGACGACGGCCTGGATGAAGGGCCGGAACTCGTCGTTGGCGAACTGGAGCCGCAGTTTCTTGGAGAAGTCGAAGCCGGCGGCGGTGAGCGCGGCCTTGGCGGCGGCCGGGTCGTAGGCCACCGGCGGCTGCGGTACGTGGCCGAGGACGACGCCGGTCACGGGCGCGTCGGCCGGCTTGCCGGTCTCGGGGTAGAGCTTGGCGATGATGGTCCTGAAGTCGACCGCCTGCCAGATCGCCCTGCGTACCTTCGCGTCCTTGAGGGCGGGGGTCGAGGAGTTGAACCACATGGTGAACTCGGCGCTGCTCGGCACCGTCCGCACGGTCAGGTCCTTGTCGCCCTTCAGCGAGGCCAGTTGGTCGTCGGGGATGCCCCAGACGACGTCCACCTCGCCGGTGCGCAGCGCGGTCAGGCGCGCCGACAGGTCGGGGACGTTGCGCACGGTGACCTGGTGGAGCGCGGGCTTCGTGCCGCCGTACTTCTTGTTGGGCACCAGGACCAGCGACTGGCCCGGGGTGAACCCGTCGACGGTGAACGGGCCGGAGCCCACGGGGTGGTTGAAGAAGGCGGTGTCCTCCTTGCCGACGCCGGAGGGGAGGACGTAGAAGGTGCCGAGCTTGCCCGGGACGGACGCGTCGGGCGCGGGGCTCTTGAGCACCACCTCGGTGGGGGAGACCTTGGTCATGGTGTAGCCGGGGAAGTTGCCGGCGTTGGGGCCGTTCAGGGTGATCATCCGCTGGAAGGACGCCACCACGTCGTCGGCGTCGAGCGGGGAGCCGTCGGAGAAGGTCACGCCGGAGCGCAGCGTGAACGTCCACCGCGTGACGTCCTTGTCGGGCTTCCAGGAGGTGGCGAGGTCGCCCTTGAGGGTGCCGTCCGCGGTGGGTTTCACCAGCCTGCTGAAGATCTCCTGGGCGGCCAACTGTGTTCCGGTGGAGGCTCCTTGGGCGCCGTGCGGGTCCAGGCTCTCGATCGGGTAGGTGCCCGCGACCGTCACGTCGCCCGAGGCGCCGCCCCCGCCGCCGTCGCCGCCGGAGGTCGTCGAGCAGGCGGCGAGGAGGGCCGCGCCCGCCGTGCAGGTGGTGGCGAGCCGGATCAGCCGGCTCCGCCCGTACGCACGCGTCTTGGTCATGGAGGTGCTCCTGTCTGTGAACGAGAGCGGTGCGCGAAGTCCGGGAGGTTCAGTCGGAGCGGCCCCGCCCGTAGCGGGCGGTGAGCTGGTCTCCGAGGATGCCGACGTTGATGATCAGGAAGGACAGGGCGATGCCGGGCAGGGTGGAGATCCACCACTGCGTCTCCAGGTACTCCTTGCCGTTGGCGATGGTCTGCCCCCAGGACACGGTCGACAGGGGCAGCCCGATGCCGAGGAAGCTGAGCCCGGCCTCCGCCAGCACCACCAGCGCGAACTCGAGGGTGGCGAGGGCCACGATCGGCCCCGCCGTGAACGGGAGGACGTGCCGGGCGAGGATCTTGCGGCCCGGCACCCCCAGCACCCGGGCCGCGTCGACCCAGGGCCGCTCCCTGAGGGAGAGCGCGACACCGCGGGTGACCCGGGCGAAGGTGATCCAGCCGGTCGCCGAGAGCGCGAGGACGACCAGCAGGACACTGCGCTCGAAGGCGCCCGCGATCACGATCGCCAGCAGGATCGCGGGAAACGCCAGCAGGATGTCGAAGACCCGGGCGAGTACGGCGTCCACGGCACCGCGGAAGTAACCGGCGACGGCACCGAGGAGGACCCCTACGAGACCGGAGAGGGCGACCGTGGACACGCCGATGAGCACCGACGTCCTGGCCCCGTAGACGATCTGGGCCAGCAGGTCACGGCCGAGCCCGTCGGTGCCCAGCCAGGCCGTGCCCCCGGTGGAGGTCCGGGAGCCGGGGGAGAGCAGCCGGTCGTCCAGGGACGTGTGCACCGGGTCGTAGTGGATCAGCGGCGGCCCCACGACGGCGACCAGCAGGTAGCAGCCCACGACCACGGCGGGGACCCGGGAGAGCGGCCCGCGGCGCCGCGCCCGCGACGGGGCCGCCATCAGCGTCTCGGGGGCGGTGGCGAGGTCGGCCATCAGACGGCTCCCGTCCGGATCCGCGGGTCCAGCTGGGCGATGAGCAGGTCGGCGACCAGGTTGAGGACGACGACGATGCCGGCGACCAGGAGGGTGGCGCCCTGGACGACGGCGTAGTCGCGGTTGGCCACCGCGTCCACCACCAGCGAGCCGAGGCCGGGCCAGGCGAAGACGTTCTCGACGATCACGGCGCCGCCGACCAGCGCCCCGACCTGGACGCCCACCACGGTCACCACCGGGATCAGCGAGTTGCGCAGGGCGTGCCCGAGCAGCACCTGACGCCCGGTCAGTCCCTTGGCGAGCGCGGTCTGGATGTAGCCCTCGCGCATCGTCTCCGCGAGGCTGGTCCGGGTCAGCCGGGCGATGATCGCGACGAACGGGAACGAGAGGGTGACGGCCGGCAGCACCAGATGCTGGGGCGTGCCGGACCCGGAACTGGGCAGCAGGCGCAGGCCCAGGGCGAAGACCAGCACCAGCATGATGCCGATCCAGAACGTGGGGAAGGACTGGAGGGCGATCGTGCAGGCCGACACCACCCGGTCCACCACCCCGCCCGGCCGTCCGCCGGCCAGCATGCCGAGCGTCAGTCCCACGAGCACCGCGATCACGGTGGCGGTGAGCGTGAGGTCGATGGTGGCGGGCAGCCGGTCGAGGACCGCGTCCATGGCGGGCCTGCCGAGCCGGTGCGACTCGCCGAAGTCAAGGCGGGAGACGTCACCGAGATAACTCAGGTACTGCGCGCCCAGCGGCCGGTCCAGTCCGAGCGAGGCGCGCAGGCTGTCGATCTGGCTCCGGTCGGCGTCCGGTCCGAGCAGCACGGTCGCGGGGTCGCCGGGCGCGGCCCGGACGATGAGGAAGATCAGCGAGGCGGCGCCCCACATCACGAAGACGCCGACGAGCAGCCGGTGCGCGATCATCCGGATCATGCGCCGGGCCTCCCGCCCGTGCGGGCCGGTCCGATCGAGTCGCCGGGTATGAACGCGCAGGGCACCGTCAGCTGTCGTGGCTCGCAGGTCTCCTGGTCGAGGAGTTCGATCAGCAGCCGTACGGCCTCACCCGCCATCCGGGCGCGGGGCAGGGAGAACCGGGTCCAGTTCCGCAACTCCGGTGTCCAGGACGGCGGATCGCCCAGCAGGGCCAGTGAGCAGTCCGCCGGGAACCGGACGCGCTCCGTGCCAGCCATGGTCGCCAGCGCCTCGGTGAGCCGGTTGTCCTCGGTCGGTTCGACCAGCAGCGCGGTGATCCCGAGGTCGCGGATCCAGTCCTCGAGATGGTCGACCGTCAGGTCCGCCGGGTCGGTCAGGCTCCGGATCAGCGCCTCGTCCAGGGCGATGCCTGCCTCGGCGAGCCCGCGCCGGTATCCCTCCTCGCGGTCCCGGGTGGGTTCGCTGTCCTCCAGGGCCCGCAGATACAGGATCCGCCGGTGGCCGAGGAGCGCCAGCTCGGCGACGAGTGCCGCGGTCGCGGAGACGTAGTCGGCGGCCACGTAGGAGAGTTCACCGTCGTCCACCTCGCGGCGGCCGACGAAGACGAAGGGGAAGTCCTCCCGGACCAGGGCGGAGAGTTCCTCGCGGCGGACGTTCCGGCCGAGCAGCACACAACCGTCTGCGATCTTCAGCCGGTTGGCCCCGCCGACGTAGATCGACCGCTCGGCCGCCGAAGGACCGGATCCGCCGCCGGAACAGAACAGCAGCAGGTCGTATCCCTGCCGTGCCGTCTCCGCCTCCACGCCGAGCAGAAAGGGGTAGTAGAAATCGCGCTGGTCGGTCGGGAAAACCGACTCGAACGTGTACAGCCCGAGCAGTCGATTCCGGCCGCCTTTCAGACTGCGTGCGGCGACATTGGCCGTATAGCCCAGTTCCTCGGCCGCCGCCAGCACGGCCCGGCGGGTCGGTTCCGCGATCTGCGCACTGGCCGCACCGCCGCTGATCACCAGTGACACCGTTGCCTGGGAGACGCCGGCGTGCCGGGCGATGTCCCGCTGGGTGGAGCGTCTACGCCGTTCGGGAGGGACCATGAGCACCCCCGGTTAATACGTATTAGCAAGTGCCGAATGACGCTACTCGGACGCCGCGAAACGCGTCAAGACACGTGAACTCCCTTTGTCGGGACCGTTTCCCGAGTATTTCGATCTTGCCGGGTGACAGGAATCGCCATCCCCGTGCGCGGGCGAGCCATGGCAGGCGGGCGGACCGTTCAGGAACATCGGAATCACGGCCGATCTCCGTCGTGCCGCGCATGCTCCGGCAGGAAAGGGAATGCGATGACCGTCCGGGCCATGGTGGAAAACAGTCTCGCCGCCCGCTTCGACCGGGACGGTTACGCCGTGCTGCCGGGCGCCCTGACACCGGACGAGGTGGCGGAGCTGCGCGCGGAGACCGTGCGCATCTGCCGTGGCGAACGGGGCGTCGTCGAGGGGGCACCGGTGCCGGTGGCGGGCGAGAGCGACGACGACACCGTGCGCCGGTTCCTGTGCGTGCACTATCCGCACAAGCTGTCGGCGCTCATGCTCGACACCATGCGCCATCCCGCCGTCGTCGGGCCGCTGACCGAGGTGATCGGACCCGACGTCAAGTCGATGCAGTCGATGCTGTTCGTCAAGTCCGAGGGCAGGCCGGGCCAGGCGTGGCACCAGGACGAGATGTTCATCCCCACCCGGGACCGGTCCCTGACCGCCGCCTGGCTCGCCCTGGACGACGCCACCGTCGACAACGGCTGCCTGTGGGTCCTGCCGGGCTCGCACCGGCCCGGCGTCATCTACCCCAACCGCGAGCACGACGACGCCCGTTACGACTGCACGGTCCAGTCCTACGGCTTCCCGTACGACGAGACGGACGCCGTACCCGTCGAGATCGCCGCCGGTTCGGTGCTGCTCTTCAACGGCTACCTGCTGCACAAGTCGCTGCCCAACACCGGCCGGCGGGGCTTCCGGCGGGCCCTGGTCAACCACTACATGAGCGCCTCGTCGCTGCTCCCCTGGGCACCGCCGGACGCCGAAGTGCCCATGGCGCAGGCCGACTTCCGGGACGTCGTGCTGGTCGCCGGGAGCGATCCGTACGCCTACAAGGGCACCACCGACATCCGCACACCCCGGGTACGTCGCGACCGGTCCGGGGGCTGCGACCGGTGAGGCCATGACGCGGGACGCCGGGTCCGTCCCGCTCCCGGCCCCCGCACTACTCGCCCGGCTGGGCCCCGCCGTCGCCGACTACCCGCCCGGGTCGGTCTTCGGCCCCCGGGACGCGGGGTCGTACGAGTTCGTCTGGCTGCTGCACGGCAGCGCCCGCTGGGTCTGCGGTGATCTGACCGTGCCGCTGACGCCGAGCGCGCTGCTGCTCGTACGCCCCGGTATGCGCGACACCTTCCACTGGGACCCCAACCGGCCCACCCGGCACGGCTACACGCACTTCCGGCTGCCCCCGGCCGTGCCGGGCGCACACTCCCCCGACGACACCGGCTGGCCCGTCGTCCGCGACCTCACGGGGCGGGGCGATCCGATGGCCGCGCTCTGCCAGTACCTCCTGACGCTCGGCGCGGCCCGCCCGCCGGCCTGGGAGCGGCACGCCGAGGAGACCCTGCGGCTGCTGCTCCTCACCTTCGTGCACGGCCCCGGACCCGAGACCGGCGCGGGCACGCTCCCTCCGCCGCTGGTCGCCATGATGGCCGCGGTCCGCGCCCACTGGTCGGACGGTGTCGCCCGGCCGCTCGCCCTGGAGCGGCTGGCGTGGGCGGCCGGGGTCTCGGAGAGCACGCTGTGCCGGATCTGCCGGCGGCGTCTCGGCGCCGGCCCCGTGGAAGCGTTGGAACGGCTGCGCCTGGCGCGGGCCGAGCCGCTGCTGTGGCTGAGCAACCTCTCGCTGCGCGCCATAGCGCTCCAGTGCGGCTTCGCCGACGCGTACCACTTCTCGCGCCGCTTCCGCGCGGTCTACGGCCTGCCCCCGAGCGCCTTCCGCGCCGTCCCGCCCGAGTCGGCGCCACCCTCCCCGATCACGAACGGCGCGCTGTCCGCGCTCCAGGCCCTGGCACCGCCCGCGCACACCGCTTCCGGGCAGCCGCCGCCGGGCTCCGGGCCGGCCGCCGGGGCCGCCGAACGGGCTGATTACCGGCGATAGCGGCCGCGAAGCGGCCGGGACGTCACACGGCCTTCACCGATCCCCGGCTTGGGCCCACCGAAATCCGCACATGCGGCGACCTGCCTCTCGCCTTCCTGTCCGCACCTCCCTGACCAGCAACAACCCTCGCCCTGCCACCCGTTGCCGCCCCGCCGTACCCGGTACCGTCCAACAGGCCCGCTGCCCTCACGGCTTGACGCGTCCGGCCGCTCCGCGTTTGCTTCCCTCACATCGTCGGTTGCGCATGATGTTCCCCCCACTCGGAAGGCGCCTGATGTGAGCGCTCCTGTCCTCTGCGGCACCCCCGTGCCCCGTATCGTCCTGGCCCTGGCCGCCGCCACGTCCGCACTCACGCTCACCGCGTGCGGTGTCGTCGACAGCATCGACGGCGGCGGTGACTCGGCGACCGCCGCGAAGGGCGACGACATCACGGTGGGTCTGCTCCTGCCCGACAAGGACACGGCCCGGTTCGAGACCTTCGACCACCCCATCTTCACGAAGGAGGTCGCCTCCCTCACCCACGGCAAGGGCAAGGTCGTCTACGCCAACGCCGAGGCGAGCCCGGCCACCCAGAACCGGCAGTTCCAGCGGATGGTGGACCGGAAGGTCGACGTCATCCTGGTGGACGCGGTCGACGCCAAGGCCGTCGCACCGGAGGTCCGGAAGGCGAAGGACGCCGGCATCCCCGTCATCGCCTACGACCGCCTCGCCCAGGGCCCGGTCGACGCGTACGTCTCCCACGACAACGAGCTCGTCGGCGAGGTGCAGGGCCGCGCCGTCCTGGAGGCGCTCGGCAGCAAGGCGGGGACCAGCGAGATCGTCATGATGAACGGCGACCCCGCGGACCCGAACACGGCGAGCTTCAAGGACGGCGCCCTCGACGAGCTCCGGAACAAGGTCCGGATAGCCAAGGCGTACGACACCGACAAGTGGTCGCCGGCGGTCGCCGAGGCGAACATGAAGAAGGCGATCGGGACCGTCGGCCTCAAGAACATCGCCGCCGTCTACTCGGCCAACGACGGCATGGCGGGCGCCGTCATCGACGCGATGAAGGAAGCGGGGGCCACCCGGATCCCGCCGGTCACCGGGCAGGACGCCAACCTGGACGCGGTGCAGCGGGTGGTCTCCGGCGAGCAGTACATGACCGTCTACAAGTCGTTCCTGGACGAGGCCACCCAGGCCGCCCAGATGGCGGTGTACAAGGTGCAGGGCAAGGACATCCAGTACGACGCGCTGACCCGTGACACGGTCGTCAGCGCGAGCGGGCGGAAGATCCCCGCGACCCTCGTGCCGGTGGTCTCCCTCACCAGGGACAACATCAAGGACACGGTGGTCGCGGACGGCGTCTACTCCGTCGACGAGATCTGCACCCCGAAGTACGCGGCGGACTGCGCGGCGATCGGTCTGAAGTAGCGGCGCCCGGTCCCGTGCGACGGCGATCGGTCCGGTGCGACGGCGACCGGTCCCGTGCGACGGTGCCTGGTCCCATGCGACGGCGATCGGTTCGGTGCGACGGCGACCGGTCCTGTACGACGGTGCCTGGTCCCATGCGACGGCGATCGGTCCGGTGCGACGGCGACCGGTCCTGTACGACGGCGCCTGGTCACGTGCGACAGCGAGCGGTCCGGTGCAGCGGACCGCTCAGGCCGTGATCCGCTCCCCGGTCCGGGACCGGAACCGCCCCGGCGTGGCCCCGAACTCCCGCTTGAAGGCGTGCGAGAGAGCGTAGGGGGTGCCGTAGCCGACGCGGTGGGCGATGGTGGCCAGCGACTCCTCGGTGTCGCGGAGCAGGGTGGCGGCGAGGGTCAGCCGCCACCAGGTCAGGTACGCCATCGGGGGCCGGCCCACCAGACCGGTGAACCGGCGGGTCAGGGTGGGCCGGGAGACCCCCGCCTCGGTGGCGAGGCGGTCGTTGGTCCAGGGCGCGGCCGGGTCCGCGTGCAGCGCGCGCAGGGCGGCGGCCGTCACCGGGTCGGTCAGTACGCCCGGCCAGGCACCGGTCGCGTCCTCGGCCATCCAGGACCGGATCATGTAGACGAGCAGCAGGTCGAGCAGGCTGGGCACCGAGATGAACGAGCCGGGCCGCCGTGTGTCCAGTTCGCGTCCCAAGAGGTCGATCGCGGACCGGAGTTCGGGGTGGCTGCCGACCCGGTTGGGCAGGTGGACGACCTCGGGCAGCTCCGCCATGAGCGGGTGCGCCCGGCTGCGGTCGAGCCGGTACTTGCCGCACAGCATCTCCACGTCGTCGAACCCCGCCCGCCCGTACGGCTGTTGCATCCCGGGCCGGTCCTCGAAGGGCACCGCGCGCGCCACGGTCTCCGCGTCGGCGGGGGAGTCGGCCAGCACATGCCCGGTGCCGTGCGGGAGCAGCACCGCGTCCCCGGTGCCGAGCGAGACCGGGGCGCCGCCGTCGGGAAGCAGCCAGCAGCTCCCCTTCAGGACGACATGGAAGCCCGCCCCCTCGTACGGAGCCAGCCGGGTGCACCAGTCGCCGCTCACCCGCAACCGGTTCGAGGAGGGCTGCCCGACCCGTACGGCGGCGATCGCGTCACTCAGCACGTCCATGACGGCATGCTATCCGGCACCGCACATCTGTGAGCGGAATGCGTATCGGTATGAGCCGGAAAAGCATTGAGACGCTCTGCAGATGCCTCTTAGGGTCGATCTCATGAACACGGACACGGACACGGACACGGACGTGAACGGGAACGGGAACGCGGCAGGCGAGGGCGGCGGGAGCGGCGGCCTCACCCAGAGCGTCGTACTGGGGGACGTCGAGGTCACCCGGGTCGTCGAGTTCCGGGCGGCCTACACACCGACCCGAACCCTGGTGCCGGAGTCGACCGCCGAGGTCTGGACGGACAACGCGCACTGGCTGGCGCCGGACCACTGGGACCCGGACACCGACAGGGCGGTGGTCGCACTGCAGACGTGGGTGCTGCGCAGCGGCGGGCGGACCGTCCTGGTCGACACCTCGGTGGGCAACGGGCGCGAGCGGCCCGGCGCACCCGGATTCCACCAGTGGCAGGGCGACTTCCTCGGTCTGCTGGCCCGCGCCGGGGTGCGGCCGCAGGACGTCGACGTCGTCGTCAACACCCACATCCACGCCGATCACGTCGGCTGGAACACCATGGCCGTCGACGGCGGCTGGGCGCCCACGTTCCCCAACGCCCGGTACCTCGTCCCGGCCGCCGACGACTTCTACTTCGGGCCCCGGGGCGGCTACGCGAAAGGCGCGCGGGAGGACGACCGGCTGATCTACGAGGACAGCATCGCGCCCGTCCACCGGGCCGGGCAGGCCCTCCTGTGGGACGGCGGCTACCGCATCGACGAACACCTCACCCTGGAGTCGGTCCCCGGCCACACCCCCGGATCCTCGGTGCTCCGGCTCGCGTCGGGGGACGACCGGGCGGTCTTCGTCGGCGATCTGCTGCACAGCCCGGTCCAGATCCTCCAGCCGCGCTGGAACAGCTGCTTCTGCCTCGACCCCGGGCAGGCGGTGGCCGGCCGCCGCCGCATCCTCGAACGGGCCGCCGCCACCCGCGAACTGGTCGTCCCCGCACACTTCGGCGGAGCCGGCGCGGTGGAGGTCCGCAAGCAGGGCGACGCCTTCACCCTCGGCCCGTGGGGAGCATTCGCCCCCTGACCCGGCCCTGACCCGGTTCCACGAACCCGACCGACGAACCCGACCGACCGGCCGCGCTACGTCGTGACGACGGCGACCCCGGTCCTGCCCCCGTCGACATCCACCACGGTGCCGTGCACGAAGGACGCCTCGTCGCCGGCCAGCCAGACCACGGCATGGGCGATGGCGTCCGGGGTGCCGACCTGACCGGCCGGGGTGCCCTTCATCATGACCTCGCCCGGGTGGGGCTCCGCGCCCGGCGGGGTCGGGGGCAGGATCACGCCCGGTGAGACGGCGTTGACCCGCACCCCCTGGGGACCGAACTCCGCCGCCCAGGCCCGGGTGAGGGTCTCCATCGCCCCCTTGGTGGAGCTGTAGAGCGCGCCGACGGGGACGGCGAGCCGGGCGATCCACGAGCCGAGGTTGATGATCGCCCCGCCGCCGGCCTCCACCATCGCCGGGGCGACGGCGGCGGTCAGGAAGAACGGCGCCTTGACGTTGACCGCGTAGACCTGGTCGAACGTCTTCTCGTCGGTGGCGGTGGTGCCCGGGGAGGGATAGATGCCGGCGTTGTTCACGAGGATGTCGATCCGCCCGCCCAGGGTCTCGCGGGCCCGGGCGGCCAGGTCCCGGGAAGCCTCCGGGCTGCCGTCGAGGTCCGCCGCCAGGAAGTCGGCCCGGCCACCGGCGGCGCGGATCCCCGCCACCACCTGTGCGCCCCGTTCCGCATTGCGCCCGGACACGACGACATGGGCCCCCTCGGCGGCCATCGCCTCGGCGATCGCCTGCCCGATGTTGCTGGTCGACCCCGTGACCAGGGCCGTCTTGTTCCGCAGCCGTTCACTCATGACGCCGTCCTCCTGAGTCCGTATCCCGCGGCGGTCCGTATCCCGCGCCGAGCGGGGTGCGGTCCACTGTGCGTCGCATAAAATGGACCAGCAAGTCCAGAAAGTCGACCGCCGGCGCGATCCACGCCACCGGAGTTCGGAGGGAGGAGCCGGATGCCTGAGACGCAGACGCTGCCTGAGACGCTGACCGCGAAGGGTCGGGCCACCCGGGCCCGGATCGTCGAGGGGGCCGCCGAGGTGCTGCGCGCGCAGGGGGTCGCGGCCACCACGCTCGACGACATCCGCGGCCGTACCGGCACCAGCAAGAGCCAGCTCTTCCACTACTTCCCCGACGGCAAGGACGCCCTGCTGCTCGCGGTGGCCCGGTACGAGGCGGACCGGGTCCTGGCGGACCAGCAGCCGCACCTGGGGCGGCTGGACTCCTGGGAGTCCTGGCGGCAGTGGCGGGACGTGGTGGTGGAACGCTACGAACTCCAGGGCGACCAGTGCCCCCTGGGCTCGCTGTTCCTCCAGGTCGGTCGAGCCGGTCCCGGCGCCCGGGCGATCGTCACGGAGCTGATGCGGCAGTGGCGGCAGCAGCTGGCCCGCGGCATGCGCGCCCTCCAGGCGAACGGGCTGGTGTCACCGGACCTCGACGTCGACCGCACGTCCGCCGCACTGCTCGCGGGCATCCAGGGCGGTGTCTCGATCATGATGTCCACCGGTGACTCGACCCACCTCAAGGCGGCCCTCGACACCGGCATCGAGCACCTGCGCCTCAGCGGGCCGCCGCAGGCGCCGTCTTCTTGCGAGCCCGGTACGCGGCTGCCTTGATCCTGTTTCCGCAGGACTCCATCCCGCACCACTGCCGCCGCATCCCCCGGGAGCGGTCGATGTAGGTGCGGGTGCACTCCGGGTTCTCGCACTCCTTCAGCAGCGGCACGTCCGGCCCACTCAGCAGCTCGACGGCGTGCCGTGCCACCAGGGAGAGGGCCTCCTCCGGCGTGGCCTGTGTCCAGCGCCCCGACGGCGTGAGCTGTGGCACCGCGGGCGGCTTGCGTGCCGCGTTGTTGACGACGGTCAGCGCCGCCCCGTCGTACTCCTCGCCCAGCCGGCGGGCGGTCACCAGCCGGTAGACGGCCTCGCGCACGGCCCTGGCCTGCTCGACGTCGGCCTCCTCGCCGGGCGAGACCGCGTCGACGATGCCCGACTCCACGTACCAGGCGTTCAGCCGGTCCGGCGTCACGAACATCTCGAAGCGCACCGACCGGCGCGCCCGGAGCGTGGCGGCGAAGTCCAGGGCCGGGTTTCCGCAGACGAACACATGGGAGGCGCTGTCGAGGTTCACATCACCATTCTGACGGGTGACTCCGCTGCCATCAAGGCCGGCCCTCAGAGGCCGAGATCGGCGGCGAGGCAGGAGAAGGACGCCCATGACCCCTCGGGGTCGTAGGCGTAGCGGGCCGGGTCGGCCGGGGTGGCCGTGTGTTCCTCGACCATGTCCTCAAGGCGGATGCGCGCGGGCAGTGCCCCGAACCGCGCCCGCCGCAGCGCCGCCGCCGCGTCGTCCGTGGCGGCCGTAGCGGCCGTGAAGTCCTTGGTGTTCCGGCTCTCCATCGCTGAACTCCCTTCGTGCGACTCGATGCTCAGCGACTGTCGCATGAGGGTCGTCACCAGTCAAGAGGGTGATGAATTTCGCTGGATGGCTTTATATGCAGTTCACTCTCCTCATGCATCACCGGCTTGACTGGTGACGACGAGGCCTGCAAGTATCTGATCACCGCTTCGACAGGTGACGAACAAGGGAGAACTGTCATGGCCGTCAGCTACACCGCCGTCGTGAACGTCGACGGAGAGGGCCGCAACGGCGGCCGGGTCCACTCCGCCGACGGGCTTCTTCGGACCACGCTGGCCATCCCGAAGGAGCTGGGCGGCGCCGGCGACGCCACCAACCCCGAGCAGCTGTTCGCGGCGGGCTGGGCGGCGTGTTTCCTGGGCGCCGTGCGCCGCGCCGCGGCCGAGCGCAAGGTCCGGCTGACGAGCACCGCCATCACCGCCGAGGTCACCCTCCATCACGGTGACGACGGGGAGTTCGGCCTGGCCGCCGTACTCGATCTCGAACTCGGCGGCGTCGACCAGGCCACCGCCGCCGAGCTGGGTGCGGCCGCCCACCGGATCTGTCCCTACTCCAAGGCCACGCGCGGCAACATCCCGGTCACCGTCAACGCCACCGCCGCCGCGGCCTGACGCGACCGGCGCCGCCCAATTCCGGTCCCGCGGTGTGCGGCGGTGCCCCGGGGTGATTGTCTGGCCCCGGCAACCCGTCCCGACCCGGCCCCGGCCGGCAGGAGGATCCCTCAGTCATGAGCAGTGCCTACGCGTACGAGTACAAGGTCGTCACCTTCCGGGAGTCGCTGATCGGCGACGCGCTGGACAGCGACAAGCTGGAGAAGGTCCTCAACAAGCACGCCGAGGACGGCTGGGGCCTCAAGGCCATCACCTCCGCCGACGTCAAGGGCCGGATAGGTCCCGGCGCCGTCGAGGGCCTGCTGCTGACCTTCGAGCGCCCGCGCGGCTGACCGAGCCGGAGCACACGAGAAGCGCCCCCCGACCCGCAGTGGGTCGGGGGGCGCTTCTCGTGCGAACGGGTTACTTCACCGGCTCCGGCTCCGGCGCGCTCTCCTGCTCCGCCTCGCCCGCCGGGTCGACCGGCGTCTTCACGGAGTCCAGGAGCAGCTGGGCCACGTCGACCACCGTGATGGACTCCTTGGCCTTGCCCTCGTTCTTCTTGCCGTTGACCGAGTCGGTGAGCATCACCAGGCAGAACGGGCAGGCCGTCGAGACGATGTCGGGGTTCACCGACAGTGCCTCGTCCACGCGCTCGTTGTTGATGCGCTTGCCGATGCGCTCTTCCATCCACATCCGGGCACCGCCGGCGCCACAGCAGAAGCCGCGCTCCTTGTGGCGGTGCATCTCCTCGTTGCGCAGGCCCGGGACGCTGGCGATGATCTCGCGCGGCGGCGTGTAGATCTTGTTGTGGCGGCCCAGGTAGCAGGGGTCGTGGTAGGTGATGATGCCCTCGACCGGGGTGACCGGGACCAGCTTGCCCTCGTCCACCAGGTGCTGGAGCAGCTGGGTGTGGTGGATGACCTCGTAGTCGCCGCCGAGCTGCGGGTACTCGTTGCCGATGGTGTTGAGGCAGTGCGGGCAGGTGGCGACGATCTTCTTGGCCGACTTCGGCTTGCGGGACTCCTCGGTCACCTTGCCGTCGTCGTCCGTCTCCTCGCCGAACGCCATGTTCAGCGCCATGACGTTCTCCATGCCGAGCTCCTGGAACAGGGGCTCGTTGCCGAGGCGGCGGGCGGAGTCGCCGGTGCACTTCTCGTCGCCGCCCATGATCGCGAACTTGACGCCCGCGATGTGGAGGAGTTCGGCGAAGGCCTTCGTCGTCTTCTTGGCGCGGTCTTCGAGGGAGCCCGCGCAGCCGACCCAGTACAGGTACTCGACCTCGGTGAGGTCCTCGATGTCCTTGCCGACGACCGGGATCTCGAAGTCGACCTCCTTGAGCCACTCCAGGCGCTGCTTCTTCGCCAGGCCCCAGGGGTTGCCCTTCTTCTCCAGGTTCTTGAGCATCGTGCCCGCCTCGGAGGGGAAGGCGCTCTCGATCATCACCTGGTAGCGGCGCATGTCGACGATGTGGTCGACGTGCTCGATGTCCACCGGGCACTGCTCGACACAGGCGCCGCAGGTGGTGCAGGACCACAGGACGTCCGGGTCGATGACGCCGTTCTCCTCGGCGGTGCCGATGAGGGGCCGCTCGGCCTCGGCGAGGGCGGCGGCGGGCACGCCTGCCAGCTGCTCCTCGCTCGCCTTCTCTTCGCCCTCGGCGGTCTTGCCGCCGCCCGCGAGCAGGTAGGGCGCCTTGGCGTGGGCGTGGTCGCGCAGCGACATGATCAGCAGCTTGGGGGAGAGCGGCTTGCCGGTGTTCCAGGCCGGGCACTGCGACTGGCAGCGGCCGCACTCGGTGCAGGTGGAGAAGTCCAGCAGGCCCTTCCAGGAGAACTGCTCGACCTGGGAGACACCGAAGACGTCGTCGTCACCGGGGTCGGTGAAGTCGATCGGCTTGCCGCCGGAGGTCATCGGCAGCAGGGCGCCCAGGGAGGTCTCACCGGTGGCGTTGCGCTTGAACCAGATGTTCGGGAAGGCCAGGAAGCGGTGCCAGGCGACGCCCATGTCGGTCTTGAGGGCGACCACGATCATCCAGATGAACGAGGTCGCGATCTTCAGGCCGGCGAAGAAGTAGGTGAGGTTCTGGAGCGTGGAGACGTCCATGCCCCGCAGCCAGGAGACCACCGGGTAGGAGATGAAGAAGGAGGCCTCGTAGGAGTCCACGTGGTGCTGGGCGCCCTCCAGGGCGTGCAGCATGAAGATGCAGACACCGACGATCAGGATGACCGTCTCGACGAAGTACGCCTGGCCGAAGTTGGAACCGGCGAAGCGGGACTTGCGGCCGGGCCGGTTCGGCTTGCTCAGCTGGCGGATGACGATCAGCACCAGGATGCCGAGGACCGTCATGGTGCCGATGAACTCGACGAAGACGTTGTACGGCGCCCACTCGCCGATGATCGGCAGCAGCCAGTCGGCCTGGAACAGCTGGCCGACGGCGTTGACGATCGTCAGCAGCAGCGAGAAGAAGCCGACCGCGACGAACCAGTGCGCCACGCCGACGATGCCCCACCGGTTCATCCGGGTGTGGCCGAGGAACTCCCTGACCACCGTGACGGTCCGCTGCACGGGCTCGTCGGTACGGGTGCCGGCGGGCACGTTCTGGCCGAGCCGCATGAAGTTGTAGATCTGCAGGACGGCGCGGGCGAACAACGCCACGCCGACCACGATCAGAACCAGCGACACGATGATCGCGGCGAGTTGCATGGGGGGCTCCTCGGGCCTGCGAGGGGTCTCTTCGGGTCTCTTCGCGAGGGTGCCCGAAATTACTAAGCGGTAACTTATGCAGTCGGTCTGAGACTACCCGCATCTTTACTCGCACTGTAGTCAGGTGCGGGGTGATCTGAATCGCTGAGGTGTGCCTGACCTGCCGCTGCCTTGCGGCGGCAAAGTGATCGTGTTATTCGTGTTATTCGTACGGAATTGTTACATTTAGGTCTAATTTAGACCCGTGCTCTACGGGATCGTCGCCGCCACCACCGCCCTGCTGCTCGCCGCCGTCCTCGCCGCGCTGATCCGGCCGCTCGCGCTGCGGCTGGGGCTCGTCGACCGCCGGCGGGCGCGCCCCGTCCCGGTGCTCGGCGGGTTCGCCGTCGTGGGCGCCACCTGTCTGGTCGCCGGCGCCGGTGACTGGAGCGGGGTCGCCCCGCTCGGTACCGGGGTCGGGGAGCTGCTGGCCGCCGGGGGAGCCGTGGCGCTCCTCGGGCTGGTCGCCGACGTGTGGCGGCTGAAGACCCGGTTCCTGCTCCTCGGTACGGCGGTGGCGGCCGCCTGCGTGGTGCCGTACGGGGAGTTCGGGGTGGTCGAAGGGGTGCTCGGGGTCGGATGGATCGCCTTCGTCGCCGTCGCCTTCAAGGGGCTCGACCACGCGGACGGGCTGGCCGGGACCGTGGGGGTGATCACCGCCTTCGGGGTCGGGGCCTGTGCCGCCGCCGAGGTCATGGACGGGCTGGCCGTGCTGCTGAGCGTGCTCGCGGCCGCGCTCACCGGGTTCCTGATGCACAACTGGCACCCCGCGCGGATCGCGCTGGGCGCCACCGGCTCGCTGTTCGCCGGGTTCGTGCTGGCCGCGGCCGCGCTGATCACCCGGACCGGGTACGACCCCGGCGCCAGCGCGGGGGTGCTGTTCGCGCTCACCGCCGTCGCGAGCGCCGACGTCCTGCTCGTGGTGCTGTCGCGGCTGCTCGCCGGGCGGCCGGTGCTGCGGCGCGGGCCCGACCACCTCGCCCACCGGCTGCGGCGGCTCGGGCTCACCCCGCCGGGCACGACCGTCTTCCTCGGCGCCGGATCCTTCGCGGGGGTACTCGTCGGGGTGCTCGTGCATGGTGGCTGGGTCGGGCGGACAGGCGCCACCTGCGTCGCCTGCGTCACCGTCAGCGTCGTGCTGCTACTCCTTCGGGTGCCCGTGTATGGACCCCGACGCCTGGAATCCACGCAGGTCAGCGGCCACTTGCGTGTAAGGAACGGATAAGAGTTGAGTCTTCACGACTCAGGTCTGTTGACCCATGGCCAGGCTTGATGCACACTTGAGTCCGTTCCACTCAAGTCAGCTGGAGGAAATCACCATGGCACGTGCGGTCGGCATCGACCTGGGCACGACTAACTCTGTCGTCAGCGTTCTTGAAGGCGGCGAGCCCACCGTCATCACCAACGCCGAGGGTGCCCGGACCACGCCGTCCGTCGTCGCCTTCGCCAAGAACGGCGAGGTTCTGGTCGGCGAGGTCGCCAAGCGTCAGGCGGTCACCAACGTGGACCGCACCATCCGGTCCGTGAAGCGTCACATGGGCACCGACTGGAAGATCCAGCTGGACGGGAAGGACTTCAACCCGCAGCAGATCTCCGCGTTCATCCTGCAGAAGCTGAAGCGGGACGCGGAGGCCTACCTGGGTGAGAAGGTGACCGACGCGGTCATCACCGTCCCGGCCTACTTCAACGACTCCGAGCGCCAAGCGACGAAGGAGGCCGGCGAGATCGCGGGCCTGAACGTCCTGCGCATCGTGAACGAGCCGACCGCCGCGGCGCTGGCGTACGGCCTCGACAAGGACGACCAGACGATCCTCGTCTTCGACCTCGGTGGCGGCACCTTCGACGTGTCCCTCCTGGAGATCGGCGACGGCGTCGTCGAGGTGAAGGCCACGAACGGCGACAACCACCTCGGTGGTGACGACTGGGACCAGCGGGTCGTCGACTACCTGGTGAAGCAGTTCGCGTCCGGCCACGGCGTGGACCTGGGCAAGGACAAGATGGCCCTGCAGCGTCTGCGTGAGGCTGCCGAGAAGGCCAAGATCGAGCTGTCCAGCTCCACCGAGACCTCGATCAACCTGCCCTACATCACCGCCTCCGCCGAGGGCCCCCTGCACCTCGACGAGAAGCTCACCCGCGCCCAGTTCCAGCAGCTGACCGCGGACCTCCTGGAGCGCTGCAAGACGCCGTTCCACAACGTCATCAAGGACGCCGGCATCCAGCTCGGCGAGATCGACCACGTCGTCCTCGTCGGCGGCTCCACCCGTATGCCCGCCGTCGCGGAGCTCGTAAAGGAGCTGACCGGCGGCAAGGACGCCAACAAGGGCGTCAACCCGGACGAGGTCGTCGCCATCGGCGCCGCCCTCCAGGCCGGTGTCCTCAAGGGTGAGGTCAAGGACGTCCTGCTCCTCGACGTGACCCCGCTGTCCCTCGGTATCGAGACCAAGGGCGGCATCATGACCAAGCTCATCGAGCGGAACACGACGATCCCGACCAAGCGGTCCGAGATCTTCACCACCGCCGAGGACAACCAGCCCTCCGTCCAGATCCAGGTCTACCAGGGCGAGCGCGAGATCGCGGCGTACAACAAGAAGCTCGGCATGTTCGAGCTGACCGGTCTGCCGCCGGCCCCGCGCGGTGTCCCGCAGATCGAGGTCGCCTTCGACATCGACGCCAACGGCATCATGCACGTGACCGCGAAGGACCTGGGCACGGGCAAGGAGCAGAAGATGACCGTCACCGGCGGCTCCTCGCTGCCGAAGGACGAGGTCGACCGGATGCGCCAGGAGGCCGAGCAGTACGCGGAGGAGGACCACCGCCGCCGCGAGGCCGCCGAGACCCGCAACCAGGGCGAGCAGCTGGTCTACCAGACCGAGAAGTTCCTCAAGGACAACGAGGACAAGGTCCCGGGCGAGATCAAGACCGAGGTCGAGGAGTCCATCGCCGAGCTGAAGGAGACGCTCAAGGGCGAGGACACCGCCGAGATCCGCACCGCCACGGAGAAGGTCGCGGCCGTCTCCCAGAAGCTCGGCCAGGCCATGTACGCCGACGCCCAGGCCTCGCAGGCCGCCGCCGGCGGTCCCGCCGGTCCGGCTGCCGGTGACGCCGACGACGTGGTGGACGCCGAGATCGTCGACGACGAGCGCAAGGACGGTGCCGCGTGACGGAGGAGACCCCGGGCTTCGAGGAGAAGCCCGACGTCCCCTCCGGCGCCACCTCCGACGACGCCGAGCCGAAGGCCGCTCCCGCACAGGGGGCGGCCCCGGCCGGGGACTCAAGCGCACAGCTGGCCGGTCTGACGGCGCAGCTGGACCAGGTGCGCACCGCGCTCACCGAGCGCACCGCGGACCTCCAGCGCCTCCAGGCCGAGTACCAGAACTACCGCCGCCGGGTGGAGCGCGACCGGATCACGGTCCGGGAGATCGCCATCGCGAACCTCCTGACCGAACTCCTGCCGGTGCTCGACGACATCGGCCGCGCGCGGGAACACGGCGAACTGGTCGGCGGTTTCAAGTCGGTGGCCGAGTCGCTCGAAACGGTCGCGGCGAAGATGGGACTCCAGCAGTTCGGCAAGGAGGGCGAGCCCTTCGACCCGACGATCCACGAGGCCCTGATGCACTCGTACGCGCCCGACGTCACCGAGACGATGTGCGTGGCGATTCTGCAGCCCGGGTATCGCATCGGCGAGCGCACCATCCGCCCCGCGCGGGTGGCGGTCGCCGAACCGCAGCCGGGAGCGACCCCGGTGAAGGCCGAGGGGACCGAAGAGGCCCCCGCGGCAGGCGACGAGAAGGACAACGGCCCTGAGGAGGGCTGACGTAATAAGTACCGAGCGGAAGGAGGGGCGTCGGGGATGAGCACCAAGGACTTCATCGAGAAGGACTACTACAAGGTCCTCGGCGTCCCCAAGGACGCCACCGAGGCCGAGATCAAGAAGGCGTACCGGAAGCTCGCCCGCGAGTTCCACCCGGACGCCAACAAGGGCAACGCCAAGGCCGAGGAGCGCTTCAAGGAGATCTCCGAGGCGAACGACGTGCTCGGTGACCCCAAGAAGCGCAAGGAGTACGACGAGGCACGCGCCCTCTTCGGCAACGGCGGCTTCCGCCCGGGGCCGGGCGCGGGCGGCGGCAACTTCAACTTCGACCTGGGCGACCTCTTCGGGGGCAACGCGCAACAACAGGGCGGGGGCGGCTTCGGCGGGGGTTTCGGCGACGTCCTGGGGGGCTTGTTCAACCGGGGCGGCGGCGCGGGCACGCGCACCCAGCCCCGGCGCGGCCAGGACATCGAGTCCGAGGTCACGCTCAGCTTCACGGAGGCCATCGAGGGCGCCACGGTCCCGCTGCGGATGTCCTCGCAGGCCCCCTGCAAGGCCTGTTCGGGCACCGGTGACAAGAACGGCACACCGCGGGTGTGCCCGACCTGTGTCGGCACCGGCCAGGTGGCGCGGGGATCCGGAGGCGGCTTCTCGCTCACCGACCCCTGCCCGGACTGCAAGGGCCGCGGCCTGATCGCGGAGCACCCCTGCCTCGACTGCAAGGGCAGCGGCCGTGCCAAGTCGTCCCGGACCATGCAGGTCCGCATCCCCGCCGGGGTGACCGACGGCCAGCGGATCCGGCTGCGCGGCAAGGGCGCGCCGGGCGAGCGCGGCGGTCCGGCGGGCGACCTGTACGTCATGGTCCACGTCGACACCCACCCGGTGTTCGGCCGCAAGGAGGACAACCTCACGGTGACCGTCCCGGTGACCTTCACCGAGGCGGCACTCGGCGGCGAGGTCAGGGTGCCCACCCTGGGCGGACCGCCGGTCACCCTGAAGCTGCCCCCGGGCACGCCCAACGGCCGCACCATGCGCGCCCGTGGCAAGGGCGCGGTCCGCAAGGACGGCACCCGCGGCGACCTCCTGGTCACCGTCGAGGTGAGTGTCCCGAAGGACCTGTCGGGGAATGCTCGTGACGCGCTGGAGGCGTATCGCGAGGCGACCGCGGGTGAGGACCCGCGTGCCGAGCTGTTCGAGGCCGCGAAGGGAGCATGACAGAGATGGACGGCCGTCGACGCAACCCGTACGAGCTGACCGAGGAGACCCCGGTCTACGTCATCTCGGTGGCGGCCCAGCTCTCCGGACTGCACCCGCAGACGCTGCGCCAGTACGACCGCCTGGGCCTGGTCTCCCCGGACCGCACGGCCGGGCGGGGCCGGCGCTACTCGGCCCGCGACATCGAACTGCTCCGCCAGGTGCAGGCGTTGTCACAGGACGAGGGCATCAACCTGGCCGGCATCAAGCGCATCATCGAACTGGAGAACCAGGTCGCCGCGCTCCAGGCCCGCGTGGCCGAGATGGAAGCGGCCCTGGACGGCGCGGCGGCCGCGATGCGGCAGCGCGAAGCGGCGGTACACGCCTCGTACCGCCGTGACCTGGTCCCGTACCAGGAGGTCCAGCAGACCAGCGCGCTGGTGGTGTGGCGGCCGAAGAAGGCCAAGGACTAGCGGCTTTGTGCGGAAGGGGCCCGGAGGAGATCCTCCGGGCCCCTTCTCGTGGTCACGGCTCCAGGATGGCCCAGTCCGCTCCGGGCGCCGACTCCGTGCCGTCGGCGTACAGCGCGGTCACCCAGTAGTAGTGGGTGGTGCCGGCGGCGGCCGTGGTGTCGTCGTAGGAGCGGTCCGTGGTGGCCGCCAGCTTCTCGTACGTCCGCGTGGCCGGGTTCCAGCGGTAGACCTGGTAGCCCGTCGCCGAGTCGACGGCGTTCCACGACAGGCCGACACCCGAGCCGGTCGGGTCCGTCGTCAGGGTGAGCGGGGAGCCCTCTGGGGTCGCCACCGACGGGGTCAGGTCCAGTTCGTCCACGGCGACCGCGGACACGGGCCCCAGCCATCTGCTGGAGTTGCCCGCGTTGTCGATCGCGTCCACCCAGTAGCAGGCGTGGTCGCCGTCCGGCAGCCGTACGTCCCGGTAGTGGGAGGTGCCCGCTGGCAGCCACGCCCACTCCGAGCCGGAGCAGACCTGCTCGTCGCCCTCCTCGCCGAGCACCACGCCCCGGTAGACCGCGTACCGCTTCAGGTCGGGCTCGGTGTTGTCGTCCCAGTCCAGCTCGATGCCGTACTCCGTGGCCGTCGCCGTCAGCCCGGTCACCTGGGCGGGCGGCTTGTCCGAGACCAGCGTGGTGACGGTCGCGGCGTTGGAGAGCGGGGAGACGTTGGGCCACTGCACGTTCTGCACCGCGTAGTGGTACGTCGTGCCCTCCTCGGCCGAGAAGTCGCCGCAGCTGTACCGGCGGGACCCGTCGGAGAGGGTGGTGAAGCTGGTCGTGCAGGTCACCCACCGCGCTGTCGAGGTGTCCACGGGCAGTGTGGTCGAGCGGTAGACGCGGAACTCGTCGTACGGGGCGTCCTCCGGCTTCACCGTCCACTGGAGGGTCGCGCTGCCGATGCCCGCGGTCGCCGTGAGCTCGCGGGGTGCGGCCAGCGGGCGGGTCACCCCCTGGAGATCGGTGAACGGCGACGCGTGGCCCGAGCCGTCCACGGCCGCGATCCGGTACCTGGCGGTCTCGCCCCGGGCGAGCGTGTCGTCGGTGAGGCTCACGGTGTACTTGAGCTCCCAGGACTTGGTGACGACGCCGTAGAAGTCGGTCCGCTCCACCCGGTACTTCACCGCGGCGTGCACCCCCGACCAGTTCAGTTCGGCGCCCGTGTCGGTGGCGGACGCGGTAAACCGGGCAGGTGGCTGCAGCACGGTGCTGGTGACCAGGGCGTCGGCGGTGCCGGTCGACTCGTTGCCCGCCCTGTCGTAGGCGCGGACCTCGTAGTAGTAGAGGGCGCCGGTCGCGGGCGGGGCGTCGGTCAGGGACGTCGCCGTGGTCGTTCCCACCTTCGTCCAGCTGGTGCTGCCCCGCAGGCGCCGGTAGACCCGGTAGCCGGCGAGGTCCATCTCCTGGTTCTTCGTCCAGTTCAGCTTCGTCGCGTTGGCGTCGCCGTCGTAGGACACCAGCGGATCCAGCGGGGTGAGGGGCTTGACCTTGTCGACGGTGGCCGAGGTGCGGGGTGTGTACGTGAACTTGACCTTGGCGGCGCCGGTCCAGTTGACGTAGTCGATCCGCAGGGTGTGCCGGCCCTTGGGGATCGTCACGTTGACGGTCTTGGTCACCGTCTTGGTCGTGTTCTTCCACAGGTCGACCTTGCGGCCGCCGTCGACGTACACCCGGATGCCGTCGAGTCCGGAGGCGGCGAGGGCGAAGGGGCCGCCGGAGCCGAAGTCGCGGGTGACGCTCCAGCGCACCCCGAAGTTGTCCTTCGGCAGGCCGGACGCCGGGGCGCCGCTCCAGCTCTCGCTGATCGCGGAGTCGCAGTCCGTCTTCTTCGGTGTGCCCTTGAACGTGGTGTTCGCGAACAACTGCCGCTTGAAGACGGGGGAGGCGCAGGTCGTCGCGGCCGAGGCGGTGGGGGCGGCGACGGTGGCGAGGACACCGGCCGTGGTGGCGAGCACCACGGCCGTCGCCGTCAGGGTGGTCTTCATCGTGAGATCAGGCTCCGCTCGGCAGGGACACGCTGGAGTCCACGTTGCTGAAGGTCTCCGAGCCGTCGTGGGCGACCACCGAGAGCAGGTAGTACACGGTGGTCCCGTGCGGCACGGTGGGGTCGGTGTAGCTGGTGGCGGTGGGTGTCAGCGGGGTGTCCGTCACCCGGACGTAGGTCCGCGTCGTGCGGTCCCAGCGGTACACGTTGATGCCGGCGGCCTCCGTGGCCACCGAGTCGGCGCAGTCGATGTACATGCCGCCCTCGTCGCCGAGGGTCGTGTAGGCGTTCAGGGAGCAGGGCGCGGTGTCCTCGGGGACGGTCGTCGGCCGCAGGTCGAGTTCGGTGGCGGTGACCCGGGAGACGGGCTCGTCCCAGTAGGCGCCCGTGAAGCGGGGGTAGTTGCCGTAGATGTCCTCGGGGATGACGACGTACATGTGCGACCCGCCGTCGGCCGCCTCCGGGCCGGCCACGAACTCGGAGGTGCCGGCGGGCACCGTGCCCAGGTAGTCGGGCGTGCAGCAGGAGTGGTACTCCCAGACCTGGTACTCCTTCAGGTCCGCCGCCGTGCTGTCGTCCCAGTCCAGCTTGAAGCCGTACTCCAGGGGCTCCGCGGTCAGGTTGGTCACCGGAGGCGGTGCGATCTCGTCCCCGGGGCGGGTGACGGTCATCTCGGCGGACCCGGTGGACCAGCGGCCCGCGGTGTTCCTCCGGATCATCACGTAGTGGTAGGTGGTGCCCTGGTCGCCGTCGTAGTCGACACAGCTGCGGACCGTGTTGCCCGCCGCGTCCTTCCCGGTCTTGCGGCTGCGGCAGTCCGTGAGGTTCTCGTAGCCGGTCTCCACCGGCGAGGTGGTGGAGCGGTAGACGTCGTAGTCGACGGTGTCGCCGCCCGCCGCCTCGGTCCAGGTGAACACCACGCCGTAGCTCGGCACGGTCGGCGTCACGTTCTGCGGCGGGACGATGGACCGGGTGCTGCGTACGACGTTGGAGGAGCGGGCGTTCCGTGCCGCGTCGAGCGCGCTCACCTTGTAGTCGTAGGCGTGGCCGTAGGCCGCCGAGGTGTCCGGGTAGCCCGTGGCGGTGGTGTCGGCGAGCTTGGTGTACTCGGTGTCCGAGGCGTCCTTGCGGTAGATCCGGTAGCTCACCGCGTCCGCGGGGGCCGTCCAGGAGAGGTTGTTGGAGGCCTCCACGGCGGTGGCGGTGAGGACCGGGGCGGCGGGGACGGTCATGTCCTGCGACACGATGAGCTGGTCGGCGGAGCCCGCTGACTCGTTGTCCGCCTTGTCGTAGGCGCGTACCTCGTAGTAGTACGACTGCCCGGTCGGCGGTGTCTCGTCCCAGGTCCGGCGGGTGCCGGCCGCCGTGGTGGCCACCCTGGTCCAGCTGCCGGAGCCCTGGAGCCGCCGGTAGAGCCGGTAGCCGGCGAGGTCCAGCTCCTTGTTGGCGGCCCAGGCGACCAGGGTGTTCGTGCCCTCCCCGTCCGGTTGGTAGACGGCGGACACACCGCTCGGCGCGAGCGGCTTGATCTTGTCGACGGTGGCCGAGGTGCGGGGTGTGTACGTGAACTTGACCTTGGCGGCGCCGGTCCAGTTGACGTAGTCGATCCGCAGGGTGTGCCGGCCCTTGGGGATCGTCACGTTGACGGTCTTGGTCACCGTCTTGGACGTGTTCTTCCACAGGTCGACCTTGCGGCCGCCGTCGACGTACACCCGGATGCCGTCGAATCCGGAGACGGCGAGGGCGAAGGGGCCGCCGGAGCCGAAGTCGCGGGTGACGCTCCAGCGCACCCCGAAGTTGTCCTTCGGCAGGCCGGACGCCGGGGCGCCGCTCCAGCTCTCGCTGATCGCGGAGTCGCAGTCCGTCTTCTTCGGTGTGCCCTTGAACGTGGTGTTCGCGAACAGCTGCCGCTTGTACACCGGTGCGGTGCAGGTCGTCGTGGCCGCCGAGGCGGACACGGTGGCACCGCCGAGCAGGGTGCCGGCGGTGGCGAGCACCACGGCGCCGGCCGCGGTGCGTCTGGCTGGCTTCATTCGATCCTCTGGTCGTTTCCGTTACGACGGAGATGGCCGTTGCCGATGTCGACTCATGAGGAAAGGAGTTGGTTGTACTGATCTTTGCCTGCCCGTGAACTCCCTTTGGATGGAGGGTCCGTAAAGAGAGTTTGGAGACGATTCCGCTTCGCCTTCACAGGTGCAGCAGAGGGTAGTGTTGCGCACTCGTTAAGTAGTTCCGCTTGACGCCGGGTGTGGCGTACGCGTTGGCTTTTCAGACATCTGGGTCGCAAGCAGCCCCATGTCCGGAACGCACCTGAAGTGAGCCCCCGAATGCGTCGTATAGCCATGTTTGTGGCCGCGTCCACGATGACCCTCTCGCTCGCCGGCTGCGGCGTGTTCAACGCGACGGGATCGTCGACCACCGCGAGCCCCACCAAGGGCAACGACATCACCGTGGGGGTGCTGATGCCGGACATCATCAACACCCGGTACCGGAACTTCGACTACCCGATCATGAAGGCCAAGATCGCGGAGCTCACCAACAAGCAGGGGCGGATCGCGTACGCGAACGCCGGGTCCATCGCCTCCAAGCAGGCCGAGCAGATGCAGAAGATGATCGACGACAAGGTCGACGTCATCGTCCTGGACGCGGTCGACTCGCACGCCATCGCGGCCACGGTGAAGAAGGCCAAGGACGCGGGCATCCCGGTCATCGCCTACGACCGCCTCGCCGAGGGCCCGATCGACGCCTACGTCTCCTTCGACAACGAGCTGGTGGGCGAGGTGCAGGCCCGTACGCTCCTGGAGGGCCTCGGGTCGAACGTCGACACCTCCGACAAGGTCATCATGATCAACGGCTCGCCGACCGACCCGAACGCCAAGCAGTTCAAGACGGGTGCGCTGTCCGAGCTGACCGGCAAGGTGACGATTCCGAACGGCGCCATGTTCGACACCAAGGACTGGGACCCGCCGACCGCCGGGAAGGAGACCACCAAGGCGATCAACGCGATCGGCAAGGACAACGTCGCCGGCGTCTACTCCGCGAACGACGCGATGGCGGGCGAGATCATCAAGTCCCTCAAGGCGGCCGGCATCACCAACCTGCCGCCGGTCACCGGCCAGGACGCGGACCTCGACGCCATCCAGCGGATCCTCATCGGCGAGCAGTACATGACCGTCTACAAGCCCTACCCGGCCGAGGCCGAGGCCGCCGCCCAGATGGCCGTCTACAAGGTGCAGGGCAAGGACATCCAGTTCGACGCGCTCACCCAGGACCAGGTCGACAGCCCGACCAACAAGGACATCCCGGCCCAGCTGGTGCAGGTCAGCGCCGTGACGAAGAGCAAGATCAAGGACACCGTCGTCGCGGACGGCATCTACAAGATCTCGCAGATCTGCACGGCCGACTACAAGACGGCGTGTGCGGCTGCGGGCCTCAAGTAGGCCCCGCCACCGCGGGGGCCCGGCCCACACCGGCCCACACCGGCCCCCGCCCGGCCCGCGGACCGCTACGCGACCCTGGTGAACTCCACCGTCACCTCAGGAGTTCCGCCGGGGACCCCTCGGTAGATCCCCTTGTGGGGCGTGACGTCGTCGTAGTCCCGCCCCCGGGCCACCACCACGTGCGACTCGTCGACCCGCACCCGGTTCGTCGGGTCGTAGCCGCACCAGTCACCCGCCCAGTACTCGATCCAGGCATGGCTCTGCCCGGCGACGGGACGGTGCAGCTCCGCCTCCCGCTCCGGGTGCAGATACCCCGAGACGTACCGGGCGGGCAGCCCCAGCCCCCGCAGCAGGGCGATCGTCAGATGCGTGATGTCCTGGCACACCCCCGCCCGCTGGGCCCACGCCTCGGCCGGTGACGTGTTCACACTGGTCGCCCCCGGCAGGTAGGTCACCCGGTCGGCCACCATCCCGGAGACGGCCACCGTGGCCTCGTGCGGCCCCAGCCCGGCGGCGGCCTCCCGCGCCTTCTTCACCAGCTTCCTCGGCACCGTCGTCCGGGACGTCCCGGTCACGAACTCCGACAGGCGTGACCCGCCCGCCCGTTCGGCCACCTCCGCCCAGGCCGGCGGCTCCGGCAACGGCCCCGGCGCCGAGGTCTCCACCAGGCTCGACGCGGTGATGGTCAGATCCTCGTGCGGCTCCAGCAGATCGAACCCGGTGACCTGGGTCCCCCAGTAGTCCCAGTACGACCAGACGGTGGTCGCCGGAGTGACGGTGACCCGCGCGTCCAGCGTGGTCTGGCCCGGCAGGGTCAGCGGGGTCATCCGGACCTCGTTGTGCGAGGAGGCCGCGGGCTGGGCGTACGCGACGCGGGTGACGTGCCGGATCCGGAGGCGACGAGCCATGTCAGGCTCCTTCCTGGGCCCACTCGACGGGCCCCTGGTACGGGAAGAACCGTTCCGCCACCGCATCGGCGGACGCCATGCAGGCCTGCTGCAGATCCCGCAGCAGCACCGGCAGCTGGTCCTCCAGGGTGTGCGTGTCCAGGTACTCCAGCCGGGTCCGCAGCCGCCCGACCGGCGACCGCGCCGGATCCTGGCGCGGCCGGCCGAGCGCGGCCAGACACTCCTCCGCCGTGGTCAGGGCGTGCAGCACCGAGCGCGGGAAGTCCCGGTCCAGGAGCAGGAACCCGGCCACTCTCGGGGTGTCCCCGAACCCGCTGTGCACCCGCGCGTAGGCCTCGTCGGCTCCGCTCGCGCTGAGCAGCGTCGGCCAGTCCGGGGCGTGCGCAGCGTCCAGCACACGCACCGACAGCAGCCGTACGGTCATGTCCACCCGCTCCACGCTGCGGCCGAGGACGACGAACCGCCAGCTGTCGTCGCGGCTCATGGTGGAGTCGGCGAGCCCGAAGAAGAGGGCGGCCCGGCGCCGTACCAGCTCCAGGTAGGAGTACGGACCGGTGCGGCGGGCCGCCAGGCGCTGCCCGGCCAGGGCGTGCCAGGTGGAGTTGAGGCACTCCCACATCTCGGAGGAGACGGCCTCACGGGCGCTGCGCGCGTTCCGGCGGGCGGCGCCCAGCGCCCCCTCGATCGCCCCCGTCGAGCGGGCGTCGAAGGCGAGCTGTTCCAGGACCTGCTGCATGTCCACGGGCTCCGGGCCGGCGTCGACACCGAGGATCGCGTACAGCGACCGGCAGGCGGTGTCCTCGTCGCGCCAGGGGTCCTCCAGCATCCGGTGCAGGTAGGCGTCGAGGATGCGGCCGGTGGCGTCGGCGCGCTCGACGTACCGTCCGGTCCACGTCAGTGCCTCGGCGATACGGGAGAGGATCACGTCGCTCACTGCTGGTGCGCTCCTTCCGGTACGTCGGGACGGATGCCGTCGGGGCCCAGGAGGCGCGGGGCGATCTCCGGGACGGCGCCGGCCGGGGCGGCCGCGGGCCGCTCGGCGGGGCCCTCGGCGAGCACCCAGGTGTCCTTGGAGCCGCCGCCCTGGCTGGAGTTGACGATCAGGTTGCCCTCCTGGAGGGCGACCCGGGTCAGGCCGCCGGGCAGCACCCAGATGTCGTCGCCGTCGTTCACGGCGAACGGGCGCAGGTCAATGTGGCGGGGTGCCATGCGTTCACCCGCGAGGGTGGGGGAGGTGGAGAGGGCGACCGGACGCTGCGCGATGAAGCCGCGCGGATCGGCGACCACGGCTTTGCGAGTGCGTTCCAGGGTCTCGGCGTCGGCCTTCGGCCCGATCACGATGCCCTGTCCGCCGGCGCCGTCGACGGGCTTCACGACCAGCTGGTCGAGCTGGTCCAGGACCGCCGCCAACTGGCCCGGTTCATCGGGTCGGTAGGACTCCACATTGGGGAGAATCGGTTCCTCGCCGAGGTAGTAGCGGATGAGATCCGGGACGTAGGTGTAGAGGAGCTTGTCGTCCGCGATACCGTTGCCCACGGCGTTCGCGAGTGTGACGTGACCGGCGATCGCGGCGTTCAGGATGCCGGGGCAGCCGATCACCGAGTCGGGGCGGAAGTGGAGCGGGTCGAGGAAGTCGTCGTCGAGGCGCCGGTATACGACGTGCACGGGCACCTCGCCGCGGGTCGTCCGCATCCACACCCGGTTGTTGCGGCACACCAGGTCGTGTCCCTCGACCAGCTGCACGCCCATCAGCCGGGCCAGCAGGGCGTGTTCGAAGTAGGCCGCGTTGCCGGGCCCCGGGGTGAGCACCACGACCCGGGGATCGCTCGCCGCGCCGCCGGGTGCGGCGGCGCGCAGCGCGGCGAGCAGTCGCCCGGCGTACCCGTCCACCGGCAGCACGTGCTGTTCGGCGAAGAGCGAGGGGAAGATCCGGGTCATCGCCCGCCGGTTCTCGATGACGTACGACACCCCGCTCGGCACCCGTACGTTGTCCTCCAGGACCCGGAAGTCGCCGGCCTCGTCCCGCACCAGGTCGATTCCGGCCACGTGGATGCGCACCCCGCCGGGCGGTTCCACCGCGTGCGCCGCCCGGTGGAAGTGGGGCGAGGACAGCAGCAGCCGCCAGGGCACCACCCCGTCCTCGAAGGCCCGGGCGTGCCCGTAGGCGTCCGCGAGATAGGCCTCCAGGGCTCTGACCCGCTGGGCGACGCCTCTTCGTACGAGATCCCATTCCAGGGCGTCGAGGATCCTGGGCACCAGGTCCAGCGGCCAGGGCCGCTCCTCGCCCGCGAAGGCGTAGGTCACGCCGCGGTCGGTGAAGGCACGGGCCATCTGGTCGGCCCGGAAGCGCAGTTCACTCGGTTCGATCGGCTGGAGTGCCGCCAGTACCGGCTCGTAGGCGGTCCTGACCTCACCCGGCCGCACAAACATCTCGTCCCACGCGTCGGCCAACGCGTACGCGTCAAATATGTCCGCCATGAAGGGACGTTAGAGCGGGCACGTAACGCGGTGATCACCGGCGGATTTCGGGGATTCGCCAGGTCCCCGCGTGACGTGCCCGCGAGCGGCCCTCCACGCAACGCGCCTCCCCCGTGGGCGCGTTGCGGGGCCCCGGAACCGATCGGGGGCGGCCGGACCGGGGCCCCTGCGGGTGTCCGGCGAACACCCGTGGGAAGCGCTGTCCACGATGCCCCGCCGGCCTCTCCGGTAACACCGTCATCTTGTTGCAGCGCGGGCTGCGGAGGCCGGGAGATAGCGGGGCGTATGCCTGGATTACGACGCCCGGTGCGAGGGGAGCCGTGTTGCGGACCCGGTCCGGACCGCTCATAGTTGCGCTGCGGAAGAGGCAGCAAACCGGGGGTGGAATGGGCGATGGCCGGGCACGGGACGGACAAGCATCCACACGGTGCCGACCGGCTGTGCGCCGCCGGGGATCGCGTGTATTCCCGTGCCGTGCGCCGGGGCCGGGTACCGCGCACGGACGCCGACGCGGTGCACTGTCTGCTGGAGCTGGCGCTGCTGCACCCGGACCCCGACGACATGGACTGGCTGGTGCCGACCTCCCCGCAGGAGGTCATGACCCGGCTGCTGCGCGGCGTCTACGACGAGGTCACCGAGAGCCAGCGGCGGGTGGGCTCGGCGGTCGCGGCCTTCGAGTGGTACGCCGGTCTGGGACGGCAGTTGCAGGTCGCGTCGGCCTCCGCCGAGGGCACGGCGGCGATCCGGGTCCTGGACGGGCTGTCACGGATCCAGGCGGCGATGGACGAGGCGACGGAGGCGTGTACCAGCGAGGTGCTGACCGTGCAGCCGGGCGGTATCCGCCGTGAGTCGGAGCTGACCGAGGGACTGCACCGGGCGGTCGCCCTGCGCGGCCGGGGCGTGCGCATGCGGGACCTGTACACCCATGTCGCCCGGCACGGCCAGGGCCTGCTCAACTACCTGGAGCTGATGGGCGACGCGGTGGAGGCCCGGACGCTCGACGAGGTCATCGACCGCCTCATCCTCTTCGACCGCACGGTCGCCTTCATCCCCGCCAACGCCGACCGCACGATGGCCCTGGAGCTGCGCCACCCCGCCCTGGTCGAGTACTTCGTCACCGTCTTCGAGCGCCTGTGGCGCCTCGCGATCCCCCTCACTGCCCCGCTCCCCGACACCGGTATCGAGGGCATCTCGCACCGGGAGCAATCCATCGCCGCGCTCCTTGCGGAGGGCCACCAGGACGCGGTGATCGCCGAACGCCTGGGCATCAGCGTCCGTACCTGCCGTGCCCACATCGCCCGCCTCTCGGAGACGCTGGGCGCGGCCAGCCGTACCCAACTGGGCGTGCGGATAGCGCAGGTGGGGCTGGACCGGCCGCCGGGCGAGGCGAGCGGGTCGCCGGCCGTGGTCAGCCTTCCTGATCAAGGATCCCCGAGCGTCCGATGAGGTAGCCGAGCTGGGCGCGGCTTTCGCTGCCGAGGGTGGTGGCGAGCTTGGCGATGTGGACGCGGGCGGTGCGGATGTTCATGCCGAGGCGGTCGGCGATGACGGCGTCGGTGTGGCCTTCGACGAGCAGGGCGGCGATGGCCTGCTGGCGGGGGGTGATGCCGTTGACGGTGGGGCGTTGCTCGGCCTGCGGGAACATCGGGGTGGCCAGGCGCCAGAGGCGGTCGAAGATGGTCGCGAGGTACTTCAGCAGGGCCGGCTGACGGACTTCCAGGGCCAGGGTGCCCTCGCTGTCGGCGGGGAGGAAGGCAACCGTCTGGTCGATGACGATGAGCCGGTCGGGCACCTCGTCGAGACCGCGGGCCATGGTGTCGCCCTCCAGGTGCTCGGCGAGGTTGTAGACGTTCGGCACATGGCGCAGGGTGTGCGGGTAGAGCGTGCGAATACGGCCGCCCCGGTCGAGGAACGCCTGGTCGCGTTCGTAGGTGACGGGATAGACCGCGGTGCCCCGCTCGCCGGCCAGACCGGTGTGCGGCTGGACGCACAGGACTTCCTGCCGGGCCTCGGCCATGGCGTCGGTGATGGCCTCGTTGATCCGCCGGGTGCCGCTGAGCAGCCGCAGTGCCGGGGAGTCCGTCAGCGCGTCGGTCCGGTGCTCGACGCGCGTCAGCCGTGCGAACTGCGCCGTCAGCCGTTCCTCGCGGCGGCGTTCGGCGGCGATCCGGGCGGCGGAGGAGCGCAGCAGCCGGTGCAGGGCCGCGGTCGGGGCGACCGGCTCCAGCCGGTCGAGGTCGTCGAGGGCGGGGTGCAGGAGACCGAAGTCGGTGAGGCAGCCGGCCTCGGCGGCGTCCTGAGCGGACACGTGCCCCACGGTCAGGGCACGCTCGTACAACTTCGCCCCGGCCGCGCACAGCTCCTCGACGCCGTGATCACAGCGGCTCATAAAACCGTCTCCGGTTGATCGAGGATCCCGGAACGTCCGATGAGGTAGCCGAGTTGGGCGCGGCTTTCGCTGCCGAGGGTGGTGGCGAGTTTGGCGATGTGGACGCGGGCGGTGCGGATGTTCATGCCGAGGCGGTCGGCGATGACGGCGTCGGTGTGGCCTTCGACGAGCAGGGCGGCGATGGCCTGCTGGCGGGGGGTGATGCCGTTGACGGTGGGGCGTTGCTCGGCCTGCGGGAACATCGGGGTGGCCAGGCGCCAGAGGCGGTCGAAGGAGGTCGCGATGAACCGGACCAGGGCCGGCTGACGCACCTCCAGGGCCAGCGAGCCGTCGTTGTTGGCGGGGAGGAAGGCCACCTCGCGGTCCAGGACGACGAGCCGGTCGGGCACCTCGTCGAGACCGCGGGCCATGGTGTCGCCCCTCAGCTGCTCGACGTAGACGTACACGTTCGCCACGTGGCGCAGGGTGTGCTGGTACAGGGTGCGGATACGGCCGCCGCGGTCCAGGAACGCCAGGTCGCGTTCGTTGGCGATGGGGTAGGCGACGGCGCCGCGCTCACCGACGAGGCCGGCGTGCGGCTGGACGCACAGGACTTCCTCGTGGGCCTCGGCCATGGCCTCGGTGATGGCCTGGTTGATCCGCTCGGTCCCGCTGAGCAGCCGTAGCGCCGGGGAATCCGTTGCCGTGTCGAATGTGCCCTCGATGCGCGTCAGCGGTGTGAAGAGGTCCACCAGCCGCTCCTCGAACCGCCACTCGTCGGCGACCCGGGCGCGGACGCCGCGCAGGAGCTGGTTCAGGGCGACGGCCGGGTCCACCGGTTCCAGGCGGCCGGGGTCGTCCGGCGTCGGGTGGAGCAGGCCGAGGCCGGTGAGGCAGGGTGCGTCGGCGGCGTCCTGGGCGGATATGTGCTCCTCACGCAGGGCGCGCTCGTAGAGTCTGGTGCCCGCGGCGCACAGGTCGTCGATGCCGTGCTCGTGGTGCGGGACTGCCTCGGTCAAGGGTTGCCGCCCTTCTCGGGGAGCTTCTGGTCCAGAATCCCGGACTGGGCGATCAGGTAGCCGAGCTGTGCGCGGCTGCCGCTTCCGAGAGCCAGCGCCAGCTTGGCGATGTGGGCGCGGCAGGTGCGGACGTTCATGCCCAGCCGACGCGCGATCGCCTCGTCGACGTGGCCCTCGACCAGGAGCTTGGCAATGGAGTACTGGATCTCGGTGATGCCTCCGGACGCCGTGTCGTAAGGGCCACCGGCGGTCATGGGGACAGCACGGTCCCAGAGGTATTCGAAGACCTTGATCAGATAGCGCACGAGACCCGGATGGCGGAGTTCCAGGGCGACCTGCTGGTCTTCCCGCGCGGGGATGAAGGCAACCGTCTCGTCGCAGATGATCAGTCGCTCCACCAGTTCGTCGATGGTGCGGTACTCGACCTTCCCGTTGGAGAGTTGCGCGACGTATGCCAGCTTCTCCGGGCTGTAGCGTGCCGTGTGCTGGTACAGGCTCCGCACTTTGACGCCGCGTTCTATGAGCGGCCGGTCGCGCTCCAGCCCTTGCATGATGTTCCGGTCGGAGATGCGGTCGGTCGGCTGGACCGTGAGCAGTTCGGCCTGGCACTGTGCCGTCGCCAGGTTCAGGGCCGCGTTGATCCGTTCACCGCCCTCCAGTACCGCGATCGAGTCACTGGTCGTCGTCGTCTCGGCGCTGAGGGCCATGAACGGCTCGAACAGCTCGGCGAGTTCGATCGACAACCGTCTGCGCTTGGTGATCTCGCGCTCGATGGGGTTCAGTCGCTGGGCCAGGGCCACGGCCGGAGGGACTGGGCGCAGCCAGCTCGGGTCGTCCGGATCCGGGTGGAGCAGCGCGAATTCCATCAGGCAGGGGGCGGCGTCGGCGTCTTCGCGAGCGACGCGTCCCGCGCGAAGAGCCACGGCGTAAAGGCGGTTACCCTCGTCGCACAAGTCGGCCATCGCGTGGGGATGTGTCTGCTTAGCCCGATTCATTACTAAATCTCCACCCCCCAGGGTCCTGAACATGCAGGAACATGATGCACTGTTTGTGTGGCCACCACGTGCCCGAATGAGCCATCGTCGTACCTGGCGGGGGAAGAGGGGACCTTCAAGTGAGGACGAAGCCGAGTATGCGCACGAGACTGCTTCGCTCGACGCTTGTCGCCGCCTTTTCTGCTGTTGCGGCCCTCGGGGTGTTGAGTGGCTTCGCTGAAGTCAGGAGCGATGTTCGAGCCAACACTCAGTGGCCGGCGGTGGCGGTGAACGCTGACGTGGCGGACAGCGCTAGTGGAGCTGAATCTGCGACCGATGGAGCTGGGAGCTGACGTGACCACCCCACCCGACGACCGATCCTTCCGGCGTGAAATGGCCACCGCCTATCGCTCCGGCTGGCACTTCATCGACCTGGTCACCGCCATCCCCCACAGCGGTGACTCGCTGATGGTGACCGTCTTCGGTGAGCCGGTCGTCGTCACGCGGGACGACGACGAGGACGTACGGGCCTACCGGTGCCTGCGCAAGCCCCGGGGTGCGCCGCAGCCCGTGCGGTGCGCCGTCCGGTACGGAATGATTTTTGTGAATCTGGACCAACGGGACCACCGGCTGGCTGAGCCGGACGTCCCGGACGTGAGGACCATCTCGGCCACCCCCCGCAGTGCCTGACGCGATTCCCCCGTCGTAAAAGATCGCTCAGGTACTTCCCCCCGCAGCGGCGTCACCGTGACCTGAACACGGTGACGCCGCTGCAGTTTTCGGGCGACATTTCGGCGTATCAGCCCGTTTCGGCCAAGGTCCACCGTGGCTGAAACATGTCGCTGGAACGCCGACAGAACGGGGCGGCCGCCCCGGGCCACCGGCTCGATACCGCTCCCAGGCCCCCGCAGCCGCGTCACCGTGCCCCCGGCGGCCGTCGCGGAGGGCGTTCCCCGTCCCCGGCCGCTCTCCCGTGCCGCTCCGTGGGCCTCCGCGGGCCTTCTGGTGCTTTCGCCGCCCGCTCCCGGCCGCCTCGGTCCGCCTTCTTCCGGCCCTCGGTCCGCCCCGGTCCGTCTTCTTCCGGCCACCTGCCCCTCCGCGCCCACCCTCTCGGCCGGCCGGGTCCGCGTGCCCGGAAGCTGGTCCCCGGAAGGGGTCCCGTCTCCACCTTGAGTGGAATAGACTCAACTTTGTGTACGTTGGCTGAGTCAGCCGAACGACGCCGAGGAGGAGAACGCGAACGTGGACGCCGAGCTGACCAACAGGAGCCGGGACGCGATCAACGCGGCCAGCAGCCGGGCCGTGACCGAGGGGCACGCGGACCTCACGCCTGCCCACCTGCTGCTGGCTCTGCTGGCGGGGCAGGAGAACGAGAACATCACCGACCTGCTCGCGGCCGCGGACGCCGACCAGGCCGTCGTACGGCAGGGTGCCGAGCGGGTGCTGGCCGCCCTGCCCAGCGTGACCGGCTCCACGGTCGCGCCCCCGCAGCCCAACCGCGAACTGCTCGCGGTCCTCGCCGACGCGGACGAGCGCGCCCGCGACCTCGGTGACGACTTCCTCTCCACCGAACACCTGCTCATCGGCATCGCCGCGAAGGGCGGCGCGGCCGGCGAGGTGCTCGAACGGCAGGGGGCCACCGCGAAGAAGCTGGTGGAGGCCTTCCAGAAGGCGCGCGGCGGCCGCCGGGTGACCACCGCCGACCCCGAGGGCCAGTACAAGGCGCTGGAGAAGTTCGGCACCGACTTCACGGCCGCCGCACGGGACGGCAAGCTCGACCCCGTCATCGGACGTGACCAGGAGATCCGGCGGGTCGTGCAGGTGCTGTCCCGCCGCACCAAGAACAACCCCGTGCTCATCGGTGAGCCGGGCGTCGGCAAGACCGCCGTGGTCGAGGGGCTGGCCCAGCGGATCGTCAAGGGCGATGTGCCCGAGTCGCTGAAGAACAAGCGGCTGGTGGCGCTGGACCTCGGGGCCATGGTCGCGGGTGCGAAGTACCGGGGTGAGTTCGAGGAGCGGCTGAAGACCGTCCTCGCCGAGATCAAGGACTCCGACGGGCAGGTCATCACCTTCATCGACGAGCTGCACACGGTCGTCGGCGCCGGAGCCGGCGGTGACTCCGCCATGGACGCCGGCAACATGCTGAAGCCGATGCTGGCCCGCGGCGAGCTGCGCATGGTCGGTGCGACCACCCTCGACGAGTACCGGGAGCGGATCGAGAAGGACCCGGCGCTGGAGCGCCGCTTCCAGCAGGTGTTGGTGGCGGAGCCGACCGTCGAGGACACCATCGCCATCCTCCGTGGCCTGAAGGGCCGTTACGAGGCCCACCACAAGGTGCAGATCGCGGACAGCGCCCTGGTGGCCGCCGCGACCCTCTCCGACCGTTACATCACCTCCCGCTTCCTCC
Source organism: Streptomyces sp. NPDC007157 (assembly GCF_040634235.1). NCBI lineage: Bacteria > Bacillati > Actinomycetota > Actinomycetes > Kitasatosporales > Streptomycetaceae > Streptomyces > Streptomyces sp. NPDC007157. The sequence continues at coordinate 94,193 of NZ_JBEYFE010000027.1, forward strand.
CCGACAAGGCCATCGACCTGGTCGACGAGGCGGCCTCGCGGCTCCGCATGGAGATCGACTCCTCGCCCGTGGAGATCGACGAACTCCAGCGCGTCGTGGACCGGTTGAAGATGGAGGAGCTGGCGCTGGAGAAGGAGACCGACCCGGCCTCCCGGGAGCGCCTGGAGAAGCTGCGCCGCGACCTCGCCGACAAGGAGGAGGACCTGCGCGGCCTCAACGCCCGCTGGGAGCGCGAGAAGCAGTCCCTGAACCGGGTCGGCGAGCTGAAGGAGAAGCTCGACGAACTCCGCGGCACCGCCGAACGCGCCCAGCGCGACGGCGACTTCGACACCGCCTCCAAGTTGCTGTACGGCGAGATCCCGCAGCTGGAGAAGGAGTTGGAGGCCGCGTCCGAGGCCGAGGTGGAGACCTCCCGGGACACCATGGTCAAGGACGAGGTCGGCTCCGACGACATCGCGGACGTGGTGGCCGCCTGGACCGGCATCCCCGCCGGGCGTCTCATGGAGGGCGAGACCCAGAAGCTGCTCCGCATGGAGGACGAGCTGGGCCGCCGGCTCATCGGCCAGACCGAGGCCGTACGCGCGGTCTCGGACGCCGTACGACGGTCCCGCGCCGGTATCGCCGACCCGGACCGCCCGACCGGCTCCTTCCTCTTCCTCGGCCCGACCGGTGTCGGCAAGACGGAACTGGCCAAAGCGCTCGCCGACTTCCTCTTCGACGACGAGCGGGCGATGGTCCGGATCGACATGTCGGAGTACAGCGAGAAGCACAGCGTGGCCCGGCTGGTCGGCGCCCCGCCCGGATACGTCGGCTACGAGGAGGGCGGCCAGCTGACCGAGGCGGTCCGTCGCCGCCCCTACACCGTGGTCCTCCTGGACGAGGTGGAGAAGGCCCACCCCGAGGTCTTCGACATCCTGCTCCAGGTGCTGGACGACGGCCGGCTCACCGACGGCCAGGGCCGCACGGTCGACTTCCGCAACACCATCCTGGTGCTGACGTCCAACCTGGGCAGCCAGTACCTGGTCGACCCGATGCTCGGCGAGGAGGAGAAGAAGCGGCAGGTTCTGGAGACGGTCCGGCAGTCCTTCAAGCCGGAGTTCCTCAACCGCCTGGACGACCTGGTCGTCTTCTCCGCCCTGGCCAAGGACGAGCTGGCCCGGATCGCCCGGCTCCAGATCGACCGGCTGGCCAAGCGCCTGGCCGACCGCCGGCTCGCCCTGGAGATCACCCCGGAGGCCCTGGCCTGGCTCGCCGAGGAGGGCAACGACCCGGCGTACGGCGCCCGTCCGCTGCGTCGCCTGGTCCAGACCGCCATCGGCGACCGCCTCGCCAAGGAGATCCTGTCCGGCGAGGTCAAGGACGGCGACACGATCCGGGTGGACGCCTTCGGCGAGGGCCTGATCGTGGGCCCGGTGACGGCGGAGGAGGCGGCCGGTGGATCGGTCGGTGAAACCGCCGGTGAAACGGCCGGTGAAGCCGTCGAAAGCACCGGTCAGGAGACCGGAAAGACGCTCTGAGCGGAATTCCGCCAACGGGAGATGAACCCGCCGGGGCGGGGGTTGCCACCCCCCTCCCCGGATGGGGGAGGATGGCGGGATCCGTATGAAGGGAAAATCACGGTGACCATCGACCCGTCCTCGATTCCGAACTTCGGGGGCCAGCCCGAGCCGCAGCCCCAAGGACCGGCGGGCCCCGTCGTCCCGGATCAGGATCTTGTCAAGCAGCTCCTCGACCAGATGGAGCTGAAGTACGTCGTCGACGACGAGGGTGACCTCGCGGCGCCGTGGGAACAGTTCCGTACGTACTTCATGTTCCGCGGCGAGGACGAACAGTCGGTCTTCTCGGTGCGGACGTTCTACGACCGCCCCCACAAGATCGACGAGAAGCCCCAGCTCCTGGAGTCCATCGACGACTGGAACCGTCGGACGCTGTGGCCCAAGGTCTACACCCACACCCATGACGACGGCACCGTCCGTCTCATCGGTGAGGCGCAGATGCTCATCGGCATGGGCGTGGACATCAACCACTTCGTGTCGTCCACGGTCAGCTGGGTGCGGGCCGCGATCGAGTTCGACAAGTGGCTCGTCGAACAGCTCGGCCTGGAGGACGCCGTCAACGAGGCCGACCAGCCCGAGGGCGACGACGAGGAGTAGGCAGCGCTACAGGGGTGTGCCGGCGAAGACGACCAGGTACGCGCCGTAGCCGAACGAGAGCCCGGCCAGGGCCGCGACCACCACGGACGCGTGCCAGGGCCGGGCTCTCGCCGTGCGGACCAGCGCCCGGGCCAGGGGGAGGAGCAGGGGGAAGGCCGGCAGGAGGAAGCGCGGCTTGGACTCGAAGAAGCCCGAGCCGCCGAGCGCGATCAGCAGGAGTACGGCGGTGTAGGCGAGGAGCGGGAGCGGCGCCCGGTCCAGCAGCAGGAGCGCGAAGAGGACCACCGCCGCCGCCACGATCACCAGGGCCGTCGGGAAGACGAAGCGGTCGCCGCGCACCAGCAGGTCGCGGACGAAGCGGAGCGAGCCCCGGCCGAAGTCGAAGCGCGACCCCCACAGGCGCTGTACGCCGAAGTAGCCGCCCAGCGGATCGCCGGCCCGGCGCCCCACCCACAGGACATACGCGAGCCAGCCGAGCGGGGCGAGCGCCGCGCCCGTCCACAGCCTGTGGGCAACCCGGCCCCGGGAGCGGTGTATCTCGCGGACGGCGGCGAGCAGCACGGCCACCGCGACCGCGAAGCCGTTCGGCCGGGACAGGCCCGCCAGGGCGGCCAGGGTGCCCGCCCACAGCCAGTTCCCGGCCAGGACCGCGTACAGGGACCAGGCGGCGAAAGCGGTCAGGACCGGTTCCGTGTACGCCATGGACAGCACCACGGAGTGCGGGAGCAGGCCCCAGAGCAGGACGAGGGCCGTGCCCACCGCGCGGCCGTGCAGCCGGGCGCCCAGCGCGTAGATGCCGGCCGCGGCGACGCCCGCTGCCGTCCAGGACACCAGCAGGCCGGCGCCCGCCCCGCTCAGCGGGGTGACGGCCGTCAGGATCCGGATCAGGGCCGGGTAGAGCGGGAAGAACGCCAGGTCGCTGTGGATGACGTCGGGGCGGAAGTACAGGGTGCGGCCGTAGCCGTGCGCCGCGATGCCCAGGTACCAGACCGAGTCCCAGGACCGGCCGAGCAGGGTCAGCGGATGTCTGCCGGCCGCCCAGGCGGCCAGCGCGACCACGGCCATGCCGGTGAGCCGGGCCGCCGCGAACAGCCCCACCGCGACACCGCCCGCGGTCACGAGGGACGGGGCGAGAGCGGCGGTTTCGGTGGTCGTGCCGGTGGTGGTGCTGGCGGTGGTGCTGGCGTGGCTCACATTCGCACCCTGCGGGGGACCGGGGCGAAGTGCGAGAAATATGCGCCCGATGGGGTAGCGGAGGGCCTCGCGTCCTGGCGTGGCGCGGGCCGCCGACGAGCCCGGGGGTGGTATCGGGCGCGGGCGGCGACCTCCGGCGCCGGGACGTCGGAGTCGAGCCACCGGGACCCGCCTGCATGACACAGGTCGTACGGCCGGAAGGCAAGGACCGAGGCGACCTGATCGGGGACGAGCGCCAGTTTTTCCCCGCGACTGTTCTCGGGAGCCGCGAAAAGACTGTGCCCCGCCGGGATCGACCTGGCGGGGCACAGTCGTGTACCAGAGGTCAGTCGGCCTCGTCCTCGCCGGCCTCGAAGCGCGGCAGGACGTTGGTGTCCATGCCGTATGTGCTGAAGAGGTCGACCAGGGCCCTGGTCATGGCGTCCAGGCCGCCTTCGCGGACGATCACGAGGTCGGGGATCCGCAGGTACAGGCCGTCGGCGCACTCGCCGGTGGCGGACCGGCGGTCCATCACCTCGGCGATCTTCCGAGGAGTCATGAAGCTGGCGGTCCACCCCTTGCCGTCACGGGCGCGGATGACCGCGTCGACATCCTCGACGGTGTCGGCGTCGTCCTCCAGGCCGAGTACGTATGTGACGGAGAAGTCGGCCGTCTCCACGGTCACGAGCGGCTCATGAGCCATAGATCTTCAGCAACTCCTCGATGACGTTCGGCTCGTTCGGCTTGTCGGACTTGCCGATGATCTCGAAGCCGCCTTCGACCTCGCGGAAGAAGAGCCGCGCGCCCTTGTCGCCCCGAAGGTACCGGATGCCGTGCGAGAGCGCCTTGGAGCCCCTGCCCGGCTGGTCGTTGCCCTCCAGCAGCTTGTTGATGAGCTGGTTCATCTCGCGCTGCACGTCCTCGTTCTTCGTGGACTTCGCGGCGAGCTTGGCGAGCTTGCTGTTCTTGCCGAGCGCCGAGGTCACGCAGATCTTCGGCTTGCCGGCGGCGGCCAGTGCCCCGGTCTTCGCGGAGGCCCCGTGGAACGCGGCCGGTCGGGCGGCGGTGCCTGCCGCAAGGAGGCACGATACGGCGCTCTGGCCCTTCTTGACCCGGTCAAGGACCGTACGCAGCCGGTCCAGGGTGTCCTTGGCCTTGTCCAGTTTCTCCCAGAAGGAGTAGATGCCGTTGCTGACCCGGTAGATCGCCTTGCCCACGGCCGGAACCTTGGTGACGGCCGCGCCCACGAGGATGACGTTGACCAGCGTCCACAGGCAGCCCTCGACGTCGCCCTGGGTGAAGCACTTCTTGGCGTCGGTGTAGCCCAGCTCGTCGAGGAGGATCTGGCCGCCGTTGTCGACCACCCAGTCCATGACGTCCATGGCCAGCAGCTGCCTGGCCGCGCGGAAGTCGTCCACGCAGGACTGGCCGCACTGGGCGAGGAGCAGCGCCTCCTCGCTCTGGGTGAGGTCCGGTCCCGTGTCGGGCTTGGGGCCCTCCAGCGCGGCCTTGCGGGCTTCCTCCTGCTCCTTGAGGAACTCCTGCTCGGCACGGTCGGCCGCCCCGTCGGCCGCCTTCGCGTCCTCGCCGGCGTTGGCCGCGGACTTCTCCGCGGCGTCGGCGTCCTTCTCCGCCTGGGTGGCCGCCGAGTCCGCGGCGCCGGAGTCGCGGGTGGCGGCGTCGGCGGAGGCGCGGGCGTTCGTGGCGCTCTTCTCGGCCTCGGTGGCCTCGTTGTTCGCCGCGGCGGCCTCGCTCGAGGCGTCGCGGGCGGCGCTGTCGGCGTAGAACCAGTCGGTGCCCGCCTGTGCGACGTACTCGCTGGTCCTGGCGTCGGCCTTCTTCGCCGCCTCGGCGGCCTTGGCCGCCTCCGCTGCCGAGGCCCGGGCCTCGGCCACGGACTTGAGCGCAGCCGCCGCGTCGGCTGCCGCTGCCGCTGCCGCCTGCGCGGCGAGCTTGGCGTCGCCGGCGGCCTTGTCGGCCAGCGCCTTGGCGTCGGCGGCGGCCTTGGCCGCTTCCTTGGCCTTGGCGGCAGCCGCGGCTGCCTGCTGCTCGGACAGCGACATGGAGGTCTGGCCGATCAGCACGGCGAAGGCGGCCGCGGTGTCCGTCTCCCGGTACGGGGTGCCCGCCGCGATGGCGGTGTTGGCGGGCTTGATCACCTCGGTCGCCGAGTCGCGGGCCGCGGTGGCCGCCTGGCCGGCCGCGTACGCGTGTCCGGCGGCCTCCGCCGCCCAGGCCCTGGTCTTGGCGGCCTCGTCGCGGGCCGCCTGGGCCTCCTGGCTCGCCTTGAGAGAGGCGGCCTGGGCCTTCTTGGCCTCCTTCTCGGCCTCGGCGGCGTTCGTCGACGCGGCCTCGGAGGCGTCGATGGCCTCGGCTGCCGCGGCGTGCGCGACCGCGCCCGCGGCGACGGCCGTCTGGTAGGCCGACCACGCCTTGTCGGCGGCCGCGCGGGAGCGCTGCGCGGCGGCATCGGACCGGGTGGCGGCGGCGCGGGCGTTCTGCGCCGCGGTGCTCGCCTCGCCGGCGGCGGCGTGCGCCCGGGTGGCCGCGCCGGCCGCCTCGTCGGCCGCGGTACGGGCGGCGGTGGCCGCCTCCCGGGTCTCGCCGGCGGCGCTGGTGCCGACGGCCGCGGCGGCGGCCGACTCCAGGGCGGCGGCCCGGGCGGCCGTGGCCTTCTTGTTGCGCTCCGCCTCCTCGGCCTTCCCGCGCGCGGCGGAGGCCCGGCCCTCGGCCAGGAGTGCCGTGGTGAGCTGCTCGTCGGCCGTCCTCGCGGCGTCCTCCGCCTGGGTACGGGCGTGGCCGGCCGTCTCGCGCTCGTCGGCCGCGCGCTGCTCGGCCGCATTGGCCTTGGCCCGTTCGTCGGCCGCGTTCTGGCGCTCCTTCGAGGCGACGCCCTTTTCCTGCTCGGCCTTGGCCCGCTGCGCCTTGGCGGTCTCTGCGGCGACGCGGGCCGTCTCCTGTGCCCGCTCGGCGGTGGCCTGCGCGTTCTTCGCCTTGGTGGCGTTGGCGGCGGCCTCCTTGGCCAGCGCGTCCGCGGACACGGCTGCCGCCTTCGCCTGCGCTGCCGCCTCCTGCGCGGCGATCCGCCGGAACTCCGTGTTGATGGCGTGGGCCTGGCTCTGGGAGAGCGCGAACAGCGCCTTGCTGTCGGCCACCGTCGCCTTGGCGGCGTTCACCGCGGTCTGCGTGGCCTGCGCCGCCGCCTGGGTCGCGGCGTACGAGGCCTTGGCGACCTGCACCGACTGCTGCGCGTACAACAGCCCGCGCCCGCGCGGCGTCTTGGCCGCGTCGGCGATGACGTACGCGTCGTTCTGCGCGGTGGCCGCCTGCTCCGCGCCCGTCTTGGCGGCAGCCACCGCCTTGTTGGCCAGAGTCAGTTGGTCGGCGGCCTTCTTCTGGGCGGTGGCCAGGTCCGACTTGGCCTGGGTGAAGACCGCGGGCTTGGGCCGGTGGATGTTGTCCTTGGGCTGGGCGGCCCAGTACTTCTGCCAGAGGAGGATCTGGTCGGCCAGCCATGCCTGCCCGATGGACTCGATCATCGCCTCGGTGGCCTTGCGGGCCTCCGCGGACGCGTTCGCCTCTGCGGTCATGATGGTGGCGCGGGGCTTGGCCTGAGCGGCGTACTCCTGCTCCCACTCCTGACCGGCCGTCGCGACCACGGGGGTGAGGATCCGCCGGGCGTCGACGGGATTGAAGCTGTCGCAGTCGCTCCAGGCGACCTTGAGCGCCTCCACCTCCATGCGGTACTCGGCGGAGCCCTCCTCCAGCGGCTTGGTGACGAAGCCGCCGTGGCGCAGGAAGGAGGCGACGTCGCTCGTGGTGGTCGAGTTGTAGGGCCCCTTGACGTCGCTGTCCCGGAACATGGAGTCGGCCGCGAAATCGTTCCAGCTGTCCTGGCCCTTGATCGCGGCGGCGATCTTCTTCGCCTGCTCGACCGAAGCCGGCGTGGGTACGCTCCGGCCGTCCTGCCCCAGCCGGCCGTACAGGTCCTGCTGCGGGCCGAGGGTGAACGCCACGACGTCGGCGTCGAACTCGGGGGCGTCGTAGCTGGTGCCCGAGTCCCACCCGGTCTGGGCGTAGATCTTGTTCGCGTCTTCCCAGCCCTCCTTGCGGGCGCGGGACTGGCTCAGGTACTTGCTGACCCCCTCCTTGTCCTTGGACAGGGCGTCACCGAGGGGGCCCAGCTTCCAGAGAACGCCGTCGAGTGCGGTGGCGAGATCGGCATCGGTGCCGTTCAACGCCTTCGCGGCCGCCGACTTCAGGGCGGGGCCGCCGATGTGCAGGGCCACCCCGGCGATGCATCGGTTGACACGGGGCTGTTCGCCGAGGCTGATCCGCGACTGGCCGGTGTCCGGATCCTGAGGCGGCGGCTCGTCGGCCCGGGCGGGCGCCGCGTACACCAGTCCCGTCAGTACGGCGGAAGCCGCCACCAGTGCGGTGCCCGCCATCCCCCTTGAGCGCAAGGCTCTTCGCATGTTGTCGCCTGTCTTCTGGACGATTGGGTCGGCCCAGGAAGAGAGCAGGCGGGCATGGCTGTGCGACAGGCTTGGTCGGATTGTGGACGCGCCCTCGTCTGGAGAAGCGGTCAGCCGGTCGAGCATTGCGTGCGCTGGTCAGGCACACGTCCCCCGCGCCCTCTCCCCCAGGGCCTCACAAAAGTTACACAGGAAACAGGAGTTCGGTAAAGAGTTTCCCATCTCGGGCTCCACTGAGGTGGAACTGGTTCGCCGAGCGCACCGCCGTGACCGGCTCCGGCGTCGAGGTCACCCGGGCCACGCCTCCTTCGTGCACCCATTCACGCGTGGCGCACCGGGCCCACCAGGGTCAGCCGTCGCCGACCGAGGCGCGGGCTGAGAAGTCCGCCGCTCTCCGCCGTACGACTGAACGGTGCGGATGGGACGGGACCGGTGGATCGCCGCGGTTCACCGGTCAGCTCTCGTAGTGGTAGCGGCACTGTGCGATCAGGACGGCGTCCTCGGTGGCCTTGTAGATCAGTCTGTGCTCGTCGTTGATGCGGCGCGACCAGTAGCCCTGGAATCCGTGCTTGAGCGGTTCCGGTTTGCCGATCCCCTCGTTGCCGTTCCGGGCGATGTCCGCGATGAGCGTGTTGATGCGCTTCAGGATCTTCCGATCCTGAAGCTGCCACCACAGGTAGTCCTCCCAGGCACGGGAGGAGAAGGTGATCTTCAACTCGGGGCCCTCATTCGTCGGCCGCCAGCTCGCGTACGGTGCCGCCGCCGTTCTCCAGCTCGTCGATGGAGGCGAGCAGGCGCCGGGCGTTCGCCGGGCTTCGCAGCAGGTACGCGGTCTCCTTCAGGGACTCGTAGTCCTCAAGGGAGACGATGACGACCGGCTCGTGTCCGGCCCGGGTGATGACGACCTCCTCGCGGTCGTCGGTGACGGAGTTGAGCACCTCGGCGTACCGCGCGCGGGACTCGGAATACGTCATGGTCTTCACGATCAACCCTCCTTCGACGTACAAGAAATTGTACGTCTCGCTCTGTGGGGCGGCAAGCGCCGGTACCACGGCCGGGAGCATGCGGCCTCCGGTGCGGACGTTCCGGGCGGGTGGGGCGGGGCGGGCGACGGGGAATGCGAGGACCGACCTGCGGCGGCGGTCGGTGCGCGAGCGCTTTGCGGAGCCTTTCCGCCGCATTCAGCAGCACCTCGGTGCGTTTGCAGAATGCGAGCCGCTCTGTGGCCTGCGTCATCTACGCGCTGCGGCGTGAGTCAGGCCGGGACCCTTGCTGGTACGGCTGTCGGCTGTTACCCGGCCAGCGTCTTGAGCCGGGTGGCGGCCTCCTTCAGGACCTCCGCGCGCTTGCAGAACGCGAACCGCACGAACGGCGCCCCCGCGTCCCGGTGGTCGTAGAAGACCGCGTTCGGGATGGCGACGACCCCGGCCCGTTCCGGGAGCGAACGGCAGAACGCGAAGCCGTCGGTCTCTCCGAGCGGGCGGATGTCGGTGGTGATGAAGTACGTGCCGGCGGTGTCGTAGACCTTGAACCCCGCCTCCTTCAGGCCAGCCGCCAGGATGTCGCGCTTGGTCCGCATGTCCTCGCGGAAGGCCTCGAAGTAGGCGTCGGGGAGGGCGAGGGCCTCCGCGACCGCGTACTGGAAGGGGCCCGAGGCCACGTACGTCAGGAACTGCTTCGCCGAGCGCACCGCCGTGACCAGCTCCGGCGTCGATGTCACCCAGCCGACCTTCCAGCCGGTGAAGGAGAAGGTCTTGCCGGCCGACCCGATGGTGACCGTGCGCTCGCGCATGCCCGGGAAGGTCGCGAGGGGGAGGTGCCCGGCCTTGTCGAAGACCAGGTGCTCGTAGACCTCGTCGGTGACGACCAGCAGGTCCCGCTCGACCGCCAGCTCGGCGATCGCGGTCAGTTCGGCGCGGGTGAGGACCGTGCCGGTCGGGTTGTGCGGGGTGTTGATCAGCAGCAGCCGGGTGCGCGGGGTGACGGCGGCGCGCAGTTCGTCGAGGTCCAGGCGGAACGCGCCGCCGTCCGGGCGGAGGGTGACCGGGACCCGGGTGCCGCCGGCCATCGCGATGCAGGCCGCGTAGGAGTCGTAGTACGGCTCCAGGGCGACGACTTCGTCACCCGGCTCCACCAGGGCGAGCAGGGCGGCCGCGATCGCCTCGGTCGCGCCCGCCGTGACCAGCACCTCCGCGTCCGGGTCGTACGACAGCCCGTACCGGCGCTCCTGGTGCGCGGCGATCGCGGTGCGCAGCTCGGGGACGCCAGGCCCCGGCGGGTACTGGTTGCCGCGCCCCTCGCGCAGCGCCCGTACGGCCGCCTCCCTGATCTCCTCGGGACCGTCGGTGTCCGGGAAGCCCTGCCCCAGGTTGATGGACCCGGTGCGCAGCGCCAGGGCGGACATCTCGGCGAAGATCGTGGTCCCGAACTCCGCAAGCCGGCGGTTGAGGAGGGGACGTTCGATGGAGGTCATGCCGGTCATCCTGCGCCCAAGCTCTGGAGTTCCTCAACTCTGCTTTGGCCGTCGGCGGGGCCGGGCATCACCGGCTCACGCCGCGGTCACGCGGCGGCCGGGGCGCCCACGGGGGGTCGCTCCGCGCGAACCGAAAGAAGGTGACGCCATGGGCATCGTCTTCATCGTGGCGGCGGCCGCGATCGTCTGCCTGGTGATCGTCGGGAGCGTGGCCCGCAAGGGCGGGGTGGGCAGGGGGGCGTCCGGTCGGGGCGGATCCTCCTCTTCCTACGACAGCTCGGGCAGTTGGTGGGCCTGGGACTCGGGGTCGTCGTCCTCGCACGGAGGCCACGGAGGCCACGGAGGCCACGGAGGCCACGGGGGGCATGGCGGGCACGGAGGCCACGGGGGGCACTCGTGCGGCGGAGGGCACTCCTCCTGCGGCGGCGGCTCGTCGTGTGGCGGCGGCTCGTCCTGCGGTGGCGGGGGTGGCTGCGGCGGGGGCAGCTGACCGAGAGCCTCGGTGACGCGAGGGACATGAGGGACACGGGGGACGCGGGGGAATGGGGCAGTGGGGGAGCGGGGCGTTCGGACGGAGAGCCGGGGGGCTCTCCCCGGGCGCCCCGGCGCGTGCCAGAGGGAGCAGGGCGCACAACGTGGTTGAACAGTTGAGCTGTGGAGCCCTCTGAGGGATGGAAACCCCACGAAGTTGGGTAAAAACGCTGTGGCAGCGCCACAGTTCATGATTCCCTCTAAATCACCAAAGCAGCGCCTCGGACGTCCTGACGACACCCCTTCCCCGGCTGGGCCGACCGGGCCGATCTCCCGGTGTCCACCGAGGTGCGCCGGACCCCCCTCCTCCCCATTTGCGTGTTAGCGGAGCCGATCCATGCTCACGACCCTGAACACCACCTACACCGATACGCGCGCGGCCGACCTCGCCTGGGCCCTGGGTCGCGAGCCGCTGCCTGCCCTGGCCACCCTCGACCTGGAACTGTCCGGGGCGAAACTGCAGCTCAGACTGTTGGGCGCGTCCCACCAGGTACTCCTGGAGGAGGAGTGCGGCGGCTGTTCGGAGACGGTGGCGTGCATCCCGGGGTCCAGCACCCCCCTGCCGCTCGGGGTCGCCAAGCGCATCGGCGACTGGGAGTACGAGTTCGCGGCCCGCGTCGAGGTGCTGTCACCGGGCTCCTTCGCCGGCCGCGCCCAGGAACTGCTCGCCCTCGTCTCCGAGCACCCGCACGGCCTCGCAGGAGTCTTCCCGGGCAGCCCGCACGCGTTCACCGCGCTGCTCGCCCAGCGTCACGAGGGCCAGGTGCACTGGCGGACCTGGCACGCGTACCCGCAGGACGGCCAGTTGGTGGCGACCCGGACGAGGGTCGGCGTACGGGTTCCGGTGGCCCGACCCGTCCCCGGATGACATAAACCAACGGGCCGTCAAGACGGCCGATTTCCACACGTGTGGGTGACGAAGCGTACCGAGCGAGTGACGTAACGTCGCAGAGTGATCGATCCGCACGCACCCGCCCCTCCCGGCGCACCGCCGCCCTGGGGTGCCCCCGCGCCGCTGCCCGTGCGGCCGGGGACGGGCCGGTTCCTGGTCCTCGCGTGCGTCTTCGTCTGCGCGGCCTGCGGGCTGGTGTACGAACTCGAACTCGTCGCCCTCGCCTCGTACCTGATCGGCGACTCGGTCACCCAGGCCTCCGTGGTGCTGTCCGTGATGGTCTTCGCCATGGGCGTCGGCTCACTGGCCGCGAAGCGGCTGCGCTGGCACGCGGCGGCCGGATTCGGCGCGGTGGAGGCCGCGCTGGCCCTGGTCGGCGGCTGCAGCGCCATGGCCCTCTACGCCGTCTTCGCCTGGACAGGCGGCTGGGGCGGCCTGTGGTCGGCCGGCCCGCGCTGCCTTCTGGTCGCCTTCTCCCTCGCCATCGGCCTGCTGATCGGCGCCGAGGTGCCGCTGCTGATGGAACTCATCCAGCGCATCCGCCGCCAGGACGCGGGCGGCGCGGTGGCCGACCTCTTCGCGGCGGACTACGTCGGCGCGCTGGTCGGCGGCCTGGCCTTCCCCTTCCTCCTGCTGCCCTTCCTCGGCCAGTTGACCGGCACCCTGCTCACCGGCACGGTCAACGTCGTGGCCGGCGGCGCCCTGGTCCTCGGCCTGTTCCGCCGCGACCTGTCCCGCCGGGCCCGCTGGACCCTCCTCGCCGTCAACGTGACCGTCCTCGGCGCCCTCGCCTGCGCCGCCGCTCACGTCGACGACTTCGAACGGGCCGCCCGGCACGCGGTCTACGGCGACGACGTCCGGGTCGCCCTCCAGACGGATGTCCAGGAGATAGTCCTCACCGGCGGCACCCACGGCCGTCCCCTGGATCTCTTCCTCGACGGCCGGCTGCGCGTCGGCGGCCGTGACGAACGCCGGTACCACGAAGCCCTCGTCCACCCGGCGATGAGCGGCCCGCACGCGCGCGTGCTGATCCTCGGCGGCGGCGACGGCATGGCCGCGCGCGAGGTGCTCCGGCACACCGGCATCGACCGCGTCGACGTCGTCGAACTCGACGCGGGCCTGGTCCGCCTCGCCCGCCACGACCCCGCCCTCTCCGCGCTCAACGGCCATGTCTACGACGACCCGCACGTCCACGTGATCACCGCCGACGCCTTCTGCTGGCTGCGCCGGACCGCGCCGCCCGCCGCGTACGACGTCGTGATCGCCGACCTGCCCGACCCCGGCATCACGGCCAGCGCCAAGCTGTACTCCGAGGAGTTCTACGGCCTGGCCCGCCGGGCCCTCGCCCCCGGCGGCCGCCTGGTGGTGCACGCCGGCCCGGTCCGGGCCCGCCCCCGCGACTTCTGGACGGTGGCGGCGACCATGCGCGCCGCCGGCCTGGCCACGAGCCCCTACCGGGTCCTCGGCCGCGACCCCGGCTTCACCGCCGGCCCCGACCGCTCCGCGGGCGAGTCCAGGGCCCCGCACGACTGGGGCTTCATCCTGGCGACGGAGGGTTCACGCGGGCCCCGGCTGCGGCTGTCGGCCGACGGTCCGCGGCTGCACACGCTGACCCGACGGGATCTGCGCGAAGACGCACTGGAGACGCCGCCGACGGAACCACCGGCCTCCACGTTGGTGGATCCGCGGTACTGAGCCCGGGCCCGTCCACGGAGAGCACGGGCCCGTCCGCGGGCAGGCCGGGGCCCGTCCACGGGGAGCCCGGGCCCCGGCAGCGTGCCGTGCGTCGCGGAGGGTACGTCGCCTTGACTCCTGGGTAGGCTCAGTCGGCATGGAGCACCAGGTGTACGTCCCGGCCCCGGCCTCGCGGCTCAGGGAGGCGCTGGCCGACCCCGCGCGGGTCGCGCGGGCGCTCCCCGGCCTCCAGCAGGACACGGGCGCCGCCCCCGGCACCGGCCGCGTCAAGGTCCGCATCGGCAGCCACTCGATCACCTACCGGGGCACCCTGCGCGTCAGCGCCCGTGCCGACGGTTCCTACGCGCTCGACGGTGACGCCACCGAGGCGCGCGGCGCCGGCACGGTGAAGCTGGCGCTCACGCTCCGCCTCACCGACACGGACGAGGGCTGCCAGGTCACGGTGACGGGCACGGCCTCCGCCGGCGGGCGGGTCGCGGAACTGGCGCCGGAGGCGGTGGAGTCGGCGGCGACACGGCTGCTCAACCGCTTTGTGGAGGGCCTGGGGGAGGCGCGGCCCGAGCCCTCGGACCAACCGGTGTCGATCTTCGAGACGGAGGTCCCGCCGCCGTCGCCGGCCGAACCGGTCGAGGAGCCGCTGCCCGAGATCTTCGCCGAGGCGGCCCATGCCCGCCGCACGATGATCGGCCGCAGCGCGGAGGAGGTCGACCACGCCCCGCCCCGCGGCCGCTACGCGCCGGTGCCGGCACCCCAGACGGTGGCGGCGGCTTCGGCACTGCGCTGGGCCGCACCGGCGGCGGCACTGGCCCTGGCGTCGGCGATCGTGGTGACGAGAGCGTTGCGCAGACGCCGCTGACGTCTGCGGGCGGGGGTGTGTCGCTTACCGGCGCCGGCAGGGTGCCGCCGCGCCCACCCGTGCCGCCCCAGCGGCACGACGGCCCGCGGCTACGACGTGCCCCGAGGGGCGCGGGGCTGTATCGATGTGCGGCTCCGCCGCATGGGCGCGAGCAACCCCCACCCACCCGCACCCGAGACCAAACCGCCCTCCCCAGTACTGTCATCCCGTGAGTAACGAAGACATCACGCTGACCGCGGGCGACGCCACCCTCCACCTGCACCCCGGCAACGGCGGCCGTATCGCCGGACTGGAAGTCGGCTCCCTCGAACTCCTCCGCCAGGGCGACCGTTTCGGCTGTTTCCCGATGGTGCCCTGGTGCGGCCGTATCCGGGACGGCCGTTTCCGCGACGGCGCCGACATCGTCCAGATGCCCCTCAACTCCCCGCCGCACGCCATCCACGGCACCGCCCGCGACGGTGCCTGGCGCACCGCCCGCCGCTCGGCGGACGAGGCCGTGATCACGTGCGAACTCGGCGACCCCTGGCCGCATCCCGCCCGCGTCACGCACGCGGTCCAGCTCACCGAGGACTCGTTGACGCTGACGATGGCCGTGGAGACGTACGACAACTCCTTCCCGGCGCAGATCGGCTGGCATCCCTGGTTCAACCGCAACCTCGGCGGCCAGGACGCCCAGGTCGACTTCACCCCCGCCTGGCAGGAGGAGCGCGGCGCGGACCACCTGCCCACCGGCAACCGCGTCGACCCCCGACCCGGCCCCTGGGACGACTGCTTCGGGATGCCCGACGGCGTCGACGTCACCCTCACCTGGCCGGGGCAGCTGGAGTTGAAGGTCGCCAGCCGCGAGCAGTGGGTCGTGGTCTACGACGAGCAGGAGGCGGCGGTGTGCGTGGAGCCGCAGACCGGTCCGCCGAACGGCCTCAACACGCTCCCCCGTCTCGTCACCCCGCTGGAGCCGCTGGAAGCCACCACCACCTGGACCTGGCGCCGCCTCTGAGCCCGCCGCCTCTAAGCTGGTCGGCATGACGGACGTACGCGCTGAGCTGCTGCAACAGATCAAGGACAAGGCCGTGGTGCACGGCAGGGTGACCCTGTCGTCGGGGCTGGAGGCGGACTACTACGTCGACCTCCGCCGCGTCACCCTCGACGGTGCCGCCGCCCCGCTGGTCGGCCAGGTGCTGCTCGACCTGACCGACGGCCTGGAGTACGACGCCGTCGGCGGCCTCACCATGGGCGCCGACCCGGTCGCCGGCGCGATGCTGCACGCGGCCGCCGCGCGCGGCCGCCGCCTCGACGCCTTCGTCGTCCGCAAGGCGGCGAAGGCGCACGGGCTGCAGCGCCGGGTGGAGGGGCCCGAGATCAAGGGCCGGCGGGTCCTCGTCGTGGAGGACACCTCCACCACCGGCGGCTCCCCGCTCGCCGCCGTGGAGGCCGTGCGCGAGGCCGGTGCCGAGGTCGTCGCCGTCGCCACCATCGTCGACCGGGCCACCGGCGCCGACGAGAAGATCCGCGAAGGCGCGGGCGTGCCGTACCTGTTCGCCTTCTCGAAGGATGAACTGGGGCTGGACTGACACCCCGGTCGACGAGTGGGATTGACCCGGATGCGACCGGCGCCCGGCGCCCGGAGCATCGGTTCATGTCTGGAAAGATGGGGACGACGATGACGTCGTACCTCAAGGTCTAGGTCAGGGCCGTAGAGAACCAGCAGTACGCCGACCCGCACACTCAAGGAGCGACAGATGCCCATCGCAACCCCCGAGGTCTACAACGAGATGCTCGACCGGGCGAAGGCAGGCAAGTTCGCCTACCCGGCCATCAACGTCACCTCGAGCCAGACCCTGAACGCTGCGCTGCGCGGCTTCGCGGAGGCGGAGAGCGACGGCATCGTCCAGATCTCTACCGGTGGTGCCGAGTTCCTCGGCGGCCAGTACAGCAAGGACATGGTGACCGGCGCGGTCGCGCTCGCCGAGTTCGCGCACGTCATCGCCGAGAAGTACCCGGTCAACATCGCGCTGCACACCGACCACTGCCCGAAGGACAAGCTCGACGGGTACGTACGTCCGCTGATCGCGATCTCCAAGAAGCGCGTCGAGGCCGGTCTGACCCCGCTGTTCCAGTCGCACATGTGGGACGGTTCGGCCGAGACCCTCGCGGACAACCTGGCCATCGCGCAGGAGCTCCTGGAGCAGGCCCGCGCGGCCAACATCATCCTCGAGGTCGAGATCACCCCGACCGGTGGCGAGGAGGACGGCGTCTCGCACGAGATCAACGACTCCCTCTACACCACCGTCGAGGACGCGATCCGCACCGCCGAGGCGCTGGGCCTGGGCGAGAAGGGCCGCTACCTGCTCGCCGCCTCCTTCGGCAACGTGCACGGCGTGTACAAGCCGGGCAACGTCGTGCTCCGTCCCGAGCTGCTCAAGGAGCTGGCCGACGGCGTGGCCGCGAAGTTCGGCAAGGCGTCCCCGTTCGACTTCGTCTTCCACGGCGGCTCCGGCTCCACCGAGCAGGAGATCGCCACCGCGCTGGAGAACGGCGTCGTGAAGATGAACCTGGACACGGACACCCAGTACGCCTTCACCCGTCCGGTCGCCGACCACATGTTCAAGAACTACGACGGTGTCCTGAAGGTCGACGGCGAGGTCGGCTCCAAGAAGACCTACGACCCGCGCACCTGGGGCAAGCTGGCCGAGGCGGGCATGGCCGCGCGTGTCGTCGAGGCCACCCAGCACCTGCGCTCCGCGGGCAACAAGATCAAGTAGTCGGGCATTTCCACGGACCCGGTGCTACGGCACCGGGTCCGCTGTATACCTGGAACCATGCCCGACGTCCGGCTGGCCTCCTCGCAGGGCAAGTGGATCCTGTTCACCACCGTCCTCGGTTCCAGCATGGCGCTGCTGGACTCGACCGTCGTCAACGTCGCCCTGCCCCGCATCGGCCGTGACCTGGGCACGGGCCTCGCGGCCCTGCAGTGGACGGTCAACGCGTACATGCTGACGCTGGCCGGGCTGATCCTGCTCGGCGGCGCGCTCGGCGACCAGTACGGCCGCCGGAAGATCTTCGTGCTCGGGGTCGTCTGGTTCGCCGCCGCCTCGCTGCTGTGCGGCCTGGCCCCCAACGACATCGTCCTGATCGCGGCCCGTGCCCTCCAGGGCATCGGCGGCGCCCTCCTCACACCGGGCTCCCTCGCCCTCATCCAGGCCTCCTTCCATCCGGACGACCGGGCGAAGGCCGTCGGCCTGTGGTCCGGCTTCGGTGGCATCGGGGCGGCCATCGGCCCGTTCCTGGGCGGCTGGCTGGTGGACGGCCCCGGCTGGCGCTGGGTGTTCCTGCTGAACGTCCCGCTGGCCCTGCTCTGCGTCCCGGTCGCCCTGCGCCATGTCCCGGAGTCCGCCGACGGGCGGGCCCACGGCCGCTTCGACATCCTCGGCGCGGTGCTGGCCGCCCTGACCCTCGGATTCGTGACCTACGCGCTGATCGAGGCCGGGACCACGTCCCTGCTCGCCCTCGCGGGCCTCGCGACCGGCGTGGCCTTCGTGTACGTCGAGAAGCGCCGCCGGGACCCGATGCTCCCGCTGGACATCTTCGGCTCCCGCCAGTTCACCGCGCTGAACGTGGTCACCCTGTGCGTGTACGGCGCGTTCGGCGGCTACTTCTTCCTCACCGCGCTCCAACTCCAGGTGGTGGCGGGCTACTCGGCGCTGGGCGCCGGCACGGCCCTGCTGCCCTCCACCGCGCTGATGCTGCTCTTCTCGGCCCGCTCGGGCGCCCTGGCCGACAAGATCGGGCCCCGGCTGCCGCTCACCGTCGGACCCCTGCTCTGCGCCACGGCGCTGATGCTGATGCTGCGCGTGGGCGAGCACGCGAACTACCTGACGGACGTCTTCCCGGCGGTCCTGGTCATGGGCGCCGGCATGGTCACCCTGGTGGCCCCGCTCACCGCCTCGGTCCTCGCCTCCGTGGACACCGCCAGGGCGGGTATCGCCAGCGGCATCAACAACGCGGCGGCCCGCGCGGCGAGCCTGATCGCGGTGGCGGCGCTGCCGCTGCTCGCGGGGATGGGCCCGGAGGCCTACCGGTCGCCCGCGGCCTTCGACGCGGCGTTCGACCGGGCCATGCCGATCTGCGCGGGGGTGCTGGTGGTGGGGTCGGCCCTGGCGTTCGCGCTGGTCCGCAGGCCGGCCCCGGGCTGTGTCCGCCCGGAGTGCCGCACCCACGGAAACGTGACCTCACCACCGCTGGAGGCGAAGAGCCGGTAGCCGGAGGGCCGGCCCCGGAGGTCCGGCCCCGGAGGTCCGTAACCGGAGGGCCGGTGGCCGGGGCCCTTCGCCTGTCGGCGCGCTATCCCTTCAGCTCGGCGTACGCCTCCGCGCTGCTGTCCTTCAGGAACTGCCAGCACCGCTCGTACTCGTCCTTCTCGCCGATCTCGCCCGCGGCCCGGCCGAGCGCGGCCAGGCAGCGCAGGAAGCCGCGGTTGGCCCGGTGGTCCCAGGGGACGGGGCCGTGTCCCTTCCACCCGGCGCGGCGCAGGGCGTCCAGCCCGCGGTGGTAGCCGGTACGCGCGTAGGCGTACGACTCGACGACCGAGCCGCGCTCGAACGCGTCGTCGGCGAGCAGCGCCCAGGCCAGCGAGAAGGTCGGGAACTTCGCCGCCACCTCGACCGGAGCCAGCTTCTCGTCGCCCAGCAGGCGGTACGCCTCTTCGTTCTCGGGCAGGTAGGTCGGCTCCGGGCCGCCGAGCAGGTTCGTGTGCGTCGTCATGGCGCCAGTCTGCCACCGTCGGCAACCTCGTCCCGTACGGGACGGCAAGGGGGGAGCACACGTGCGTGATCCGATGTCCGGCGGGCAGCCGCCGGAGGCCCATGTCCCGGCCCGGTCCCTCACCGCGGACCCGGAGCAGTGGCCGCGGCTCGCCCCGCGGGTGACGGAGGCGGTCGGATGGCGACGCTGGAGCGGATCGTGCACGCCACGGCCGCCCGGACCGGCGGGTTCGGCACCGTCACGGACAGCCCGGACGGGCTGATCGTGTCCGGGGCAGCACGGGCCGGGTGCGGGCCTGGGCCCAGGCGGGCCCGGACGGTGAACTCACCGCGCTGCGCATCGAAGGCGCATTCACGCCGAACGCGACGGGGTCGGCCTGGACCTGGAGTTCACCGGCGTACCCGGCCGGCTGTACCGGGGGCGGACGGTCCGCGCGCGGTCGTAGCCCGGCCGGTTCCCGCGGCCCGGGGCGCTCGGCCGACCGGGTGATCCGGTGCCGGGGGTGACGGGTGTGGCCGGTCTGGCAACGGGCGGGCCTTGCCGTGTGCGGGGTACGTTGCGGAAGATGCGGGTGGGGACCGGGGCCCCCGTGTCGAGAACGGCAGGGGCGGACCGCTACCCGGAGTACACAACAGGAGACAGCGATGTCCCTTCAGGCTCAGCCCGACGAGGCTTCGGAGCCCGAGACCCCGCATCTCGACTTCGCCGGCACCACGCCGTACGAGGACTACGTCCGGGCGGACGTGCTCACCCATCTCCAGCACACCCTCTCCGACGATCCCGGAGAGATGGTCTTCCTGGTCACCACCCAGGTCATGGAGTTGTGGTTCACCGTCATCGTCCACGAGTGGGAGACGGCGGCGAGCGCCCTGCGCGGCGACGACATCCCCACCGCGATCAACGCGCTGAAGCGTTCCACCCGGGAACTGGAGGCGCTGAACGCCTCCTGGAGACCGCTCGGCCAGCTCACCCCCGCCCAGTTCAACTCCTACCGCTCGGCCCTCGGCGAGGGCTCCGGCTTCCAGTCGGCGATGTACCGGCGGATGGAGTTCCTGCTCGGCGAGAAGTCCGCGTCCATGCTCGTCCCGCACCGCGGCGCCCCCCGCGTCCACGCGGAACTGGAGAAGGCCCTGTACGAGCCGAGCCTCTACGACGAGGTGGTACGGCTCCTCGCACGCCGCGGACACCCGGTCCCGGACGCGGTGCTCCAGCGTGACGTGTCCCGGCGGTATGACGCCTCGGACGCCGTCGAGGCCGCCTGGACGGCCGTCTACTCGGGCGACGGGGACGCCGAACTCGCCCGGCTCGGCGAGGCGTTGACCGACGTCGCCGAACTGGTCTGGCGCTGGCGCAACGACCACCTGGTCGCCACCCGCCGTGCCATGGGCGCCAAGGCCGGCACCGGCGGCTCGGCCGGGGTCGCCTGGCTGGAGAAGCGTGCCCGCAAGAATGTGTTCCCGGAGCTGTGGACGGCGAGGTCCCATGTCTGAACTGGCCCTGCGGGCGGAGAAACTGGACGCGGCGGACGAGCTCGCCGGGGTGCGCTCCCGCTTCGTCCTCGACGAGGTCACGTACCTGGACGGCAATTCGCTGGGTGCCCTGCCCGCGCACGTCCCCGGCCGGGTCGAGGACGTCGTCCGGCGGCAGTGGGGCGAGCTGCGCATCCGGTCCTGGGACGAGAGCGGCTGGTGGACGGCGCCGGAGCGGATCGGCGACCGGATCGCCCCGCTGGTCGGCGCGGCGGCCGGCCAGATCGTGGTCGGCGACTCCACAAGCGTCAACGTCTTCAAGGCCCTTGTCGGCGCGGTACGGCTCGCGGGGGAGGGGCGTACGGAGATCCTGGTCGACGCGACCACCTTCCCCACCGACGGCTACATCGCCGAGTCGGCGGCCCGGCTCACCGGCCGTACGCTGCGGCCGGTGGCGCCGTCGGACGTGCGCACCGCGCTGAGCGACCGTACGGCCGCCGTCCTGCTCAACCACGTCGACTACCGCACGGGCCGGCTGTACGACCTGCCGTCCCTGACCGCCGCGATCCACGCGGCCGGGGCCGTGGCCGTCTGGGACCTGTGCCACACCGCGGGCGCGCTGCCGGTCGGCCTCGACGAGCACGGGGTCGACCTGGCGGTCGGCTGCACCTACAAGTACCTGAACGGCGGCCCGGGTTCACCCGCGTACCTGTACGTCCGCCGCGACCTCCAGGACCGCTTCGACTCGCCGCTGCCCGGCTGGAACTCGCACGCCGAGCCGTTCGGGATGCGATCGGAGTACGAGCCGGCCGCGGGCGCGGTGCGCGGCCGTGTCGGCACCCCGGACATCCTCTCCATGCTGGCCCTGGAGGCGGCGCTGGAGGTCTGGGACGAGGTGCCGGTGGCCGCCGTACGCGCCAAGTCCCTGGCCCTGACGGACTTCTTCCTGGAGTGCGTCGAGGCGTACCTGCCGGCGGGCCGCGTCGAGTGCGTGACCCCGCTGGCGCACGAGGAGCGCGGCAGCCAGATCGCGCTGCGCTGCCCGGACGCCGGGGATGTGATGAAACGGCTGATCGAGCGCGGGGTGGTCGGGGACTTCCGGCATCCCGACGTCCTCCGCTTCGGCTTCACCCCGCTGTACGTCGGTTTCGCGGACGCGGAACGGGCGGCGCGGGTGCTCGCGGAGGTGACGGGAACGGCCGTCGTGTAGCAGCGGGCCGACGAGCGCGACGAGCGCGACGAGAGCCGATATGGCGAGCGACATGGCGACATAGTGATCCCGGTGGAAAGGCCGGGACGGTACAGAACCGTGTAATCCTCACCGTGCGTGACATCCACGTGTCCCCGCACGTCACCGGCCTGATACCGTCCCGGCCAACGGTCGAATTCCCCACCTGGTCCGCCAATGTCTCCCCCAGTGCCGAAAGCCTGGGGGCACCCCCATCGTCGCTGAGAGGTTGGAGCATGCCGGACGACGCCGCAGCAGAACGGGCCGCCGCCGAGGAGGAGTCGGCCTTCTCGCACCCGCACGTCGCGCCCGACGCCACGGCGGCCTACGGCGACCACCCCGACCAGGTCATCGACTTCTACGTGCCGCGCGGTGACGAGGCCATGGTCCCGCTGGTCGTGGTCCTGCACGGAGGCGCGTGGCGGGCACCGTACGACCGCGGCCACATCACCCCGTTCGCCGACTTCCTGGCCCGGCGCGGCTTCGCGGTGGCCAACGTCGAGTACCGGCGCGGCGCGGTGCTTCCCGAGCAGGGCGCCTTGGCCCCGGTGGCCGGCCGCTGGCCGGACACCTTCGACGACATCGCGGCGGCGCTGGACGCCCTGCCCGCGCTGGCCCGCGAAGCCCTGCCCCAGGCGGACCTGCGCCGCACCGTCCTCACCGGCCACTCGGCCGGCGGCCACCTGGCGCTGTGGGCCGCGGCCCGGCACGTGCTCCCGGCGGACGCCGCATGGCGCACGTCCGGCCCGGCACCGCTGCGGGGCGTGGTGGCGCTGGCCCCGATCGCGGACTTCGCGGTGGCGGAGAAGCTGGAGGTCTGCGGCCATGCTGCGCTCCAACTCCTCGGCGGAAGCGACCAGTTCACCGACCGGCAGCGTTATGCCGACCCGGCGTTGCTGCTCCCCACCGGCATCGCGACCACCCTGGTCCAGGGCCGCACGGACAACGTCGTCCCGCAGGCGGTCGCCGAGTCCTACGCGGAGGCGTCGGCGAAGGCGGGCGAGGTGGTGGGCCTGACGCTCCTGGAGGACGTCGGCCACTTCCCGCTCATCGACCCGGCGGCGGACGCGTGCGCGGTGGTGGCGGAGGAGATCGCCCAACTGGCGTATTGAGCCCGGCCGACCTCGTGTTCGGACCGACCTGCCGGGCTCGGCCGGCCTCGTGACGACCTGCCCCTGAGCCTCCCCCCACATACCCGTAGTACCTGAGAGCTACCCGCCAGGTGAGTTCTCTGGCGGGACGCGAACGACGTCGCCCGCTCCGTAATTTCCCGATCAGACAAGCCCGACGGCCGGGCGAACTGGACGGGGAGGGGCCGACCATGACGGGGGAGCGGGAGAGGTCTGTCCGGGGGCGCGGGCACTGGCGGCACAGGCTGCGCCGCACCACGCTCGCCGCCCTACTCACCGCGGCCGTGGTCCTGCCCCTCTCGGCGGCCACCCAGCCCCGGATCCCGGCTCCGGCACCGGCCGCACTCTCCGCACCCCTCACCCCGGGCGCCGTCACCACCGCCTACCAGGCCAACCGCGAGAACGCCGCCGAAGCCGCCCGCATGGCCGCCGCCCACGGCGACCTCTCCCGCGCCGCCGCCGACCGTGCCCTCGCCTCCCCCTCCCGCCGTCTCCTCCACTTCGACGCCCGCGGCACCGGCCAGGCCACCGAGGTCTTCGGCGACCTGGCGCACGCCGGCCGCGTCGCCGTCCTCGTCCCCGGCTCCGACACCACCCTCGACACCTACGCCCGCTTCCACACCGCGGCCGAGTCCCTCTACCGGCGCCTCGCCCACGGGCACCCACGGACCCGGACCGCCGTCGTCGCCTGGCTCGGCTACCGGACCCCCGCCACGATCAGCACCACCGTCCTCACTCCGGGCCGGGCCGACCAGGCCGCCCCGCATCTGCGCGACTTCATCGGCGAACTGCACACCCTCACCGCCCCCGGGCCGGCGGCGGTCGCCCTCCTCTGCCACTCCTACGGCACGGTGGTCTGCGCCCGTACCGCCCCCGCCCTCACCGGCCTCGGTGTCACCGACATCGCGCTGGTCGGCAGTCCCGGCACCGGCGCCGACTCGGTCAGAGCCCTGCACACGTCCGCCCGCGTCTGGGCGGCCCGAGGCGCCGGCGACTGGATAGCCGAGGTCCCGCACGTCACCGCCGACCTCTTCGGCACGACCGTCGGCTTCGGCACCGACCCCGTGTCCCCGGCCTTCGGCGCCCGCGTCTTCGCGGCGGGCGCCGGCGGCCACAGCGACTACTTCACCCCGGGCTCGGTCTCTCTGGCCAACCTCGCCCGGATCGTCCTCGGCGAGACCACGGAGGTCACCCGTGCCTGAGTCACCGCCATCCCGCCTCCCGAACCGCATACGCCTTCTCGCCCACCGCGTACGCCTTCTCGCCCACCGCATCGACACCGCCACCCCGCCCGACCGGGACCGCGCCGTGGACGCCCTCCGCGCGTTCGCCATCCTCGGTGTGGTGCTCGGCCACTGGCTGGTCACGGCGCTGGTGGCGGACGGCGGCAGGCTGCACACCAGCAGCCCCCTCCAGCAGCTGCCCTGGCTGGCCCCGATCTCCTGGATCTTCCAGACCCTGGCGGTGTTCTTCCTGGTCGGCGGTCATGTGGCAACCCGCAGCCACATCACCGCCCAGTCCGACGGCACCCCCTACCACCGTTGGCTGACGTCCCGGCTGTCCCGTCTCTTCAAACCGGTCGCCGCGGTCCTGACCCTCTGGACGATCGCGACCACCGCCCTCCTGCTCTCCGGCACCGACGTCACCACCGTCCACACCCTCGCCAAACTCGCCCTGTCCCCGCTCTGGTTCCTCGTGGTCTTCGCGGCACTCACGGCGGCGACCCCGCTCGTCGCCCGGCTCAACCCCCTGTGGCCGCTGGCCGTCGTCCTTCACGTGGACCTTCTCCGTTTCGGCTTCGGCGCCCCGCCCGCCCTCGGCTGGGTGAACCTGGCGGCGGGCTGGCTGGTGCCGTACACCCTGGGCGCCGCCTGGACACGCGGCGAACTGGACCAGCCACACGCAGGCTGGGTGCTGCTCGTCGGCGGTACGGCGGCGACGGCCGGGCTCGTCGCGTGCGCGGGCTATCCGGCCTCGATGGTCGGCGTCCCCGGCGCGTCCGTCTCCAACCTCGACCCGCCCACGCTGGCCGCCGTCACCTTCGGCCTGGCCCAGTGCGGCCTGGCCCTGCTCCTGCGCGAGCGGCTGCGTCGTACGATGCGCCGCCCGCTCGCCTGGGCGGCGGTGGCCCTGGTGAACCTCTCCGCGATGACGATCTTCCTCTGGCACCAGACGGCCCTGATGGCGACCACCGCCACCGGCCTCCTGTTCGGCCGCCTCCCCGGCCTGCACACACCCCCCGACCACCTCACCTGGGCCGCGGCCCGCCTGATGTGGCTCCCGGTCTTCGCCCTGGTGCTCGCCGTCTGCTGGGCGGCGTTCCACACGTACGAGCGTCCCGGCACGCCACACCGCTCCCGCACCCGCTCGCGTGTCGCCGTCTCCCGGCCGGGCACCACCCGCCCGTACATCGTCACGGACCACCGCTCGTCCGATCGGGCGACACCGATAGGAGTCCGTCGTGTCTAGGCTGGCCGGCGTGACGGAAACGGGGAACCGGCGGGAGTTCGCGGGCCGTGTCCTGCTCGGGCTGCGGATCCTGCGAGACGACCTGTGGACCGTCCGGGCGGACCCCCTGCCCCCCTCGGTGTGGCTGCGCTGGCTGCCGCACGGGGTGCTGTGGCTGGCGGCGGTCGGCATCACGTTCGGCGGCCTCGCCGAGCTGCAGGACCACGGGCGTATGGGCTTCGGCGGCGCCTTCCTGATCGCGCTCTCGCAGGGCGGCGCGGTCGTCCTCGCCATGTCGCGGCCGATCCCGGCGTGGTGGCTGTCGACGGGCGGCATGCTGGTGGGCGCCGTCGCGCTGCTCGACCGGCTGGACACGCCGCCGGGAATGCGGTTCGCCTGGCCGTGGACGGTGTCCGGGATCATCGCGCAGTTGCTGGTCCTGCTGCTCCTCGCGCTACGGGTCCGGTTCCGGGTGGCCGTCGAGGCGCTGGTGCTGACCGCGCTCGTCACCTTCTTCCTGGAGGGACAGCTGGGCGCGCGACCGCACGTGTCCACCGCGGTGGTGACCATCGCCCTGTCCGCGCTGGTCATCCCGTTCGGCGCGGCGCTGCGCGGCCGCCGCGAGGCACGCGCGGAGCTCAGCCACCAGGCCACGCTGACCGCCGAGGAGCGGGCCCGGCGCACCCTGCTGGAGGAGCGCAGCCGGATCGCGCGTGAACTGCACGACGTGGTGGCCCACCACATGTCGGTCATCTCCATCCAGGCCCAGGTCGCTCCACACCTTGTGGACAACCCGTCGGACGAACTGCGCGAGAACCTCGACGGCATCCGGCACAACGCCCTGGAGGCGCTGACCGAACTGCGCAGAGTCCTGGGCGTCCTGCGCGCGGAGAGCCCCGACGAGGACGCGCCCGACGACGCCGGCGTCGGCCCGCACAGCCCGCAGCCGACCCTGGACCGGCTGGACGCGCTGGTCGAGAACACCAGGGCGGCCGGCCTGACGGTCACCGCGCGGATCGTCGGTGACAGCCGCCCGCTGCCGCCGGGCGTGGAGCTGTCGGCGTACCGGATCGTGCAGGAGGCCCTGAGCAACGTTCTGCGGCACGCGCCGGGGGCCACCGCCCATGTCGAGATCGAGTACATGTCGTACGGGCTGCTGGTGGGGGTCGGCAACACCCGGCCGACCCGGCCCGCTCCGCCGTCGCCGGGTGCCGGGCACGGACTGCTCGGCATGCGGGAGCGGGCGGCGATGCTGGGCGGCGCGCTGACGGCGGAACCCCGGCCGGACGGCGGCTACCAGGTCTTCGCACGGCTTCCGGCCGCCGGTACCGACGCGGCCCTGGCGCCCCGACGCACCCCCCGCACGTCGCCCGGTGCCACCGATCGCACCGGCACCATCCCTGCCCTCGATTCGAAGGACGGCCGCGCATGACGAGCAGCAATGGCAGCAGCCCCATCCGCGTGGTCATCGCCGACGACCAGCAGATGGTCCGGCAGGGCTTCACCGTGCTGCTGAACGCCCAGCCCGGCATCGAGGTGGTCGGCCAGGCCGTGGACGGGCTGGAAGCCGTGGCGAAGGTCGCCGAACTCACGCCGGACGTCGTCCTCATGGACATCCGCATGCCCGAGCTCGACGGCATCGAGGCCACCCGCCGGATCGTCGGCGAACGCCCCGGCATCAAGGTACTGGTGCTGACCACCTTCGACCTGGACGAGTACGTGTACGAGGCGTTGCGGGCCGGGGCGTCCGGGTTCCTGCTCAAGGACGCGTCCGCGGACCAGCTCGCCGAGGCGGTCCGGGTGGTGGCGGCCGGCGACGCGCTGCTCGCGCCCGGCGTCACCCGTCGGCTGATCGCCCAGTTCTCCCAGCTGGACGGGGGCGGGGTGCGTGCCCCGCTGAAGACACGCGTCGGCGATCTGACCGAGCGCGAGACGGAGGTCCTCGCGCTGATCGCGCAGGGGCTGTCGAACGCGGAGATCGCCGAGCGGCTGGTCGTCGCCGAGCAGACCGTGAAGACCCATGTGGGCCGCATCCTGGTGAAGCTGGGCCTCAGGGACCGCACCCAGGCAGCGGTGTTCGCCTACGAGTCGGGGCTGGTACGGCCGTCGGGATACTGACGGCCCGGAGCCCCGCGGTGAGCCTCGTAGTACCTGAGAGGGAGGCCGCAGGACCCGTCTCACTGGTGACGACGGCGACCCTGCCCGCCGCATACCGTCGTGTACGTGACCGAGACGACCCAGACGCACGCGATGCCAGCGGAGCCACCGGACGGCGCGTTCGAGCCGTACAAGCCACGCAGCCCGGAGATCCGGGCCGCGCTGGACGCCCTGCGCAGGCTGCGGCAGGACCTGTTCCACGACGCCTTCGCCTACCGGCCGTTGCCCCCGCTGAGCAGCGACGGTCCGCGCATCCGCCGCCTGTCCGGCCGCATGCGGGAGTACGCGGTCTGGACCCCGCACATCGCGGTGGCCGCGGCCGCCGCGGTGGCGCTGCCGGCGGCCGTGACGGACCGCCCGCTGGGGTCGGCCGCGGGCCTGCTGACCGGCCTGATCGTGGTGGCACCGGTACTGCTCACGCTGGCGCGTCCGGTCGCCGCGTTCTGGCTGTCGCTCGTCGCGACCTGGGCCGGCACCCTGCTGGACAGACCCTGGGACGACTGGCCGTGGACGCCGGGCAGCTTCATCTCCCACCTGGTGGTGCTCACGGTCGTCGCGGTCCGCACCCGTCCGCGCACGGCGGCCTGGATGTGGGCGATCACCGCGGTCTACGGCTTCACGTTCGTCTCGGTCCTCGGCGGCGGCCACTACACCAACGACGTCGGTCCGATGCTGGTCGTCTCCGCGATAGCCCTGCTGACCGTCTCCGTGCGGCAGATCCGCCGGGAGGCCGAACAGACCGTGACCGCCCAGCAGTCGGAGACGGCGCACGAGCGGTCCCGGCGCACGCTCCTCGAAGAGCGCACCACGATCGCTCGCGAACTGCACGACGTGGTGGCCCACCACATGTCCGTCGTGGCCATTCAGGCGGAAGCGGCCCCGTACCGCGTCGAGAACCCGCCGCCGGAGCTGGAGAAGGCGTTCGTCACGATCCGGGAGAACGCGGTGGCGGCGCTCACCGAGCTGCGCCGCGTCCTGGGCGTGGTCCGCGCCGAGGACTACGAGGCCCCCGACGCCCCGCAGCCCACCCTCTCCGACCTGGACGCGCTGCTCGCCAACGTGCGGGAGGCGGGCCTGACCGTCGACAAGGGGGTGACCGGCGCGGTCCGTGAACTCCCGCAGGGCGTGGAGCTGTCGGCGTACCGGATCGTCCAGGAGGCTCTCAGCAACACCCTGCGCCACGCGCCGGGTGCCCCCGCCCGGGTGGAGATCGGATACGTCATCGGCGGCCTCGGCCTGCGCGTGGTCAACGGGCCCCCGCCCCGGCCGGCCCTCCTCAAGCCCTCTCCCGGCGCCGGCCACGGCATCACGGGCATGCGGGAGCGCGTGTCGATGCTGAACGGCGAGATGACAGCGGCCCCGACGGCCGAGGGAGGCTACGAGGTGACGGTCTTCCTGCCGGCCGTCACCCTTGCCGAAGGTGACGCATGACCATCCGCGTACTGATCGCGGACGACCAGATGATGGTGCGCGAGGGCTTCTCGGTCCTGCTGAACGCGATGCCGGACATCGAGGTCGTCGGCGAGGCGGTCAACGGCCGTGAGGCGGTGGACCGCGTCCGTGAACTCGCCCCCGACGTGGTCCTGATGGACATCCGGATGCCCGAGCTGAACGGCATCGAGGCGACGAGGGAGATCGTGGCCGTCGACAGCACGGCCAAGGTCCTGGTCCTGACCACCTTCGACCTGGACGAGTACGTGTACCAGGCCCTGCGCGCCGGAGCCTCCGGCTTCCTCCTGAAGGACGCCTCGGCCCGGCAACTGGCGGACGGAGTGCGGGTGGTGGCCGCGGGCGAGGCCCTGCTCGCCCCCTCGGTCACCAAGCGCCTGATCACGGAGTTCTCCAAGCTCTCCGGTACCCCGCGTCTGATGCCCACGGCCCATGCGGCCTACGGCGACCTCACCGACCGCGAGACGGAGGTCCTGGTCCTCATCGCCCAGGGCCTCTCGAACGCGGAGATGGCCGAGCGCCTGGTGGTGGCCGAGTCGACCATCAAGACCCACGTCAGCCGCATCCTGGTCAAGCTGGGCCTGCGCGACCGCACCCAGGCGGCGGTCTTCGCCTACGAGGCACGGCTGGTGACACCGGGCTAGGGCCGGGCGATGCGGTACAGCACGTTCGGGCGCAGTGGCCCTTCGGGCTCGGTGGGGTCGTCGAAGTCGTCGGCCGGGTCCCGGGTCATGCCGATCCGGCGCATCACCGCCTGCGAACGGAGGTTGGTGGCCGTGGTGACGGCGAGGATCTCGGGAAGCGCGAGGGTGTCGAAGCCGTGGGCCAGGACGGCCCGCGCGGCCTCGGTGGCGTAGCCCTGCCCCCAGGCCGCGCGGGCGAGCCGCCAGCCGATCTCCACTCCGGTGAACGGCATGCCGTCGTCCACCTCGTCCAGGCCCGCGAAGCCGATGAACTCGCCGGTGGCCCGCACCTCGACCGCCCACCACCCGTAGCCCCGCCGGTCGAACTCGGCCTGGAACCTCGCCACGGAGGCATCGCTCTGTTCGCGGGTGAGCAGGTCGCCCAAGTGCTCCCGCACCTCGGGGTCGGCGTTCATCGCCGCCCACGGTCCGAGGTCGGAGCCACGCCATCCGCGCAGGACGAGGCGATCGGTACGCAGTTCGGTCACACCGCCCAGCCAACGTGACCGCGGCCCCCCGCGGCAATCCCTTTTCTCCGGGGCCGCACCGGGCCGCACGATCCGTTCCCGTCCGTGACTCCAAAGCCCCCGCCCGCGCCGCACTTTCCTTCCCGGCCCCGGTCTTCGCCGCCCTCATCGGGTACCTCAAGGCCCCGTCGGACGGTTGAGCAGGTTCGGCAGGGCGCTGAGTGTCATTCCGGCCGCCGCGATCCACAGCGTGGGCGCCGCTCCGAACAGGGAGCCCGAGACGCCGCCCAGGAGGCCGCCCAGCGGAATGCCGCCCCAGGACACGAAGCGGGCGGTCGCGTTCATCCGGCCCAGCAACCTGTCCGGCGTCAGGGCCTGCTGGAGGCTCGACTGCGCCACCACGCGGACGACCCCGCCCAGGGACAGCGCCGCGAGCCCGACCGCGGCCACCCATACGCTCCAGCCGGGGCGCGCCAACGCCAGCAGCCCGGTCGGCGGACAGGTGACCAGCGGCGCGAGCCGGATGACCGGGCCCTGCCCGAGCCGGGCAGAGACCCCGGTCGCCAGTAGCGCACCCAGCAGCGCACCGCACCCCATCCCCGACAGCACGAGGCCGATTCCGAAGGGCGAGAGCCCGATCGTCCGCTCCAGCCGGACCAGCAGCATGGCCTGGTACATGACCAGGAAGAGGTTGAACAGCGCGTCGCCGAGGACGAGGGCGCGCAGGGTGGGATGCCCGAGGACGAACCGCAGGCCGTCCGCGATGTCCCGCCCCAGCCGGGGGCGTTCGCCCGCCCCCGGCCGCTGCTCCCGCCGCCGGACACCGCTCGCGACGAGCCCCGACAGGGCCATCCCGGCCGCACTCGCCACCAGCGTGGCGGGGGCGCCGACCGCGCCGGCCAGGGGACCGGCCACCGCGGGCCCGCCGATGGCGGTGACCGAGCGGATCGCCGAGAGCTTCGCGGTCCCCTCGACCAGGCGGTCGCGGCCCACCAGGTGCGGGAGGTAGCTGACGTAGGCGACGTCGAAGAAGACGGTCAGCACGCCGTGGACCAGTGCGACCGCGCACAGCCACCAGAAGGTGAGCAGACCCGCCCACCAGGCCGCCGGGACCGTCAGCAGGACCAGCGCCCGCGCGAGGTCGGCACCGACCATCACCGGCCGCTTCCGCACCCGGTCCAGCCACGCCCCCGCCGGCAGCCCGACGAGCAGTGAGCCGGCCGTGGTCGCCGCGGTCAGCAGACCGACCCGGAACTCGTCGGCGTCCAGGGCCACGATCGCGACCAGCGGCAGGGCCAGGAACACGATGCGATCGCCGAGTTGGCCGAGGGCGGTGGCGGCGAAGAGGCGGCCGAAGTCCGGGTCACGCAGCAGCCCGAGCCGGGCGGATATGAGACGCATCGGCTACCGCTCGACCGCGAACTCGTAGACGACCGCGCGGCGGACGTCCGGGACGACGATGTCGGCGGTCTCCACCGGCCGCCCGCCGGTGTCATAGATGGTCCGCTCGATCCGGAGCACGAGGTCGCCGACGCCGATGCCGAGCAGGTTCGCCTGCGTGCGGTCGGCTCGGGCCGGGCGCGGCAGTTCCACCACCGTCTCGACGTGCACGCCGATCGACCGCATCCGCTCGACCACCCCCTTGCCCGCCAGCGGCCCCCGCTCGGGCAGCACGATCGGGGTGCCGCCCGTGAGGGCCAACGGCTCCCAGGACTCGGAGAGCTGGACGGGCCGGCCGTCGGCGAGGAACTCGTAGTGGGTGCGGACGCACAGATCGCCGGGGGAGACGGCGAGCCGCTCCGCGATGTCCTCGGGGGCCGGGACCCGTACGTCGCTGTGCGCGTCCCAGGCACTGGCCCGGCCCCGCTCCGTCACGGCGGCGAGTGAGCGTTCGCGGCGCCGGGCCCGGACCATCCGCAGCCGCTCCCGCGGCACCCGGACGTACGTCCCGGAGCCCGCGCGCCCCTCCAGCAGCCCGTCGGCGATCAGCAGGTCCACCGACCGCTGTACGACGTTGCGCCCGACGCCGTACTCCTCGGCGAGCCGGGCCCGCGACGGCAGGCGTTGTCCGACCTGCCACTCACCCGCGACGAGCCGTGCGCGCAGCGCCTCGGCCGTGGTCAGATAGGGCGCCTCTCGGGGCATGCGCGGATCCTCCGCTGCTCGTTCCGGACGGAGTCGGCAAGCTACTGCCCCCGCCGGAAGCTACTGGAGCAGCACCACGCTCGGTGGCCCCCGCGACGATCACCTCGGGGCCGGTGAAAGCGTTCCGCCAGTTGGGTGAAGCCGCTGCTCAGGGCCTGTCGGCGCGGGACCGGATCCGGCTACATCAAGAGACATGATCAAGCCCCTGGAGCACGGCCTGACCGCGCTCGCGCTGACCGCCGTCCCCCTTCTCGTCACCGCCCTGCCGATCCAGGCGACCGCGGTGCCGCAGTACTTCCAGATCACCACGCAGTTGAACGGCAAGTGCCTGGCCTCCAACGGCGACAACGTCGAGGTGCAGACCTGCAACGCGGGCACCGGCAACCAGCTCTGGTACTGGTCGGGCAAGAAGCTCGTCAACGGCGCCGAGCAGCACTGTCTCGACGTGAGGAAGGGCGAGGTCGACGCCGCGGCCCAGGTCGTCGGCGACTGCCACGGACTGGCCAACCAGCGCTGGTACAAGGACGGCGGCTGGCTGCGCACGGACGTCAACAGCCAGTGCCTGAGCATTCAGAACAACGGCGACCAGCGCGAGCACGCGGGGATCAACCTCCGCGACTGCGGCTCCAACACCTGGCAGTGGTGGACCCTGCCCAACCCGTAAGCCCCTGAGACACCCCTGGTCAGGAGGGGGACCGGCGGTCTAACGTCCGTCCATGGCAGCCTTCGACCCCTGGGACCCGGACTTCCTGGCCGACCCGTACCCCGCCTACGCCGAGCTTCGCTCCCGGGGCCGGGTGCAGTACTACGAGCCCACCGACCAGTGGCTGGTCCCGCACCACGCCGACGTCTCGGCGCTGCTGCGGGACCGGCGGCTGGGGCGGGCGTACCAGCACCGGTTCAGCCACGAGGACTTCGGGCGGACCGCACCGCCGCCGGAGCACGAGCCGTTCCACACGCTCAACGACCACGGCATGCTCGACCTGGAACCTCCGGACCACACCCGCATCCGCCGCCTGGTGTCGAAGGCGTTCACCCCGCGCACCGTCGAGCGGCTCAAACCGTACGTGGCGAAACTCGCCGGCGAACTCGTCGACGACCTGGTCCACCGGGGCGGCGGCGACCTGCTCGCCGACGTCGCCGAACCGCTGCCGGTCGCCGTCATCGCCGAGATGCTGGGCATCCCGGAGGCGGACCGGGCCCCGCTGCGGCCCTGGTCGGCGGACATCTGCGGAATGTACGAGCTGAACCCCTCGCAGGACACGGCCGCGAGGGCGGTCCGGGCCTCGGTGGAGTTCTCCGACTACCTGCACGGGCTGATCGCCGAGCGGCGCACGGAGCCGGGCGAGGACCTGATCTCCGGGCTGATCGCGGCGCACGACGAGGGCGACCGGCTCACCGAGCAGGAGATGATCTCCACGGCCGTCCTGCTCCTCAACGCCGGCCACGAGGCGACCGTCAACGCCACGGTCAACGGCTGGTACGCCCTCTTCCGCAACCCCGACCAGCTCGCCGCCCTCCGCGCCGACCACTCCCTGGTCCCCACCGCCGTCGAGGAGCTGATGCGCTACGACACCCCGCTCCAGCTCTTCGAACGCTGGGTGCTGGACGAGGTCGAGATCGATGGCACGACGATCCCGAGGGGCGCGGAGATCGCGATGCTCTTCGGCTCCGCCAACCACGACCCCGACGTGTTCGACCGCCCCGGGGAACTCGACCTGACCCGCCGCGACAACCCACACATCTCCTTCAGCGCCGGCATCCACTACTGCATCGGCGCCCCGCTGGCCCGCATCGAGCTGGCGGCCTCGATGACGGCGCTGCTGGAACGGGCGCCCACGCTCAGCCTGGCGGCGGAGCCGCGGCGGAAGCCGAACTTCGTGATCAGGGGGTTGGAAGGGTTGAGTGTCGGCGTCGAGTGATCACCGTTCGGCTGATCACTGACCGATTCCGATGGCCGGTCGCGAATGACGGGCCAAGCTGGTGCCTGCCTGCGAAGGGAGGCACCAGGACGGTATCGAACTCGACACCGAGGAACTCGAGCAGTACGTCGGCTGAGAGGCTGCCGTCAGCCGGTCATGTCCCGGCGTCTCAGTCCCGCCAGCCCGCTGCCCACCAGCAGCACGGCGAGGCCCATCAGGATCGTCACCGGCCCCCACGCCATCCCCCCGCCCGGCAGCTTCGGCAGGTGGCCGAAGGGGGAGAGGTCCAGGACGAGTTGGGGGGCGTTCAAGGCCGGGCCCACCCAGCCGATCAGCAGCACCGCCACCGCGACTCCCCACGCCGCCGGGGTCAGCCGGGGTGCGACCCCGTACAGCAGCAGCGCCAGGCCGCCGATCACCCAGACCGCCGGGAGCTGCACCAGGCAGGCGCCCAGCACCGGGCCCACCTCCCTGCCGTAGCCGACCGCGAAGCCCAGGCCCGCCAGCAGCATGATCAGGGCCGAGCCGCCGAACGCGATCGTCAGATGCCCGGCCGCCCAGCGCAGCCGGCCCACCGCGCAGGCCAGCAGGGGTTCGGCGCGGCCCGCGGTCTCCTCGCCGTTCAGCCGGAGGACGGACGCCACGACGTACAGCGCGGCGATCAGCCCCATGATCCCGACCATCGAGGCGAGGAACGCGTCGGTGACCCCGCTCTGGCCGCCCATCCGCTCGAAGATCTCCCGGGCGTTGGCGTTGTCGCCTACGAGATCGGCGGCCCCGTCCGCCAGCCCGCCGAAGACGATCCCCGCCAGGAAGAAGCCGAGCGACCAGCCGAGTACGCCGCCCCGCTGGAGCCGCCAGGCGAGCGCGGCGGCGGAGCCGAGGCGGCCGGTGGCCGGGCCCGGGCGGGCGGGGAAGAAGCTCATCCCCAGGTCACGGCGGCCGGCCAGGACGTAGGCCACCCCGGCCTGCGCCGACACCGCGGCCGTGAACAGCGCCAGCACCCACCAGCGTTCGGCGGCGAAGGG
The DNA here is from genome assembly GCF_040634235.1 of Streptomyces sp. NPDC007157. NCBI lineage: Bacteria > Bacillati > Actinomycetota > Actinomycetes > Kitasatosporales > Streptomycetaceae > Streptomyces > Streptomyces sp. NPDC007157. The sequence goes on from NZ_JBEYFE010000027.1 coordinate 129,328, forward strand.
CCGGAGATTCCCCAGCCAGCCCAGTGGCGACAGCCAGGTCAGCGGTGACGACCCGGAGCCGCTCGCCGAGTCGCCCGCCGCGCGCAGCACGAAGGCCGCGCCCAGGACCGCCGACGTCAGGCCCCGCGCCAGGCGTGCGCTCTCGGTCAGCTGCGCCACGATCGCCGCCGCCGTCGCGAAGACCATGCCGGTTCCGGCCAGGCCGAGCCCGAAGGACAGCGCCCCGGCGACTCCCTGTCCCGCCAGGCCCGCCGTGATCAGCAGGGCCAGCACCCCGTTGGCCACGGCCGCCGCCAGCAGGGCCGCCGTCAGCGACGCCCGGCGGCCCACCGCGCCGGACGCCAGCAGCTCCGCGCGGCCGGTCTCCTCCTCCTCACGGGTGTGCCGTACGACGACGAGCAGACTGGTGACGGCCGCGAGGACACCGGCGTACACGCCCACCCGCCACGCCGTCAGACCGCCGAGCGAGGTGTCGTGGAGCGGGCCGATCAGGGCGCGGAAGGAGGCGTTGGTCCCCAACTGGCGGACGAGGTCGGTGCGTTCGGACTCCGTGCCGTAGAGCGTCTTCAGCGTGTTCGGCATGGAGAGGACCATCAGCGCGTTCACCGCGATCCAGACCGGTGTCGTCATGCGGTCGCGGCGCAGCGCGAAGCGCAGCAGGGTGCCGGTGCCCGTGAGGGTGGTCATCGGGCGGCCGCCTCGTCCTGGTAGTGGCGCAGGAAGAGTTCCTCCAGGGTGGGCGGGGTGGAGGTCAGGGAGCGTACGCCGGTCTCGCTCAACGAGCGCAGCACGGCCGTGAGTTGCTCGGCGTCGACCTGGAGGCGGACCCGGTGGCCCTGGACGTCGAGGTCGTGCACGCCGGGGAGACGGGCCAACCCGTTCGGCGGGCCGGCGAGTTCGGCGGTCACGCTGGTCCGGGTGAGATGGCGCAGGTCGGCGAGTGAACCGGACTCGACGGTACGGCCGTTACGGATGATGCTGACGCGGTCGCAGAGTTCCTCGACCTCGCTCAGGATGTGGGAGGAGAGCAGGATCGTACGGCCGCGGTCGCGCTCCTCCTCCACGCAGCGCTGGAAGACCTCCTCCATCAGGGGGTCCAGTCCGGAGGTCGGCTCGTCCAGGATCAGCAGGTCCACGTCCGAGGCGAACGCGGCGACCAGGGCGACCTTCTGCCGGTTGCCCTTGGAGTAGGTGCGGCCCTTCTTGGTGGGGTCCAGCTCGAAGCGGTCCAGCAGCTCGGCCCGGCGACGCGGATCGAGGCCGCCGCGCAGCCGGCCGTAGAGGTCGATGACCTCGCCGCCCGAGAGGTTGCGCCAGAGGGTCACGTCTCCGGGGACGTAGGCGATCCTGCGGTGCACCGCCACCGCGTCCTTCCAGGGGTCGCGGCCGAGGATCTGCGCGGCGCCGGAGTCGGGGCGCAGCAGGCCGAGCAGGACCCGGATGGTGGTGGACTTCCCGGCGCCGTTGGGGCCGAGGAAGCCGTGCACCTCCCCGGCCTCGACGTCCAGGTCGAGGCCGTTCAGTGCGTGGGTGCGGCCGAAGGGCTTGTGGAGCCCGGCGACCGTGATGGCCTTCGTCATGGTTCAGAACGTACGCTGTCTTCAGAAAATTGTGAAGTTAAGGAAGTGTAGAAACCCCGGCTAGGCTGGTGACCATGACTACGGATGCGATGGGGCGCGATCAGGAGGCCGTCTCGAAGTTCGTCGAGAGCTTCGCGGCACAGCTCGTGGAGGCCGGGATGCAGCGCATGCCGGCCCGGATCTTCGCGGCCCTGTTGGCGTCCGACTCGGGCACCCTGACCTCGGCGGAACTGGGGGAGCAGTTGCAGGTCAGCCCGGCGGCGGTGTCCGGCGGGGTGCGCTATCTGGCCCAGCAGCACATGGTCGCGCGCGAGCGGGAACCGGGCTCCCGGCGGGAGCGGTACCGGGTGCACAGCAACCAGTGGTACGAGGCCCTCACCAACCGGGAGGCCGTGATCAAGCGGTGGGAGGGGGCGCTGCGGGAGGGCATGAGCAGCCTCGGCGCCGACACCCCGGCGGGGCGGCGGATGGCCGAGACGCTCGCGTTCTTCGAGTTCGTGGACGAGGAGATCGCGGCGATGATGGAGCGCTGGCGGGTGCACCGGGACGACCTCTTCGGGCGGGAGTGAAACGTCCCGTCAGCCGTCAGGGGGTGCCGTCCGACGGCACCTCGGGCGGTGCCGTCAGCTGCTCCCGCAACCGTCCGTGCCGGAACTGGTACACCGCTCCCGCCCGCCGCAACGCCCTTCGGTCGCACGCGTCCTCGAGGAACGTGACCAGCCGCCAGGGCAGCCGGCCCGTCAGCGGCAGCCAGACGCGGGCGAGTGCGATCCACTGCCCCCACGCGGTCAGACAGAGCCCGTAGCCGAGGCCGCCGGCGAACGCGCCCTCGATGCCGAAGACGAGGCCCTGCTGGAAGCTGCGGAGCGGGGTCTCGGTGAAGCTGCCCGCGAACCAGGCGATGAAGCCGAACACGATCGCCCAGACGAGGATGTGGGCGTGGACGTTCCTCCGGTTCACCCGCAACAGGCCGACGCAGCTCACGGACTTGTCCAGGTCGACCGTTGCCTCCAGCCAGGCCGTGATGCCGAGCACCAGCCCGGTCCCGAGACCCACGATGAGCGGGAACTGGGCCGCGGACACCAGCCCGCCGCCGAGCCCGTCGTCGAGTCCGAGCCACGGCACGACGGAGCGGTCGACACCGACGATGGCGCGCGCCCGCCAGTGCGACCAGTGAACCGATGGTGATCCTCCTCAACAACCTCTCCCCCAGCTGCCGTTGGGCATCACGGCGGAAGGTGATCTCGATCGGAGACGGTTTCAGCAGGTCGTTGCCGCTCGCCCGGTGGTAGATGAAGCCGAACGCCGCTCCGATCAGCAGCCCGTGCAGGGAGCCGACGACCAGCCCGCGCCGGACGGCGAAGCCGAGCCCGTGCGAGGTGGCGATCAGGTCGACGGGGATGTTCCCGACCGCGGTGACGAAGGCGAAGGACAGCCCGGCGAGGAACGCGATCACGGCGGTCCGCTGCCGCAGCGGCAGCGTGGTGCCCAGTTCCCACCAGGCCAGGTTGCGGGTCTTGCGCTGCTCCAGGTCATGGGCGAGGTAGGTGAGCCAGCGTTGGGCGCGTCGCGCCTGCGCCGGGCGCCGGTACACCGAGGGGAGGAACGCGGTGAGAAGGTGCCGCTCGAGGCGGTCCGGGGTCGGGAACTCCGCGGCGTCCAGCAGCGTATCCGGGCCGCTGGTGCCGCGCTCGCCGTGGACGGCCGCGGCCAGGGCGACCATCAGCGGTGTGGAGAGCGCCCGGCGCAGCGGACCGTCAGGGTTGGCGTCCATGTCGTCCAGCACCGGGTCCCACGCCGACTTGGCGTCCGGGGGACTGCTGAACCGGAGATACGTCACCGTGTCGGCCGGAGGCAGATCGGCCAGTCGTACGACGGCGGCCTTGTGCAGCCCCCTGCCCTTGACCGCGTTCCTGTACTCGCCGTAGCGGCTGGTGAGGACAAACGGCAGGGAGGTCTCGGAGAGCTGCTCCAGAGCGGCCCCGCGGAGGCTTTTGGAGATCTCGTCGAAACCGTCCAGGACGGGCAGGATCAGCCCGACACCCACCAGCTTCTCGGCCAGCGTCGTCTCCCCGTCGGAGTCGACGGCGGTCAGCCAGGGCTGGTCACGGCTCAGCTGGTGACTCAGCCGGTCGTTCAGCGGTTCCTCTTCCGGGTTCCACGAGGCGAGACTGAAGATCTCCGGCACGGGTGCGCCGGCGGGGCGTTTCTTGAGCCACTGCAGCACGAACTGCATGGCCAGCACGCTCTTTCCCGAACCGGCCCTGCCCAGCACCACCAGGCGGCCGGACGGGATGCTCTCGTAGAACTCCGCGATGCCGTTCAGACCTCCGCTCAGGTTCCCCTCGCCCCGGTCTCCCCAGATGAGTTCCGGGTGATCCCTCGCCAACGTCTCGTCGTTCGGAGGCTCCCAGCGCACGGGCAGCAGCTGGGGATCCCTGATACCGAGCTGTGTCTCCTCCTCTTGCCGGCGTTGCCGGACGAACTCGGCCAACTGGTCGGCTTTCGCCGGCAGTCCGCTCCGAGATCGCTCGGTGTAGGTGTAATTGTTGTTCTGCACCCCGATGGATCCGGCGACGATCTGCGTGCCGTCGCCGTACTGGTTCGCGTTCATGCTGCGCGGCGGCTGCTCCTTCCCGCCCGCCGTGCCCTCAGGCATCGTCACCCCGGCGTCGCCGGAACCACATCGCGCTGCCCACCGCGGCCAGGGCCACGACCAGCACGCCGGCCGCCGCGCGCAGCGCGACCGGGAAGGCCGTGCGGTCCTGCGCGCTGGAGCGCAGGTCGGAGCGGGCCTTGGGCGCGGAGAAGGTCGGAGCGCCGCCCGAGGCGGGTGACGCCGACACCGATGCCGTACCGCTCGCGGTGACCGAGCCGCTCGGGTCGGGGCTGCGGGAGGCGCCAGGGTGAGTCCCTGAGGTCCCCCCACCTCCCTGACTCCCGGCCCCTGCCCCCGAGCCGGACCCCGCCCCCGCCCCCGAGCCGGACCCCGCCCCCGCCCCCGAGCCGGACCCCGCCCCTGACCCTGACCCGGATCCCGAGCCACGGCCCCCGCCCCCTGTCCCCGTCCCGGACGTCGTGGGCGACGGCTGCCCCTGCGCCTTGGGCAGGATCCGGAACGAGGCCAGAACCTTGTCCTGGTCCGAGTCCACGCTGCACGACGCGTTCACCGTGCCCAGCGGGGTCGTGCTGCCGTCCGCCCGTCTCGGCGTGACGCTCAGGTTGATCGCGCCGACGACGATGCTCGCGATGCCCGCCTTGGTGAAGGTCAGCGACGGCGCGGTCCCGTTCGCCGGGACCGTCATGGACCCGGAGGACGGGATCTGGGTCACGGGCACGTCCATCGACATGGTGACGGGGACGTTCCCCTGCGGTGCGGCCACGACGGCGGTCACCTTCGCCGTGCCCTCGAGGCTCGTCGCGCCGGCCACCCGCAGCCCCTGCGGGATGAGCGCCCCGACCGTCGCCGACGCGGTCACCGGCAGTCGGGGAGTGGGCCGGCCGACCACGTGGGTGTCCGAGACGTCCCACACGACCGAGGCCGTCATCGACTGGCCGCTGATGATCCCGAAGTCGCAGGTGTACTGGAAGGTGTGCGGAGCGGGTGCCGCGCTCGCGGCCCCCGGCGTGACGGCGAGGAGGACACCGGCCACCCATGCGGCGACCGTACGTCCGGCTAATGCGGCGACCGTATGCCCCGCTCGTAATTCACCTGACATGTGCGCACCTTACGGACGCGGATGCGAGGGCGTCTGCCTGGACGGTGGGACCTTCACCCCGCTTCCACGAACCGTCGGGCGCACGCGCCCCTACCGCTCCTTCGTCTCCTCCAGCACCGTCCGTCCCAGCAGCGCGTACCGCTCCGGTGACCGGCGCTTGAGGTACTGCGCGTAGCCGACGCCCGTCGCCGCCACCAGTGCCACCAGCCACGGCGTCGCCTTCAGCAGCAGCGAGCCGGACTCGGTGCCGGCCGCGACGCCCATGTTGGACACCAGCAGGACGACCACGGCGAGCATCGCGACGCCACCGACGAGCGGGGCGGTGAAGGTCCTGAACCAGTGCCGGCTCTCGGGGTGGTTCTTCCGGAAGTAGACCAGCACCGCGAACGAGCACACGGCCTGCACGACCAGGATCGCCATTGTGCCGAGGATGGCCAGCAGCACGTAGAGGGCGTTGTACGGGTCCTTGCCCGCGGCCCAGAACGCCCCGATCAGGACGGCCGAGATCACCGTCTGGACCAGGCCCGCGACGTGCGGCGAGCCGTGCCGGGCGTGGGTGCGGCCGACGGTGTTCTGGAGCGAGGGGAGGACCCCTTCCCGGCCCAGCGCGTACATGTAGCGGGCGGCGCAGTTGTGGAAGGCCATGCCGCAGGCCAGCGAGCCGGTGACCATCAGCCACTGCATGAGGACGACCGCCCAGTGGCCGACGTAGTGCTCGGTGGGGTTGAAGAAGAGGGCGAGCGGGTTCGCGGAGGAGGCGGCCTTGACGGCCTCCGTCTCGCCGTTGCCGATGATGGCCATCCAGGAGACGAAGACGTAGAAGACGCCGACGCCGAGGACCGAGATCATCGTCGCCTTGGGGATGATCTTCTTCGGGTCGCGGGACTCCTCGCCGTACATCGCCGTGGACTCGAAGCCGACCCACGACCAGAAGGCGAAGAAGAGACCGAGCCCCGCGGACGTGCCCTTGAAGGCGTTGACCGGGTTGACTGGCCCGAAGGTGAAGCCGTGCGGGCCGCCGCCGTGCAGGGCGACCGAGATCGCCATCGCGGCGAGGACGGTCACCTCGGTGCCGAGGAGCACGACGAGGAGCTTCTCGGCGACGCTGACGCCGAACCAGGTGCCGGTCGCGTTGATGGCGAGCATCAGGATCGCGAACGCCCACCACGGGACGTCGAGTCCGGTCTGGTCCTTCAGGGTCGTGTTGGCGAAGACCGAGAAGATGCCGATCAGCGCCGGCTCGAAGACGGCGTAGGCGAAGGTGGCCAGCAGCCCCGACGCCAGGCCCGCGGTGCGGCCGAGACCGTAGGAGATGAAGCCGTAGAAGGCGCCCGTCGACGTGATGTGCTTCGCCATCGACGTGAAACCGACGGAAAAGATTGCCAGGACGACCATTGCGACGAGATAGCTCGCCGGGGCGCCGATGCCGTTGCCGGACGACACCATGAAGGGCACGTTGCCGGTCATCGCGGTGATCGGCGCGGCGGTCGCGACGGCCATGAAGACCACCCCGAGCAGGCCGATCGCGTTGGGCTTCAGCCGGTGAACCGTGCCGTCCCCGTCTGTCTTCGCCGCTGGGGCGACTCCCTCGTCCACTGCCATCGGGGTGGCCCCTCTCCTGCTGATCGCTGGCTGTACTGGACCGGAACTCTGTAGCCCGAATGAGTCGGTAGAGGGTCTCGGCGCGTTAAATGTTTGTCAACCAGACCTTTAGAAATCCGGCCGCAACACCCGGCCCGTACGGTCGCCGCCATGAGCACGTACACGGCCACCCTCAGCGGCGAACGCCACCGCTTCGACTCCCTGGCCCGCCTGCTGGCCGCCGCGAGTCCGGAACGCTCCGGCGACCGGCTGGCCGGCCTCGCCGCCGCGAGCGCGCGGGAGCGGGTCGCGGCCCGCTGGGCGCTGGCGGAGGTGCCGCTCGCCACCTTCCTGACCGAGCCGGTGATCCCCTACGAGACCGACGACGTGACCCGGCTGATCCTCGACACGCACGACGCGGCGGCCTTCGCGCCGGTGGCCGGGCTGACGGTCGGCGAGTTCCGGGAGTGGCTGCTGGCCGCGGACACCGGGGCCCTCGCCGCGCTGGCGCCCGGAGTCACGCCGGAGATGGCCGCCGCCGTGTCGAAGCTGATGGGGAACGCCGACCTGGTGGCCGTCGCCCGCAAGGTGCGGGTGGTCACCGCCTTTCGCTCGACGATCGGCCTGCCCGGCCGCCTCGCCACCCGCCTCCAGCCCAACCACCCCACCGACGACCCGGCCGGAGTGGCGGCCGCCCTCCTGGACGGTCTGCTGCTCGGCTCCGGAGACGCGGTGATCGGCATCAACCCGGCGACCGACAGCCCGAAGGCGGTGCGGGACCTGCTGGAACTCCTGGCCGGGGTGATCGACCGCTACGCGATCCCCACCCAGTCCTGCGTCCTCTGTCACGTCACGACGAGCGTGGACCTGATGGAACGCGGCGCCCCGGTCGACCTCGTCTTCCAGTCCATCGCCGGCACCCAGGCCGCGAACGCCTCCTTCGGCGTGACCCTCGGCCTGCTGGACGAGGCGTACGAGGCGGCCCGCGGGCTGGGGCGGGGCACGGTCGGCGACCACGTCATGTACTTCGAGACCGGCCAGGGCAGCGCCCTGTCGGCGGACGCGCACCACGGTGTGGACCAGCAGACGGTGGAGGCGCGGGCGTACGCGGTGGCCCGCCGCTACCGGCCCCTCCTGGTGAACACCGTCGTGGGCTTCATCGGCCCGGAGTATCTCTACGACGGCCGGCAGATCCTGCGGGCCGCCCTGGAGGACCACTTCTGCGGCAAACTCCTCGGCCTGCCCATGGGCCTGGACATCTGCTACACGAACCACGCCGACGCGGACGACGACGACATCGCCACCATGCTGACCATGCTGGCCGTCGCGGGCGCCTCCTTCGTGATCTGCACACCGGGCGGCGACGACATCATGCTCAACTACCAGTCCGCCTCCTACCACGACGCGCTCTACCTGCGGGAGGTGCTCGGCCTGCGCCCGGCGCCGGAGTTCGAGGCGTGGCTGGAGTCGATCGGGCTGCTGGACGGGGACGGCGGCCTGCGCGAGGTCGGCGGCCATCCGCTGACGGCGATCGGAAGGGAACTGGCCGCATGACCGACCTGACCGAGGCGCCCGCCGCCGGACCCGACGACCTGTGGCCGCTGCTGCGCCGCCACACCCAGGCCAGGATCGGTCTCGGCCGCTCCGGCTCCGCCCTCCCCACCCGGCACCGGCTGGGCCTCCAGGCCGCGCACGCGGCCGCCCGGGACGCGGTGCACTCGCCGTTCGACCCGGACGCGGTGGCGGCGGGGCTGGCGGGGCTCGCGACGGTACGGGTGCGCAGCGCGGCCGGCGACCGGGCGACCTACCTCCAGCGCCCCGACCTGGGCCGCCGGCTCCACCCCGTGGACCGGGCGCACCTGCCGGCCGGTGACTGGGACGTCGTCTTCGTGGTCGCCGACGGGCTGTCCAGCCGGGCGGTGCACGAGCACGCGGCGGCGATGGTGCGGGCCACCGCGGCCCGCCTCCCCGACCGGCGCATCGCCCCGGTCGTCCTGGCCGAGCAGGCCCGGGTGGCCCTCGGCGACGACATCGCCCACGCGATGGGTGCGGCCCTGGTGGTCGTCCTGATCGGCGAACGCCCCGGGATGTCGGCGGCGGACTCTCTGGGCGCCTACCTGACGTACCGGCCGGTGCCGGGCGTGACCACGGACGCGGACCGGAACTGCCTGAGCAACATCCGGCCGCCGCTGGGGCTGACCTACGAGGTGGCGGCGGGGAAGCTGGCGGCGTTGCTGACCAGGGCGCGGGAGCTGGGGGTCACGGGCGTGGCGCTGAAGGACGAATCCGCATCCACATCCGTATCCACATCCGACCACGGGAACGCGCCCGAGCGGCGCCACTGAGCCGCGGCCGTCCCACGCCACCAGAAGCTCTCCCGCGTCGCGGGGCGGAGAGTTCTCCCGCGTCGCGGGGCGGCATGGGGGTTCTCCAGCGGCGCGGGGGAGCGGGGCGGCGCGGAGAGGGAGTCCGCCGCGTCGCCGAGCCCGCTGCTACGAGGCCCCCGGCACCGTGAGCCCCCAGGCTCCCTCCACCACCCGCCAGGTCCGCCGCCGTACCGGACCCGTCACCCCGACGTCGGCCCGGTACCGGAAGTCCGCTCCCGTCACCGTCACCGTCCGCCCGGCGGCCCGTACCGGTGTCGCCTCCGCGCCCACCGACAGCGGTCGTACCTCCACCTCGGCCAGCCCGTCGCGGCCGCCCGGGGTCACCGAGATCCCCTCCACCGGCTGGTCCAGGTCCACCACCGTCCGCCCGTCGACCTCGACCCGCAGCCGCGCGGGCCCGGGGCGGTGCACGGCCGGGGCCGGGCGGGCGGCCAGGGACCGTACGAGGGTCTGGTACGGCCGCAGCCACCCCCGGGCCGCAGCCGGCACCACGGTCACCGGCACCGCCGCCAGCGGCGGGATCCGCAGCGCGCCCAGCACCACCCCGTCGCTGTCGTCGACCAGCAGGTCCAGACGCCGTTCCACCCCGTCCAGGACGGCCCGCGCGGCCGCCACCGCACCGGTGGGCACCCCCAGCGCGTGCGCGACGCCCAGCGTGCCCCCCACCGGGACCATGGAGAGCACACATCCGGCCAGCTCCCGCTGCCGGTGCAGAAAGGTCACCGCACGGATCAGCGCGCCGTCGTCGCCCACCACCACCGGCCGCCGCGACCCCCTGCGGGCCAGTACACGGGCGAATTCCTCGGGTCCGTCCGGCAGACACACCTTCGTGGTCGCACCCGCGCTGAGCACGTCTTTCGCGATCCGGACGGATTCACCGTCCGTCTGCCGTGCCGCCGGATCGATGATCACCAGCAGCTGATCGGACGTCGCGAATGTCGCCACCTCGGTCGTGCCTCGCTTCCTCGGGTAGCATCACTGTGCAAGAGCCCCTTGCGCTATTGCGCCAGGGGCTTCGTCTATTCCGGGGCATCCGGTCCGACGGTTGTGCGGCCAAAGACGGTCGCGGTGGTACGCGGCGCCGAACATACGCGTACGCCCCTGACCTTGGACATGCCCCGCCCGGAAGGGGTGTACGCGCGTGCCCGCACTTGTGCTGCTCGGTGCTCAGTGGGGTGACGAAGGCAAGGGAAAGGCGACGGATCTGCTAGGCGGCTCCGTCGACTACGTGGTGCGTTACCAGGGTGGCAACAACGCCGGCCACACGGTCGTCGTCGGCGACCAGAAGTATGCGCTCCACCTCCTCCCTTCCGGAATCCTCTCGCCCACGTGTGTTCCGGTCATCGGCAACGGAGTCGTCGTCGACCCGTCGGTCCTGCTCTCCGAGCTGAGCGGTCTGAACGAGCGTGGCGTCGACACGTCCAAGCTCCTGATCAGCGGTAACGCACACATCATCACGCCGTACAACGTCACCGTCGACAAGGTGACGGAACGCTTCCTCGGTAAGCGGAAGATCGGTACGACAGGGCGCGGCATCGGACCGACCTACGCGGACAAGATCAACCGCGTCGGCATCCGGGTCCAGGACCTCTACGACGAGTCGATCCTGACCCAGAAGGTCGAGGCGGCCCTCGACGTCAAGAACCAGGTCCTCACCAAGCTCTACAACCGGCGCGCGATCGCCATCGAGCAGGTCGTCGAGGAGCTGCTGACGTACGCGGACAAGCTCGCCCCGTACGTCGCCGACACGGTCCTGGTCCTCAACCAGGCCCTGGAGGAGAACAAGGTCGTCCTCTTCGAGGGCGGCCAGGGCACCCTCCTGGACATCGACCACGGCACGTACCCCTTCGTCACCTCGTCGAACCCGACGGCCGGCGGTGCCTGCACCGGCTCCGGCGTGGGCCCGACGAAGATCAGCCGGGTCATCGGCATCCTGAAGGCGTACACGACCCGCGTCGGCGCCGGCCCGTTCCCGACCGAGCTGTTCGACGCGGACGGCGAGGCGCTGCGCCGGATCGGCGGCGAGCGGGGTGTCACCACCGGCCGGGACCGCCGCTGCGGCTGGTTCGACGCGGTGATCGCCCGTTACGCGACCCGCGTGAACGGCCTGACCGACTTCTTCCTCACCAAGCTGGACGTCCTCACCGGCTGGGAGCAGATCCCGGTCTGCGTCGCGTACGAGATCGACGGCAAGCGCGTCGAGGAGCTGCCGTACTCCCAGACCGACTTCCACCACGCGAAGCCGGTCTACGAGACCCTGCCCGGCTGGTCCGAGGACATCACCAAGGCCAAGTCCTTCTCGGACCTCCCGAAGAACGCGCAGGCGTACGTCAGGGCCCTGGAGGAGATGTCCGGCGCCCCGATCTCCGCGATCGGCGTGGGCCCGGGCCGCAACGAGACGATCGAGATCAACTCGTTCCTGTAAGTCGTGTTTACACACGTCCACTTGGGCCGGTCTTGGGAATCCTTGACCGGCCCTTGGGTCTTCCGTGGTTACGCCGGTAACGGGCGAGGGTCAGCATCTACGCGGGTAGCCCGCCGCGCCCCGCACGCCACTCCCGTCCTCACCGCCCTTCCAGGAGTCCTGAATGCCCGTCAATCCCATGAACCGCCGTGAGTTCGTGCAGAAGTCGGCCGTCACCGGCGCCGCCGTGGCCGTAGCGGGAACCGTCGGTGCCGGCACCGCCCAGGCCGCCGAGTCCGGGCACGGCCACCCCAAGCCGCCGAAGGCGCCCAAGACCTGGAGCTTCTCCATCCTGGGCACCACCGACCTGCACAGCCACGTCTTCAACTGGGACTACTACACCAACGCGGCGCCCGTGGACGCCAAGGGCAACACCTACGGCATCGCGCGCATCGCCACGCTGGTGAAGAACATCCGCAAGGAGAAGGGCGCGGACCGGGTCCTCCTCGTCGACGCCGGCGACATCATCCAGGGCACCTCGCTCGCCTCCTACTTCGCGAGCGTCGACCCGATCACCGGCAAGGACGGCAAGCGCGGCCCCAAGCACCCCATGGCGATCGCCATGAACGAGATGCGCTACGACGCGGCCGCCCTCGGCAACCACGAGTTCAACTACGGCATAGAGGTCGTCCGCACCTTCGAGAAGCAGTGCGACTTCCCGCTGCTCGGCGCCAACGCCCTGGACGCCAAGACGCTCAAGCCCGCCTTCCGGCCCTACACCGTCAAGCACATCAAGGTCCCGCACGGCCCGGACATCAAGGTCGGCATCCTCGGCCTCACCAACCCGGGCATCGCCCTGTGGGACAAGGACAACGTCTCCGGGAAGATGGCCTTCACGGGCCTGGTCGAGCAGGCGAAGAAGTACGTCCCGCGGCTGCGCGCCCTCGGCTGCGACGTCGTCTTCCTCACCGACCACTCGGGCCTGGACGGCTCGACGTCGTGGGGCGACGAACTCCCCTACGTGGAGAACGCGTCGAACCTGGTCGCCGAGCAGGTGCCCGGCATCGACGCGATCCTCGTCGGCCACACCCACGTCGACGTCCCGACGTACACGGTGAAGAACGCGGAGACCGGCCAGGACGTCGTGCTGTCCGAGCCGTACTGCTACGGCTACCGCCTCTCTGTCTTCGACTTCGAGCTGGAGTGGGAGCACGGCTCCTGGAAGATCACCAAGAAGACCGCCACCACCCTGAACAGCAACACGGTCGCGGAGGACCCGCGGATCACCGAACTCCTCACCGCCGACCACAAGTTGGTGGTCAAGTACGTCAACACCGCGATCGGCACCTGTACCCAGACCATGTCGACGGCCGAGGCCTGCTGGAAGGACGTCGCCGCCATCGACTTCATCCAGCAGGTCCAGATGGACGCGGTGAAGGCGGGCCTGTCGACGGCGGACGCCGCCCTCCCGCTGATCTCGGTGGCCGCGCCCTTCAGCCGTACGGCCGTCATCCCGGCCGGCGACGTGACGATCCGCGACGTCGCGGGTCTCTACGTCTACGAGAACACGCTGTACGGCAAGAAGCTCACCGGTGCCCAGCTCAAGGACTACCTGGAGTACGCGGCGAAGTACTACCACCAGGTCCCGGTCGGCACGGCGGTCGACACCGCCACCCTCACCAACGCCAACAGCTTCTGGGACTACATGTACGACACGGCGGCCGGCGTCGACTACGAGATCGACATCGCGGCGGCCGAGGGCTCCCGGATCAAGAACCTCAGCTACAACGGCACCGCGGTCGCCGACGACCAGGTCTTCGTCGTCGCCGTCAACAACTACCGCGCCAACGGCGGCTCCGGCTACCCGCACATCGCCGCCGCGGAGATCGTCTACAGCACCCCCAACCAGGTCCGCGACCTGATGGTCGCCTACGCCACGGCGAAGGGCACCATAGACCCGTCGACGTTCGCGGCGGCCAACTGGAAGCTGACGCAGAACGGCACGCCGGTCTTCTAGCCCTTCTTCCAGCGTCTCGCCGGTTCATCCGGTGGTGGGGCCCCCCCCCCGGGGGGGGCCCCCCCGATTATTTTTACGGGGTCAGAAACACCACACGCAATTAAATTTTGGTGTAAATGTTTTTGTTGTTGATGTAAAAA